>SVQY01000009.1 GCA_015065135.1 Oscillospiraceae bacterium
TTTGCCGAATTTTCGGCAGCGGGGCGATAATTACTAATGTTTATTGTTCGGTACGTCTTCAGATGTTGTCAGCACCATTGCCTTGAAGGCACGGTGCATACCGCCACTTGAAGTGGTGGTTATGATTACTTCTTGGCCTTGAATACGAATTTGTAGGTGTAGCCTTTGCGAGCAGTGTCCATCTCGGTGAAGGTGACAAGCTCCCAGCCCTGCTTTTCATAGGAGTTCAGGATCTCGGTCATTCTGTCATCCAGCTTTTGGATGTTGGTGCCGAACAGTCCGCTTTTGAATTCAATGCTGATAATTTTGTACATAGCTGTTTCTCCTTATATCATATCGTATTTTACGGTTGCAAGGAGACTCAATCCTCCCAAAGGGTGTCGGTGTAACGCTTGCGCTTGCGGCGGCGGATGTAGTAGAAAATACCAAAGCCAACAGCAGCGCCTGCGATGATGCACGCGATGATCATGATCGAGGAGCCGATCGAGCTTTCGATCTTCAGCTCCTCCCAGAGGCTGTTCAGCAGCACCAGCTGCTCCTCGCCGAGGTTCTCATAGAATTGCATCTCCACATCCGCGGTGTCGTACAGGATCGACATCGCATCGGGGTGAAGCTCCTCCATCGTGGCAATGTACTCCGCATCCTCGCGCACCGCCCTGTTGGGGGAGGCGTAGCAGATGTACTCCGCATTGGCACGGGCGATCTCGGGGGAGAGCATAAAGTTGATGTAAAGCTCAGCCAGCTCGGGATTTTTGGAGGCGGTGGGCACGCACATGGCATCCACAAAGACGTTGGTGCCCTCCTTCGGATAGAAGAAGCCCAGATCCTCGTTATCCTCGTACATAGTAAAGAAATCGCCGGCGTAGTAGGGGGCAAGCGCGGCAGAGCCGCTGCTCATCTTGTTGTAGATCTCGTCCATCACATAGCCCTGCAGGATCGGCTTTTGCTGCATCAGCGAATCCAGCGCGGCGCGCCATTCGGCCTCGCTCGTGGTGTTGACGGGTACGCCCTCCCTGAACATGGCGGTGGCAAAGGCATCGCGGGAGTTATTGAACTGCAGAATGTTACCCTTGTAGGCCTCGTTCCACATAATATCCCAGGAGCCCTCGCCGGCCTCGATCCTTTCAAGATCCTCGGCAAGCAGCATGCTCTTGTTGTAGATGATGCCCACGGTGCCGTAGGTGTAGGGCACCGAATAGGTCTTATCCGAGCCCTCGCTGTCAATGTCGTAATAGGGTCTGCCGTCGATCACCGCAGACATATCGATGTTGGAAAGATTGGGGATGTTTTCGGTGTTCAGCGGTCGCAGCATACCCTCCTTTAAAAGGCGCTCGACCATATAATCTGAGGGGATCACGATGTCGTAGGCGGTGGCACCGCTGCAGAGCTTGGCGTACATATCCTCGTTGGAGGAGAAGGTGGAGTAGTTGACCTTCACCTTCATGCCCTGCGCGGCACACCACTCCTCAAAGGCGGCGTTGACGTCGGTGGAGCCCTCGGAGCCATCCGAGATATACTCGCCCCAGTTATAGACGTAAAGGGTGGTCACACCGCTCTCCTTGCCGCAGGAGGCAAAGAGGGGGAGTGAGAGCGAAAGCAGGCAAATGGCCAGCAACGTGGTGAGAAAACGCTTCATTGCATAGCCCCCCTTCTGCGCTTGGAGCGGTCTCCGATGCCGCCGGCAAAGTTGACCAGCAGCAAAAGCGCCAGGATGGCGATGATGATCAGCGTACAAAGCGCGTACATGCTGAATTTGACCTCGTGCGCCGTCTGATTGTAGATGTAAAGGGGCAGGGTCTGGAAATCGGGGGAGCTGACGAAATGGCTGATCACAAAGTCGTCCAGCGAGAGGGTGAAGGCCATGATCAGGCCGGAGATCACGCCGGGCAGGATCTGGGGCAGCTCCACCTTGAAAAAGGACTGAGCGGGGGTGCAGCCAAGATCCATCGCCGCCTCGCGCAGCGATTTGTCAAATTGGCTGAAGCGGGGCAGAACGGAAAGGATCACATAGGGCAGGCTGAAGGTGGTGTGGGCGATCAGCATCGTGCCAAAGCCCAGCGCGTCGGTGGCATGGAGCCAGCCGCCCACCGCCACAAAGAGCAGCATCATCGAAACACCGGTCACGATATCCGGGTTCATCATCGGGATATTGGTGACCGAGTTGATGGCACCCTTGAGATAGCGGTTGCGCATACGGTCAAGACCGAGCGCGGCAAAGGTACCGATCACGGTAGAGATGCCTGCGGAGCTGATAGCCAGCACCAGCGAGTTTTTCAGCGAGAGCAGCGCCGCGCTGTCGCGGAACAGCTCGCCGTACCAGTAGAAGGAAACGCCGGTGTACTCGGCAAAGGAGCCTCCCTCGTTGAAGGAGAAGATGACCAGCACCAGAATGGGTGCGTACAGAAGGCCAAAGACCAGCCACATATAGATGCGGGAGAGCAGCTTCATACCATCATCCCCCTTTCATCCTCGTCGCTGAAGCGGTTCATCACCGCAATAGAGATGAGGATCAGGATCATCATCACCAGCGAGATGGCGGCGCCCACGTGATAGGTGGAGGGGTAGCGGAACTGGCGCTCGATGGTATCGCCGATCAGGTCGAAGTTACCGCCGCCCAGCTTCTGGGAAATGTAGAAGGTGGAGATGGAGGGCACAAAGACCATCGTGATGCCCGAAATGATGCCGGGGGTGGTCAGGGGCAGCACCACGCGGAACATGGTCTGAAAGCTGTTGCAGCCAAGGTCGGCCGCAGCCTCCAGATAGCGGGTGTCCATCTTTTGCATCGAGGTGAAGATGGGCAGCACCATATAGGGCAGAAAATCATAGATCATACCGAGGATCACCGCGCCGCCGGTGCCTACCATCTGGATCGGCTCCAGACCCATAGCGCCAAGCAGCGAGTTGATCAGGCCGCCGTTCTCCATCAGAGTCATCAGCGAATAGGTGCGGATGAGAAGGCTGATCCACATCGGCAGCATCAGCAGCACTGTCAGCAGCTTCTGGGTAGAGGGCTTGCAGCGAGACATGACGAAGGCCAGGGGATAGCCGATGAGCAGGCAGCAGAAGGTCGCCACCAGCGCAAAGCAGATGGAGGTGAGAAAGATCTCCCAATAAGAGGAGAGCGCGGCGATATTGCCAAAGGAAAAGCGCCCGGTCTTGCTGTCGGTAAAGGCGAAATAGAGCACGAACAGCAGCGGCGTCACGATGAACATGACCGCCCATACCGCATGCGGGACCGCGGCGGCACGCTCAAGGAGCGACAGCTTCTTCTTCATCTTCACTGTCCTCCTCACCGGGGTCGGAGAGATGGTCCATCTCGTCCGAGAAGGTGGAGTAATCGCCGAACTTGCCGGAGTACTCGGATTTTTTCATGACGTGGATGGCATCCGGCTCGATATACAGGCCGATCTCCTGACCCTCTGCCACAAAGTCAGAGGTCTCGATCATCCACTTGAATCCGCAGACGTCCACAATGATCTCATAATAGTCACCCTTAAAGGTCACGCCCGAGACGGTGCCGGAGAGCATGCCCTTTTCCACGGGCACTACGTCCACGTCCTCGGGGCGGATGACGATATCCACCTGCTCGTTCTTGGCAAAGCCGCCGTCCACGCAGTCAAAGGTGTGACCGGCAAAGCGCGCCTTGTTGTCGGCAGGCATCACGCCGTCCAGAATATTGGATTCTCCGATAAAGTCGGCCACAAAGGCGTTGACCGGCTCGTTATAGATATCGGTGGGGGTGCCGATCTGCTGAATGCGACCGTCGGCCATGACCACCACGGTATCCGACATGGAGAGGGCCTCCTCCTGGTCGTGGGTAACGTAGATAAAGGTGATGCCGGTATCGCGCTGGATGCGCTTGAGCTCGTTTTGCATATCCTTGCGCAGCTTCAGATCCAGTGCGCCGAGGGGCTCGTCCAAAAGCAGAACGCGGGGGCGATTGATCAGGGCGCGCGCAATGGCCACGCGCTGCTGCTGACCGCCCGAAAGGGTAGCGGGGCGACGGCTCTCAAAGCCCTTCAGTCCCGTCATGATCAGCATTTCCCGTACCCGTTCGCGGATCTCCTCCTCCTTGACCTTTTTGAGCCGAAGTCCGAAAGCTACGTTGTCATAAACGTTCAGGTGGGGGAAGAGGGCGTATTTCTGAAAAACGGTATTCACGTGACGCTTGTGAGCGGGAAGCTCGTTGATGCGCTCACCGTCAAAAAACACGTCACCCGTATCGGGCGTTTCAAAGCCGCCGATGATGCGCAGGGTCGTGGTCTTGCCGCATCCGGAGGGGCCCAGCAGGGTTACGAATTCTTTGTCGTGGATATCAAGATCGATGCCGCAAAGGACCTGCTCTCCGTCAAAGGATTTCTCGATCGATCTCAACTTGATCAGCGTGTTGTTCATTCCACACAAATACTCCTTCTAACAAAATCAGAATTTTGCAAAAAGATAGCGTGAAAGGGGACGCAGAACCGTCCCCCCATACTATACAAGCGTATTGTAACAGAAAGTATCGGAAAATGCAATAGTTTTTGACGATTTTTTTTGGATTTAACCGTAATCTGCCGTAATCAGCCGCAAAAAGCCGTGATTTTCCAGGGTTTTTCTCTCAAAAACTCGTTTTTCCTCCCATATGCTCTCAAATTCTCTCAAATGCTCACTTTTTTCGGGGAGGGCGACAAAGGGGCGCGGCATCGCTGCCGAGGGCAAGAAAAAGACGGGCGAAAAGCGAGGCGGAAAGCACCGCCAGCGCGGC
Organism: Oscillospiraceae bacterium; assembly: GCA_015065135.1. Lineage (GTDB taxonomy): Bacteria > Bacillota > Clostridia > Oscillospirales > CAG-272 > Firm-07. The sequence continues at coordinate 4,748 of SVQY01000009.1, forward strand.
ATCCTCGCCATAGCGCAGCAGAAGGCAGGCCGAGAGCGAAAAGAGCAGGAGCAAGGAGAGGTAGGAGGAGCAAAACAGCGCCCGTGCGGCGGTCTCGGCACCGCGGAGGGCGGCCAGCACGGCGTGCAGCACGCGGCCACCGTCAAAGCCCTCGATGGGCAGCAGATTAAACAGCGCAAAGGAGAGGGTGGCGGTGCGCAGCGCGGCGCGGAAGGGGGTGACGGGAGGGATCAGCGCAAGCAGCAGCGAGGCGGTCGGCCCCGCCGCCGCCAGCAGCGCCTCGGAGCGGTAGGAGGGGATCTGGGCGGCAGGGTAGAGCTTTGCGCCCATCATATCCAGCTCCAGCAGTCGCAGGCGGATGCCGAGGCAGCGTGCCGCCAGCAGGTGGCCGCACTCGTGCAGGACTGCGGCCAGTACCGTGGCGGGCAGCAGCATATCCCGTTTGAATACAAGCGCCGCGATCAGCAGGATCGCGCCGGGGGTGATGCGGATCTTCATAGCTTCCTCCCAAAGGTTACTGAAGGATTTTATGCGCGGCAGGCGTGCATCTTGCCAAAAATTCACTTTCGGGCTATGCAAAGCACGGCTTTTGTGCTACAATATTAGAAAAGGAGGTGAGCGTGTGCGAAAATTTTGTCTTTTGCTGCTGATCGGCATTCTCCTGCTGACAGGCTGTCAACGTCATGAGCCGCACGCGCTGACCGTGACCGTGGCCGATGTGGGACAGGGCGATTGCACGGTGGTCCGCCTGGGCGAGGCGGTGCTCGTGATCGATACGGGCGACCCCACCGCAAGAGAAAAGGTGCACGCGCTGCTGCGCACGCAGGGGATAGAACGGATCGACTATCTGCTGCTCACCCATCCCCATGAGGATCATTACGGCAACGCCCGTATGCTGCTGCAGAGCTTTGCGGTGGGGATGCTGATCCTGCCGCCCGTGGCAGGGGAGGAGGCCGCCTACGATTACGTGACCGAGGCCGCCACCGCACGGGGCGTACCGCTTCATTATGCCGCGGCGGGTGACCGCTTTGCGCTGGGCGATGCCGCGCTTGAGGTGCTGGCGGTGCTGGAGGGCGCAGCCGCGCTCAATGATGCCGGCGTGATGCTGCGTGTCTCCTTTGGCGAGACCGCCTTCCTCTTTACCGGAGACGGTGAGGCGGCGGCCGAGGCGCATCTGCTCGCCACCGTGCCGCCCGAAAAGCTGAAATGCGATCTGCTCAAGGCGGGGCATCACGGCTCAGAGACCTCCACCTCGGCGGCGCTGCTGGCAGCGGCCGCGCCGACCTACGTGGCCGTCTCCTGCGGCAAGGATAACGAATACGGCTTTCCGCACGCCGCGCTGAACGAGCGATTGGCGGCGGCAGGCGTCACGGTGCATCGCACCGATCTGCAGGGAGACATCTGCTACACCAGTGACGGCACCGCGGTGCGGGTCACCACGAAAAAGTGAAAGGGAAGGATCATGACCGAGCTTGAAAATAACCGAAAAACGGCACCCGTTGTGGGGCGTTTTGCGCCAACGCCCAGCGGCAGGCTGCATTTGGGCAACCTGATGTGCGCGATGCTCTCCTGGCTTTCCGCCAGGGCGCAGGGCGGTAAGGTGCTTTTGCGCATCGAGGATCTGGATGCCGCCAGATGCCCCTTTATGGGGGAGAACACCAAGTACCTGCTGGATGATCTCGCCTGGATGGGGCTGGACTTTGACGGTGAGGTGCTGTGGCAATCCAAAAGAAGCGAAATTTACGATACGTATTGCGAAAAGCTGAACGAAAAGGGTCTGCTTTACCCCTGCTACTGCTCCCGTGCGGAGCTGCATGCGGCCAGCGCCCCCCATCGCTCCGACGGGGTGCCGAAATACGATCGCAAATGCTGGTATCGGCTGCAGGCAGGGGATCCGCCCCCCGCAGGGCGCAAGCCTGCGCTGCGCGTGCGTGTGCCCGATGCGGTGATCGGCTTTCAGGATGGCCTGCAGGGCTATTACAGCGAAAATCTGGCAGAGGATTGCTCGGATTTTGTGGTGCGCCGCTCGGATGGCGTCTATGCCTATCAGTTGGCTGTGGTGGTGGACGACGGCCTCTCGGGGGTCACCGAGATCGTGCGCGGCAATGACCTTTTGGATAGCACGCCGCGGCAGATGTTTTTGCAGGAGATATTCGGCTTTTCTCACCCCGTTTACAGGCATATTCCGCTGCTGACCGATGCCGCAGGCCGCCGACTTTCCAAGCGCGACGGCGACGGCTGTATGGAGAACGTGCGCGCGCGCTATACGGACGCGCGCCCCGTGATCGGCGCGCTGGCCGCCGCACTGGGGCTGATCCCCACACCGGAGAGCATCTCGCTGCGGGAGCTGATCCCGCTCTTTGACTGGGAGAAGCTGCCCCGTGATGCCGTGCTGCTGCCCGAGGGATTTTGAGCACCGCGAGAGGGAAGAACAGAAAAAGGGCGTGCCCGATCGGGCACGCCCTTTTTCTGTTTGGCCAGTGTGGTCAATTTAGATGCATCTGCCAAAACGCGAAAAGCCGGTGCCTTCAAATTTCCCGATCATAGTATCGCCGATGACTTCAGCTGCTTTTATACGATGTTCATGGCATCTTTATACTCGGTGGGTGTTTGTCCGTAGACCGCCTGAAAGGCTCGGTTAAAGCTTCGGATGCTGCCAAAGCCCGACTCATATGCGATCTGAGAGAAGCTGGCATCCGTGGTTTTGATCAGCCTTGCCGCATGCTCACAGCGACGATACTGTAAATATCGCTGAAAGCCCACGCCCGTATGCCGGGAAAAGATCTTACTGAGGGTCACGGGGTGAACGCCCACCGCCCGCGCCACGCTTTCCAGAGAGGTATCCTCATAAAAATGCCCGTTCACGTATTCCAGGCTTCTTGCTACCGTATCGTCAAAGGGCGTTTCCCGCTCCTCAAAGCAGCATCCTCGCCACGCATCGTAGCACAACGGCGCCAATACTGCCTCGGCGCGCATATAATCCGCCGTATTGCTGCTCTGAGGCAGCAGCTCCTCCGAAAGTCGCATGGCTGCCTTTGAAACGGCAAACAAATGGGAGGTCGGCACGTTCCCCTTCACAAACTCAAAAAAGTGTCGCACCATCTCCTTGGAAAAGGCCAGCACGTGACAATGGTTGGGCGAAGCGGAATGAAAGCTGTGGACCTCAAAGGGGGCAACGAGGACTCCGTAGCCTGCGGGGATGTCGTACTCGGTTTTCGAAATTGTCATGTGCAAGATCCCTTCCGTCACCAGCACGATCTCCATCGTTGCGTGAAGATGTGATACGCACTTCACGTTCACGTGGCGCTCCGATAAGAATGAAAATAGAGCGCTTTGGTTTTCTCGCAGCCCGTTTCGTTGCATATTTGCCTCCATTCGGCTAAATTTTGTCTATATATTATACCACATCTGTCTTGCAAAGACAAGCGGTGTTTGCTATAATTTTATCAACAGACTGTTATATTCTTATCAACAGTGAAGGGGGATTCTTTATGTATAACATTCACAACTCCGCTACCGTTTACGTATCTCAGACCCTTGGGAGCGACGACCTCAGCGGTTTGTCTCCCACACGTGAGGAGGGACGCAACGGCCCGTTTCAAACACTGAGGCGCGCACTGAAGCTGATCCGCTCCATGCGCGCTACGGGTATGGGGCAGCCTATGACCATCGCGCTGACCGAGGACTATCATCTGGACGAGCCCCTCTCTCTGACGGACGGTGTGGACGGTGTCACGTTGACCTCCTACGGCTCTAAGAAGCGAGTGCTGGGCGGTGTGCGCATTGACGGCTGGAGGCCCGATACCTTCATGGGTGTAAGCTGTCTTTCCGCCAAGCTCCCTCCCCGCGAGGACGGCGAGCGATGGTGCTTTACCGATCTGTTCGTCAATGGCAAGCGCGCATCGGTCACGCGCTATCCCAAGGAGGGGATGCTCACCCTTGTGGACACCGAGGAGAAGCCGCGAGACGGACGGTATCACGGCTCACCCCAAAATGCAGGAACGTCGCGATGGTTCGTCGTCCACCCCGAGGACCTGGCAGGCATCGATCGCGTGGAGGATGCTATCATCAACTACCACCACTATTGGGTCGACGAGCATTCCCCCATTGAAAGCTACGACTACGAGAGCGGCAAGCTGGTCATGCGCTACACCTCCCGCTTTTCCGTCTCAGCCAGGTACGACACCGACACCTACGGTGCCACCAGATATTATTTGACCAACGTTCCCAATACCTTCTCCCGTGCAGGGGAATGGTATCTGGATCGGGAAGCGCAGACCGTTTATTATATCCCTGCCGACGATAGCGTGACCGCCGACACCATCGAAGCCTACGCCCCCACCCTCTCCCATCTGATCGAGATCGAAGGCGAGGACATCCATCTGCAGAATTTGGAACTGACCGTCACCACAGGCGACTACGCCAGCGTACGCTGCACCGACCCCGCTACGGGTGAGAAGATCCTGTGCGGCAGTGACGGGCAATCGGTCTGCTCCGCGCCCGGTGCCGTTACCTTCACCCGCTCTGCCCGCTGCGAAATGACCGACTGCTATCTCCACGGTGTCGGCATCCACGGCGTGAATATCACGGAGGGCTGCCGCCACATTCGCATCGAGCACAATCACATTGAGGATATCTGCGCGGGCGGTATTCGCATCTGCGGCGGCGCGGTCGGCTGTGATCCTGCCGAAAAAACGCAGGCGTGTGCCGTCATAGGCAACCACATTGCCTACTGCGGCATACGGTACGCCGCCGGCTGCGGCGTGCTGATCATACACGCCTCGGATAACGAGATCTGCGACAACGAGATCCATGACCTCTCCTATTCGGGCATCTCCGCAGGCTGGGTCTGGGGCTATGCTGACAGCGCCACCTACGGCAACCGCATCTGCCGCAACCATATATACAGAATCGGCATGGGCAACCTTTCGGATATGGGCGGCATTTATCTGCTGGGGCCGCAAAAGGGCACCGTAGTGGCGGAAAACCGCATCCACGATATCTCTTGCGCCCAATACGGTGCCTGGGGTATTTACCTGGACGAGGGCTCCAGCTTTGTTACCGTGGAAAAAAACGTGGTTTTTCGCGCCATGTCCAATTGCCTCCACCTGCATTACGGATCGCAAAACGTCGTTCGCAACAACCTCTTTTTCGGCGGCTCGTCTCCCTGCATCCGCATCGGCCAGGAGGAGCTGCATCAGCAGATCCTTTTTGAGCAAAACATCCTCGTCACCGACGGCGCTCCCTTCTACAGCTACCGCGGCGACCATAGCATTGCCGCCCGTCGGAACCTTCTGTGGGACCTGCAAAGCAAGACTCCCGTGGCATTCCGTCACAAGCACGGCGAGGAGATCTCGCTGGCGGATTGGCAAACGCTGTATGGTCACGACTGCGGCAGCATCCTTGCCGATCCCATGCTCAAGGACCCTGCCAACGGAGATTTTACCCTGTCCGAGCGCTCTCCTGCCTACGACCTCGGCTTTTCTCCCTTGCCCGACGCGGTAGCAAAGCGTTAGTTTTATCAGGCGACTCTCTTTTTCAAGGCGCAAACATACGAGGGAGGAAATCATGAAAGAGCATTTGATCAATCAAAATTGGTATTTTCACATAGAGGACGAGCAATATAAAATCAGCGGCGATCCCGCAAAAAAAGATGAACTCAGTACCTTTGGCTTTTTCAAGACCGGCGAAGCGAGTGGATTCGCTGCCCGTCGATACGAGCATCTGCCATGGAGAAGGGTAGACCTCCCTCACGACTACGTGGCAGAGCTGGGGTTCGACTCCAAAACGAGGGCCGGCAACGGACTGAAGCCGGTCAACGATTGTATGTTCGGGGAGGACCCCATAGGAAACGGACGCACGAACGTGCCCACGTTTCCCGTTGCGTGGTACCGCAAGGCGTTCTTTATCACCGAGGAGGGCTCCTATCTGGAGGAGGCCGGAGCGGTGTGGGGTGATAAGGCCTCTTATCGGCCCGTTCCTGCCGGAAAACGCTATTTTCTGCGATTTGAGGGAGTCTATCGGGATTTTACCGTATGGGTGAACGGCGTATATATCGACCGCGTGACGTGCGGATATCTGGGGGTGACGTTTGACGTGACCGATCAGCTGATCCTCGGAGAGACCAATAGCATCGCGGTGCGGGTGGATTGCTCTCAATACGACGGCTGGTGGTATGATGGCGGTGGGATCTACCGTGACGTCAAATTGCTGGTGAGCGGAGACTGCTACTGTCACCAAGAGGATATCTACGTTCATACAACGCCCGACGGCAGGATCAACGTGCGTGCGGAGCTGACCAACAAGGGGGAGCCCTGCGAGGCAGCGCTGACCTATTTGGTCAATAAGGACGGCAAGGAGCTTTGTCGTATCGACCACTCCGTTTTTCTTGCATACGGAAGGACTCCGACCGCGGAGCAGCTCTTTATCCCACATCCCCACCTATGGGATGTGGACGATCCGCAATTATACACCTTGCAGATAGTGCTTGGCGGTGAAAAGGAGATCGAACTGTTCTTTGGCTTCAAGGAGGTGCGGTTTGACCCCGAGCAAGGATTCTTTTTGAACGGACGTTCCCTTAAGCTGAAGGGAGTGTGTCTGCACCAGGATTTTGCAGGGGTCGGCGTGGCGTTGCCGTATGAATTGACCTATCACAAATATAAGATCATGAAGGAGATGGGGGCGAACGCCGTTCGGACCGTGCACAATCCGCCTTCACCCGATGTATTGGATATATGTGACCGTCTGGGGCTTTTGGTGATGGACGAGACGCGGATGTTTGGAAGCTCTGCCGAGGCACTTCGCCAAATCGAGACGTTGGTCAAGCGCGATCGGAATCACGCAAGTCTGCTGATGCGGTCTATCGGAAACGAGGAGCACACCGTGCAAAACAGTGAATGGGGCGCGCGCATGGCGGGAACGGTAAAACGAACGATCGAGGGGCTGACGACCGATCCGATCGTTACCTACGGCGCCAATAACGGCAGACATTTTGAGGGGATCAACTCCGCGTTATCCGTACGCGGGATCAACTATATCCGCATCAGCAGCGATACCTTTCATCCCGACGATTATCACCGCGCACATCCTCATCAGGCATTATACAGCAGCGAGGAGATGTCCAGCCTGACTACACGCGGGATCTATCAAAACGACGCCGAGCGGGGGTACGTGGATGCCTACGGCGAAAACGGTGCCTCTTGGAGCTCCACACCGGAGGGGTATATGAAATTCTGTATGAGCCGCCCCTATTTTTGCGGTGGATTTGTCTGGACCGGCCTTGATTATCGCGGAGAGCCTGCGCCCTTTACCGGCAGCATTCTTGCTCCGGGCCTCTCTCGCAATACGGTGAGCAATTTTGGTATTACCGATCTTTGCGGATTTCCCAAGGACATGTATTATTACTACCGTGCTCATTGGCGATCAGAGCCGCTTTTGCACCTGCTCCCTCATTGGAATTTCCGTGAAGGAGAGAAAATTCGTGTGGTTGCCTTTACCAACTGCGACGAGGTTACCCTCTATCTCAACGGAAAGAAAATTTCCACCAAGCGAAATGAGCCCTACGGCTCCCCCGAATGGATCGTTCCTTTTGAAGCGGGTGAATTAAAGGCGGTTGGACACAAGGGAGATCGGGAGCTGACTGTTTTCAGAAGAACGGCTGAGCCCGCCGGCTTGCGCATTCTGACCGAGAGCTATGGCGACTATACGCTGGCAACCGTAGAGGCGATCGATGCCCATGGCGACGTTTGTGCTACTGCCAACGATACGGTCCGCATCTCCTGCCGGGGAGCGGAGGTGATCGGTGTCGGGAACGGTGATCCGACCGCGCGTCTGCGAGAACGGTACTTTGAGGAGGAAGAGATCAAAAGGCTGCCATCCTTCAAGGCGGACCGTCCGCTTCCGACCCCCGAACCTATGATCCGAAGGACGGTTTGTGAGGAAAAGCATCCCCGTTTTGAGGATAAATGCCGTCTGCTCTGGCAGTTTGATGCCGCAGCGCCGGAGGAATACACCTATATGACCGAATTTGAAGCGGATGAAAGCTATCACTACGTGGAATTTTCGGGAATTCGAGGAGAGAGCCACATTTTTTTGAATGGGGCAGAGATCGGATACGTTCCACCTGCGGATGCTTTTACCTGTAAGCGTGCGTATCGGTTTGATTGCGCCTTTGTAAGCGGGATCAATCGGTTGACCGTCAAGCAGTCGGCACCGAAAAACGGCGTCGTTGTTTTAGAGGATGCCGTGATCGGACGCACGGTTCAGCCAAAGGTACAACATCCCTTGTTTGGCGGACGCTTGCTGCTGATCCTTCACCGTCGGGGAGAGGGACACCTGATTGCCGAAACAGAAGCGGGACACCGCGCTGAAATGCCGATCCCTGAGCATTGAACCATCCCTCGAAAGATGATTTCGGCTTGCGTGCAAGCCGAAAAACCGGAGCTTGGCTCGATGGCTGAACGCCATCGTTTTGCTTTGCAAAAACCGCCAAGCTCTGTCCGCCGCTCCCAAGCGTCGCAAAGCACCGTAGCATTCCGGCGGCGGCAAGTCCGTTTCTGCACCGAAAAAAGGAAAAACGGGACTTTGAACCCACTTAGTCGGCGGCGCGCCGCCGACACGCTTAAAGAATGCCTTGATGGCAACGCCATCATTTTGCAAGCAAAAACGGCATTCTTTCCTGCCGCGTAGCATACAGCATAAAGCTCAGAGCAAGCGTGGCGGCAGCGGCTTCGATGCAGTCGAATCTCGCACCAAACACAAAGAGGGCGCACCAAACGGTGCGCCCTCTTTGTGTTTGGTGCGAGAAACGGGACTTGAACCCGTACGGTGTAAACCACACGCCCCTCAAACGTGCGCGTCTGCCAGTTCCGCCACTCTCGCATGGCAACATGAATATTATACTCAAACAGCACCTGCTTGTCAATAGATTTTACAAAAGTTTTTGCAAAAGTTTTCGGCGCGGTGGCAAGCACCGGGCAGGGAAGGGGGCTTTGACGGCGCTTTTGGCGGACAAAAAGCCGCGTGCGGCTTCTTTTTCGGCGCTCACCCTTGCAAAGCCGCCCGAACTATGCTATAATGTATTGAATACAGCTTTGCGAAAGGGGGATAGCCTTGGAACAGTTTGATAAATGGCCCTTGCTTGGCGGCATCAACTCGCCGGAAGATCTGAAGGCCCTCCCCGCAGAGCAGATGGGGCCGCTGGCGGCGGAGATCCGTGATTATCTCGCTTACCGTGTGACCGAGAACGGCGGCCATCTGGCCTCCAATCTGGGCGTGGTGGAGATGACCATGGCCATCCACCGCGTGTTTGACAGCCCCCGTGATCACGTGATCTTCGACGTGGGTCACCAGAGCTACGTGCACAAGCTGCTGACCGGGCGCAAGGAGCAATTTGACACCCTGCGCACCCCCGGCGGCCTTTCCGGCTTTACCAAACGGGCGGAAAGTCCGCACGATCCCTTTGGTGCAGGGCATAGCTCCACCGCTATTTCTGCTGCCATCGGTATGGCGGAGGCCGAATACCAAAAGGGTAGCGATGCCTGGACGGTGGCCGTTGTAGGAGACGGCGCCCTCACCGGCGGTCTTGCCTACGAGGCGCTGAATAACTGCGCCCACCACCTGCGGCTGCTGATCGTGATCAATGACAACGAAATGTCCATATCCCCCAACACGGGTAGCCTTTCGCGGCATCTTTCCAAGATGCGTGCCTCGCGCCGATATCTGCGCACCAAGCGCTTTACGGCCGGCTTTATCCGCCGCATTCCGCTGATCGGTAGACCGATCTACAAGCTCCTGCGGCGCTTGAAGCGGTGGATCAAGCATATGTTCTACCGCGAAAATCTGTTTGAGCATATGGGCATTCGCTATATGGGCCCGCTTGACGGCAACGATGCCGTTGTGGTTGAGGATTATCTGCGCCACGCCAAGCGGCTGGATCATAGCGTGATCCTGCACCTGCGCACCACAAAGGGGCAGGGATACGCCCCTGCCGAGGAGGACCCCAATGCCTACCACGGTGTGGCTCCCCGTGACATCAGCTGTCCCATCGAGACCTTTTCGCAGGTCATGGGCAAGGAGCTGACGCGGCTTGCCGTCATAGACGACCGCATTTGCGCCATTACCGCCGCAATGAGCGGCGGCACCGGCCTTGAGCCCTTCCGCACCGTGCATCCCAGCCGCTTTTACGATGTCGGCATTGCAGAGGCACACGCCGTTACCTTTGGTGCGGGCCTTGTGGCCGGCGGTATGCGCCCCGTTGTGGCGCTGTATTCTACCTTTTTGCAGCGCGCGTATGATAATTTGCTGCACGATGTGGCGCTACAACAGCTGCCTCTTTGCCTTTGCATCGACCGCGCCGGTCTCAACGGCGCCGACGGCGCCACGCATCACGGCATATTTGACGTGGCGATGCTTTCGCAGATCGAGCAGATCACCGTGTACACGCCGGTGACCGCGGCAGGCCTCTGCCGCTCGCTGCGGGAGGCGCTGCAGCAGGAGCATATGACGGCGATCCGCTACCCCAACGGGGGGGAGGATCCGCGCATTCGCGCGGCCTTTTATGGCGAGAAGGATGCAGATGCCACGCCGCAGGTGCGCGCCTTTGGCGCCCCGGCCGATGAGGCAGCGCTCACGATCGTGACCCACGGCCGTATTACCGCCGTTGCCCTGGAGGTGGTCGAGCGCCTGCAGCAGCAGGGTATTGCGGCAAGCGTGCTGCTGTGCGAGTATATCGCCCCCTATGAGCGGCTTGCCGGAGAGGTCGCGCCGCTGCTCGGCAAGCGCGTGCTTTTCCTGGAGGAGGAGCTGCTTTGCGGTGGCTTCGGTATGAACCTTTCTGCGGCGCTGGCGCTGAAAAAGCCTTACCGCGTGATGGGTACAAAGGATGGAACTCTGACCCCGTGTGCCGGGCAAACGCCCTGGCAGGCGGCCGGGCTTGATGCAGATGCGGTTCTGCAAAGTGCCCTTACACTGATCGAAAAGGAGAACTGATATGCTGAAAACAGAACGCAGTGCTGTAATGAATTTTGAGAACGCCATCCGCGGCGCCCGTAACCCGATGAACAGCTGGGCGCGTATGGATAGCAGCTATGATGAAAAGGGGAACTACCTGCTCGGCCCCAACGATCTGGACCTGGCCAAGCGGCTGGCACGTGCTGGCAGCGATCACCGCAAATTCCTGCGCCAGATCTTTGTTTCGGTGGATATCACCGCCCCCCTTTACTGGTGGAAGGAATTTGATACCTACAAGGTCGGCACCGTGGCAAACTCCACCTCCACGATGCATAAGATCCACGTAAAAGCCTTTGAACGGGATGACTTTTCCCACGATCGGCTGGACGAGGGCGGCCTTGCCGCACTGGATGCGATGATCACCTATCTGGAGAGCGAGCGGCAGAAATTTGTGGCGGACAAGGCGGATAAGCAGGCCTGGCACAATATGATCCAGCTGCTGCCCTCCTCCTACAATCAGATGCGCACCGTGTCCCTCAATTACGAAAATCTCATCAACATCTACTACGCGCGCCGCTCTCACAAGCTGGCTGAGTGGCACACCCTTTGCGATTGGATCCTGTCCTTGCCCTATGCGAGCGAGCTGATCACCGTAAAGGAAGAGAAATAAATAAAAAAGAGCGGCTCCCTAACGGAGCCGCTCTTTTTTGTGTTATCAGGGAGCGGGAACGGGCTCGACCGTAACGGTCAGATCGGCGCTGCCCCAATCGTTGTCGGCGATGGTATCCTCGCCGCTCATATTGGTGATCTTTACGATGTCGGTGTCGGTGCCGGTGTAGCCGGAAACGGTGTTGCCGGTCACGATCACGTCAGCCTCGACCAGATCGGCGCGCAGGAAGCGATTGCCGCAGCCCTCTACGGTGTTGTCGGTCACGGTCACGGTGCCGGTGTAGGCGGTGCCGTCAGCGGCCAGCAGGATCACGCGGGAAACGATGTCGGTAAAGGTGTTGCCGGTCACGGTCACGTTCTCGGTGCCGCGCAGCTCGGCGACCATATAAGCGCCGGTCACATTGCAGTTCCGGATGGTCACATCCTTGCAGGTGGTGGTCATAAAGTCGGTGCCGGAGATCAGGTCGTGGCAGGTGTAGACCTTGCCGGTCTTATAGAGCAGGTAATGCTCGCCCTGATCGTTCATGGTGCAGCCGTCAAAGGTCAGACCGTCCACACAAACGTTGCCCTCCAGGCGCAGGCCGTCGGCGGCGCCGGAGAAGGTCACGTTCTCGATCACAAGGTTCTCCAAAGCGATAAAGCTCTGCAGGTAGGGCTGGCTGGAGGAGTAGGAGTGCTGGTTGCCATCGGGGGTGTAGGTGCCGGCCTCAACGCACAGGGCATCGATGGTAGCGCCGTCAGCGCCCAGAATGGTCAGGTTCTGGAAGGAGCGGAAGTGCATATGCTGTCCGCCTGCCCAACCGCCGACGTTCACGGCGGTGTTGGAGGTGAAGGCACGCAGATAGAGGGTGCCGTACTCCACGTCGGGGAGCAGATAGAGGTAGCTGCCTGCGGTGGCGTTGTCCAGTGCATACTGGGCGGTGGCAGCGTCGGTGGCTACCACAGCGTTTTCAATGACCTCCTGCTCGGCCACGGCATCACAGCTGTCGCAGCGCTTTTCGCGGCAAAGGAGACCCTCGATCACGGTGTAGCTCCAGGATGCATCCGAGTAGGTGTGGCCAACGGCGGGAATGTCGTCGCTCTTGGTCAGACCGCAAACGGTGCAGGAATAGGTATTCTTGCCAACGGTAGTGCAGCCGGGCTTCAGGGTCACGGTACCCTCGGTGGTCCAGGTGTGCTCACCCATATCGGCGATCTGCTGGGTGTGCTCACAGTTGCCGGAATGCCAGTGGTGGGTGGCGTTGGTGCTCCAACGCTCCTCAAAGGTGTGCTCGTGGTTGCCGGCGCACGCGGCGAATGCCAGCAGGGCCACGCAGACCAGCAGGGCCAGCAGGCAAGCCTTCATCGTTTTTTTCATAATAACCTCCTTGTTCAAGCGAAGCTTGTTTTATAACGGATCGTTACCATAAATTATAATCTATAATTTCCGGTTTGTCAATAGTGGGATAAGATATTTGTGCAGCCCTTGCGAAATTGCCGCAAGTGTGCTATACTGAAAAGAAGAACCGTGAAAGTGAGAGACTTATGAAAAAATACAGATTACAGATCGGGCTTGACGTGGACGACGTTCTGTACGGCTGCAACGGCTATGCGCTGGAGTGGCTGAACAGAGAGGAGGGGATCGAGCCGCCCCTTTGCATTTACGATATTCAGAGCTGGGGAACGGGAAACAGCCGTGCCGACGGCCGCATCCGCTATTTTTCCGAGCCGGAATTCGTGGCCTCGCAGCCGATCCTGCCCGGTGCGCAGGATTTTGTACGTCGCTTGTGCGATATGGCGGAGGTGTTCTTTGTTTCTGCGGTGCCGCCCGCCTGCATGAGCGCCCGTGCCCTGCGATTGCGTCGGGATTTCCCCGAGGTGCCGGCCGAGAACATCCTGCTCGGCACGCGCAAGGATCTGGTGCGGCTGGATATCCTGCTGGATGACGGTGCCCACAACATCTCGCACTCACCGGCCACCTATCCGGTGCTTTTCCGCAAGCCCTGGAACACCCACCTTTCGGGTCTCTTGTCGGTGAATACGTATGAGGATTTTCTGCATTTGGTAGAGATTTTGCGCGAGGCCTCCGCGGCACCCGGACCCGATCTCAGCAAGGGCGGCCTCATCTGCCTGGTCGGCCCTACCGGCAGCGGTAAAAACGAGATCGCCGCTGAGCTGGTGCAGGGCTACGGTATGAAAAAGCCGATCACCGCCACTACCCGTCCCCGTCGCGCCGGCGAGACCGATGCGGACTATCGCTTCCTCACCGAGGAGGAATTCCGCGCCGAGGCGGAAAGGGGTGCTTTTCTGGAGACTACCGTTTACAGCGGTCACCATTTCGGCACCACCGCAGCAGCGCTGGATGCCATTGTGGGAGAGGGGGGGATCGCAGTCATTCCCATTGATATCTGCGGAGCGCTGACCCTGAAAAACCGATACCGTTCGGGGGCTTTATTGGCTTTTGTGCGTCGCAGAAGGGAGCAGGTGATCCTGGACATCATCACGCGCGACCTGGAGCCGAAGGACAAGACCTGTCGCATCCTTTCGCTGGATGACGAGTACCGCAACGAGGAGCTTTGTGACCTGACCGTGCGTGCCGACGGCGGCGCCCGCGAGGCGGCGGCCTTCCTTGCCTCTTATCTGCGCGGCGAGACGTGATTTTGTGCAAAAGCCTCCAATACGTGCAGGTCGCGCGCGCTTTCTTATGGCCGAATTCATAAAAATGCGGGAAAGGCTTGACAATTGCATATTTATGCGCTATAATGGGCAAGGAGTTGAAAAAACTCCTATTATATTTAAATCGTCGCATACGCGGCGAGACATTTGAAAGGAAGAACGTATCATGAAAAAAGTACTTAGTCTGGTTCTTGCCATGCTGATGCTCGTTACCGTGGTTACCGTGTTTGCTGCTTGCGGCCAGACCGGCAATGCCGTTAAGGTCATCGACATCAAGCTGACCGAGGAGGAGTACGCATTTGCTGTACAGAAGGGCGATAGCGAGCTGCTGGCTTCCCTGAACGCCTTTATGGACAAGATCGAGCAGAACGGCCAGTTCGCAGAGATCATCAACAAGTATTTCGGCGATGGCACCCCCACCCCCGTTACCTCTGCCTCCGAGATGAAGACCGACGGCTCTCAGCTGATCGTTGCGACCAACGCAGCCTTCGAGCCCTTCGAGTACAAGAGCGGTGAGAACTATCTCGGCATCGATATGGAGATCATGGCCCTGTTCGCTGCTGACCTGGGCAAGGAGCTCTACATCAACAACATGGAGTTTGACGCCGTATGTCTGGCCGTTTCCGCACAGGGCGGCGAGTACGAGGATGAGAACGGCAATATGGTTCCCGTTTCGGGCGGTATCTGCGACGTTGCGGCTGCAGGCCTGACCGTGAGCGAGAAGCGCCGTGAGATCCTGGACTTCTCCGACTCCTACTACGATGCATCCCAGATGCTGATCGTTGCAGCTGACGACACCACCTTTGATGCGTGCGAGACCGCTGCTGATGTAGAGGCGATCCTGAACGGTCTGACCGCCGAGACCAAGGTCGGCGTGCAGAACGGCACCACCGGCAAGCTTTACTGCGAGGGTGACGCTGATTGGGAGTTTGACGGCTTCGCATTCGAGACCGTGGGCTACACCAACGGCGCTCTGGCTGTGCAGGATATCCTGAACGGCGGCGTGAAGTACGTTGTGATCGACGAGGGTCCTGCAAAGGCGATCGTTGCTAAGGTGAACGCAGCCAACTAATGGCGTTTTTGCAAACAAGGGGGAGCTGCTCCCCCTTGTTTTGCGGTTTTGTGCGAGTCCCATCAAATTTGAAGGAATGTAAAATGAAGAATTTTTTGAAAAAGCATTGGATGGACATCCTGGTGGTCATCGCCCTCATCGGCCTTGCGGTCTGGGGCGGCTCGGTGGTCGCCACGCGATTTAGCTTTGCGAAAAAATGGGTGTTCTTTGAGGAGTACTTTTTTACCAATAACGGCTATAAGATCCTGCTGCGCGGTATGAAAAATACGGCGATCATCGCCGTGCTCGGCCTGCTGATCGGTATCGTGATCGGTACGCTGATCGCCGTGATCCGCGTGATCCCCCCCTACAAAAAGCTGGTACGTTACGCGCAAAAGGTGTGCACGGTCTACGTAGCCTTTTTCCGCGGTACGCCGATCGTGGTGCAGCTGCTGGTCGGTTACTATATCCTGCTGCCGCTGCTTGGCGTGCGCCTCAATCCCGTGATGTCCTGCGTGGTCATCTTCGGCCTGAACAGCGGCGCGTATATCTCCGAGATCATGCGCGGCGGCATCAATTCGGTGGATCGCGGCCAGCTGGAGGCGGCGCGTGCGGTGGGCATGCCCTTCTCGGTGTCTATGCTCAAGATCGTGGTGCCGCAGGCCGTCAAAAATATCCTGCCTACACTCGGCAACGAGTTCATCACCCTGATCAAGGAGACCGCCGTGGTCGGTTACGTGGGCGCAATGGATATCACCAAGGCATTCCAGGACCAGGGCGCCAATACCTATGAATATATGATCCCGTATCTGGTGATGGCAGGATTGTATATCGTGATCGTGGCGGCGATCGCCGGTCTCATCAAATTGATGGAAAGGAAGTTGGCAAAAAGTGAACGACGCAACTAATGTGATGGAAAATATGCAGAGCGCCGAGTCGGTCAATGTGATCGAGACCAAGGGGCTCACCAAGCGCTACGGCTCGCTTTTGGTGCTGAACGCCATCGACGAGGTGATCAAGGACGGCGAAAAGGTGGCCATTATCGGCCCCTCCGGCAGCGGTAAATCCACCTTCCTGCGGTGCCTCAACTGTATGGAGGATCCCAGCGACGGCTCGATCTATTTTGACGGCGAGGACCTGGCAGATACCAAGGTCAATATCAACACGCACCGCGAAAAGATCGGTATGGTGTTCCAGCAGTTCAATCTGTTCAACAACAAGACCGTTATTCAGAATATCATGCTGGCACCGGTCTACGTCGGCACGCGCAATCTGCGCCGCGCCAAGTGGCACAATGCCTTCCTGTGGCTCACCAATATCTTCCGCAAGAAAAAGCAGGAGAAGGTAGAGATCACCACGACCAAGGAGGAGATCGTCTCCAAGGCGCGCGAGCAGGCTATGGAGCTGCTGGGCCGCATCGGCCTGGAGGATAAGGCGAATGTGTACCCCTCCACCCTGTCGGGCGGACAGAAGCAGCGCATCGCTATCGTGCGTGCGCTGGCGATGAACCCCAAGGTGATGCTGTTTGACGAGCCCACCTCCGCCCTTGACCCCGAGATGGTCGGCGAGGTTCTGGATCTGATGAAGCAGCTGGCTGATGAGGGCATGACGATGGTGATCGTGACCCACGAGATGGGCTTTGCCCGTGAGGTGGCGGATCGCGTTCTGTTTATGGACGGCGGCATCATCGCCGAGCAGGGCACCCCCGACGAGGTGTTCAACCACCCGAAGAGCGAGAGACTGAAAGCCTTCCTTGCGAAGGTGCTTTGATGAAAAACCCCCGAAACGGTATACCGTTTCGGGGGTTTTTCACCTTTTTGCGCCCACGGCATATACTGAAAGAGAGTTTTCTTTTTGGAGGTGTGCCGTGGGAAAATATTTTGGAACGGATGGCTTTCGCGGTAGAGTGGGAGACGTGCTGACCGCCACCCACGCCCTTCGCATCGGGTGCTGCCTCGGTCAGCATTTTGGCAAGGGGCGCGTGCTGATCGGCAAGGATACCCGCTGCTCCGGCGATCTGCTGGAGGCGGCCTTGGCGGCAGGCATCGCCGCCACCGGGGGGGAGGCGATGCTGCTGGGGGTGATCCCCACGCCGGCGCTGCCCTATCTGATCCGGCAGGGCGGCTATGACGGCGGCGTGATGATCTCGGCCAGCCATAACCCCTTTGCGGATAACGGCATCAAGCTGTTCGGGGGTGACGGGGAAAAGCTGAGCGATGCGGCGCTGGCGCTGCCCGAGCGCTATCTGGCAGGGGAGGCCGAGCCTTGCTTTGTCACCGAGGGCGCGGTAGGGCGCCTTTCCTTTTATGGGGATGGCTACGCCCTGTATCGCGCGCGGCTGCTATCTCTGGCCGAGGAGCGCTATCACGGCCTGCGCGTGGGTCTGGATGCGGCAAACGGCAGCGCCTGCCGTTTGGCAAGAGAGGTCTTTGAGGCGCTGGGCGCTACGGTCACGGCCATCGGCGAGCAGCCGGATGGGCAGAATATCAATCGGGGCTGCGGCTCAACGCAGATCGGCAGCCTCTGCGCGCTGGTGCGAGAGCAGGGGCTTGATGTAGGCTTTGCCTTTGACGGCGATGCGGATCGCTGCATCGCGGTAGATGCCGCGGGGCAGGTGGTGGACGGCGATGCCATTCTGTATGTGATGAGTCGTGCCCTGCAGGAAAGGGGCGCGCTGCACGGGGGCACGGTGGTGACCACTGTGATGTCTAATATGGGGCTCGCACGGGCGCTGGAGCCCCTCGGTATTGCCTGCGAGCAGACTGCGGTCGGTGACCGATATGTGGCCGAACGGGTGCGAAAAATGGGATATTCTCTGGGCGGCGAGCAGTCGGGGCATATCATTTTCAGCGCCCTTTCGGATACCGGTGACGGGCTGCTCACCGCCATTTTGTTGGCAGACCGCATCCGGGAGAGCGGCTTGCCGCTGCAGCGGTTGACCGACGGCTACAAGCCCTATCCGCAGCTGCTGCGCAGCCTGCCGATCCGCTCTGCCGCGGCGCTGCGTGAGGATGCCGCGCTGTGGGAGCGTTTGCAGGGGCTGGAGGCGCGGCTGGGCGAGAACGGGCGGCTTTTGGTGCGCCCCAGCGGCACTGAGCCGGTGGTGCGGATCATGGTACAGGCAAGCGAGGCATCACTTTGTGAGCGCATCGCCGAGCGGGCGCAACACGACCTGACAGAAAGGGGGCATCTGCAATGATCGAGATCCCAATGCTTTTCGATCTATCTCATACCGTTATGGGGGATATGGTGTCGAAATACCGCTATCCGTGGGAGGTCTTGCCCCACCTGGAGCGGCTGATCCGCGTGCGTGGCGCGACATTGCCGCCGGATCGCTATGAGCAGGTGACCGAAGGGGTGTGGATCGCGCGCAGCGCTACCGTGGCACCCACGGCAAGCATTGCGGCCCCCTGCATCATCGATGAGCGCGCCGAGGTGCGGCACAATGCCTATCTGCGCGGCAGCACGGTGGTGGGCGAGGGCGCAGTAGTCGGCAACGCCACCGAGCTGAAGAACGCGCTGCTTTTTGACGGGGTGCAGGTGCCGCATTTCAACTACGTGGGGGATAGCATCCTTGGCTACAAGGCGCATTTCGGCGCCGGCACGGTGACCTCCAATGTCAAATGCGACCGCACGCCGGTAGAGCTGCACTTTTCGCGCGGCGCCGTTTCGACCGGTCTGCGAAAGCTGGGCGCGATGGTGGGGGACGGCGCCGAGGTTGGCTGCAATTGCGTGCTCAATCCCGGTACGGTGCTGGGGCGGCGCGTGACCGTTTATCCGCTCTCCTCGGTGCGGGGAACGGTGGCTGAGGGGATGATCTACAAGGGCCCCACACGCGTCTGCCCCAGGAGATAAAAAACTTTACGCGCACGCGGAAATATTATTGACATTTTTGTGAAAAAGGGTTATACTGAATATAATAAAATAAGCGGAGCGATCCGTTCACATAGGAGAGTTGAGAATGAAAGTACTGTTGACCGGTGGCGCCGGCTATATCGGCAGCCATACCATCGTAGAAATGTATGCGGCAGGCCACGACGTTGTGGTGGTGGATAATTTTGCCAATGCTTCCCCTCGTGTCATGGAGCGTGTGGAGGAGATCACCGGCAAAAAGGTGCCGGTCTATGCCGAGGATGTGGCAAACGAGACGGCAATGGATCGCATTTTTGCCGAGCATAAGATCGATGCCGTGGTGCATTTTGCAGGTCTGAAGGCTGTCGGTGAATCGGTCAGCAAGCCTCTGGAGTATTACGAGAACAATATCGGCTCTACCTTGACGCTGCTGCGCGCCATGAAGAAGGCCGACGTGCGCAAGCTGATCTTCAGCTCCTCGGCTACCGTGTACGGCACCCCCGAAAAGTGCCCCATCACCGAGGATATGCACACCGGCGACTGCTCCAACCCTTACGGCTGGACCAAGTTTATGATCGAGCAGATCCTGAAGGATTACAGCCGCGCTAACCCTGAGATGCAGATCATCCTGCTGCGCTACTTCAACCCCGTTGGCGCGCACAAGAGCGGCCGCATCGGCGAGAGCCCCAAGGGCATCCCGAACAATCTGATGCCTTACATCACTCAGGTGGCAGTGGGTAAGCGCAAGGAGCTTTCTGTATACGGTAACGACTACCCCACCCCCGATGGCACCGGCGTGCGCGACTACATTCACGTGGTCGATCTGGCCAAGGGTCACGTGGCGGCTCTCGGCTATGGCAAGAACGGTGTCGGCATCTTCAATCTGGGCACCGGTGTTGGCTACAGCGTGCTGGATATGGTCAATGCGTTCAGCTCTGTGAACAACGTGCCTGTTCCTTACCGCATCGTGGAGCGCCGCCCCGGCGATATTGCCGCTTGCTATGCCGATTCCTCCAAGGCAAAGGAGGAGCTTGGCTGGCAGGCTGAGTACGGTCTGGAGGATATGGTGCGCGACTCCTGGAACTGGCAGTCGAACAACCCCAACGGCTACGACGACTAAGGGAAGGGAGCATTGGCTATGAGGGATTATTGCCAAACGACGATCCCCGCCAATTATTACAGAGGGATCGAGGCCGTAGGCGGAACGCTGCTTTTTGATGAGACGGGCATCCTGTTCCGGTCTCATGCGTTCAACATTCAGACCGGCGAGACCAGGATCGAGTATCGGGATATCGAAAAAGCGCAAAAAAGAGGGCTTCTGACGGGTATGGACGTTTTTACAAAGGACGGCATCAGGCACAAATTCGTAGTGTATCACCGAAATGACGTGATCGCCTTTCTGAATAGCAAAGCTTCTGAATAAGAAAACGGCTGTTGCTTTGGCAACAGCCGTTTTTCTGTTTCATCCTGCGCCGAATTGGGTAGAATATCGGAATTTTGGCGTTGGATTTTATGAAAAATGTCCCTTGCATAAAAAAATGTTTTATGGTAAAATATAAATGTAACGATGCTGCGGGACCGATGCCGACTTTGACGACACCTCTCCCGCCATTTTTATCGGAATTTGTCAGCGCGAGGAGGGCTTTGCTATGTTTGCAGTAGGTGAATACATCGTATATGGCATCAACGGCATCTGCCGTGTAGAAGACGTCGGTCCTTCGCCCTATGACAAGACCGATCCGCGCACCTACTATCTTTTGGTGCCGCGGAATAATCCGATGAGCTCCACCATCTACACGCCGGTGGATAATGACCGCGTGCCGATGCGGCGGCTGATGACAAAAGAGGAGATCGAGGCGCTTGTCGCGGCCATTCCGGGCATTGAGCTCCTGACCGTGCCGGTGGAGAAGCAGCGCCGCGAGCTTTACAAGACCGTGATCGGCGCATTGGAGCCGCGCGGCTTTGTGCAGATCATCAAGACGGTCGAGCATCGCCGCGCCGAGCTGACCGCCGCGCACAAGCATTTTCCGGTGACCGATCTGGAGTATGGGCGCCTGGCAAGGCAGCTGCTTCGCAGCGAGTGCGCGCACGTGCTGGGCCTTTCCGAGGAGGAGGCAGACAGCTACATCGCGTCGCATCTTGCAAGGGCTGAATGAAAAAAGCCGATTTGGTAAAACCAAATCGGCTTTTTCTGTTGCATCGTATGCGCTTTTGTGGTATGATAAAGGGGAAGACAAAAAGGGAGGTCGTTATGAAAAGCACGACACGTTTTGGGGGTAAATTGTGGTTTACCGCTATTTTGTTCGGCCTTGTGGGGCAGATCGCCTGGGTGGTGGAGAATATGTATTTCGCCACGCTCTCGCAGGATATTTTTGCCAACTCGGGGCGGCAGGATCTGGCCTATATCGTCACCACGCTGATGGTGATCTTCTCGGCCGTCACCGCCACCGTCACAACCATCCTTGCCGGCGGATTTTGTGACCGTGTGGGCAAGCGCAAGCCCTTTGTAGCCTATGGCTATATGGCGTGG
This sequence comes from Oscillospiraceae bacterium, assembly GCA_015065135.1. Lineage (GTDB taxonomy): Bacteria > Bacillota > Clostridia > Oscillospirales > CAG-272 > Firm-07. Next base: position 26,455 of record SVQY01000009.1, read on the forward strand.
GGCGTGACCATTATGGCCTTTGCCTGCATCCCGATGCGTGCCGAGGGCAACGCGGTCTTTGTTGTGGCGGCGCTGCTGGTGGTGTTTGACTGCCTGATGACGCTTTGCGGCTCCACCGCCAACGATGCGGCCTTTAACGCGTGGGTGGCGGACGTGACCACGCCGCAAAACCGCGGCAGAGTCAATGGAGTGCTTTCGGTTCTGCCGGTGTTTGCCGTGATCATTATTTTCATCGGTCTTGGCTCGCTGTACAGCGCGGAGAACAGTAATAACGCGCTGTTTTTCCTGGTGCTGGGTGCCATTCCGCTGCTTGCGGGCGTGCTGGCGCTGTTTTTGTTCCGTGACGGCGATCACGTGCAAAAAAGCACCGGTGAGCGCTATTGGCAGGATATCTTTTACGGCTTCCGCCCCTCGGTGGTGCGTGCCAACCGTATGATGTATGTCTGCCTTGCCGGCGCGTGCCTGGTAGGCATCTCGCAGCAGACCTTTTTCTCCTATCTGATGAATTTTGTGATCCGCACGCTGGGCTATGGCGACGGCTTTGTGATCCCCGTGGCGGTGATCATCGTGGGGGCCGCGCTGATCACCGGTCTTTGCGGCTTCCTGTCGGATAAATTCGGGCGCAAGCACTTCTATCTGCCTCTGCTCCTTACTGTGATCCTCGGCACGCTCTCAATGTACCTGCTGCAGTTTCTGGAGGGTGGCGCCGTCGATGTGCTGCTCTATATCGGCGGTGTGCTGATGATGGGCGCCATCCTCTCGCTCACCGGCGCGCTGAACGCAGCCTTTCAGGATTATATCCCAAGCGGCTGCGAGGGTCGCTTTCAGGGAGTGCGGATGTGCTTTACCGTGCTGATCCCCATGATCGTAGGACCGATCATTTCTATGTGTATCGGCCTGGATGCCATGGGCATGAACGGCGCGGATTTCGCCCCCACCTATACCATCTTTCTGGCCGCTGCCATCGTGGCTGTGCCTGCGGCTCTGCCGCTGCTGTCGCTGCGCCGCGATGCGGACCGCCTGCGCGCGGAAAAGTGACGGATATTACAAAAAACCGCACACATTCATCGAATGTGTGCGGTTTTTGTGTCGTCAGTCTCTTTCCATCAGTGCGCGGCGCACCACGGGGAGAACGGCCTGGGTCATAAAATAAAAGCCGAGATCGGTGGGGTGGCAGCCGTCCACAGTGCAGCCGTCTGCGCGCAAAAGACCTTCGCCGTCAATAAAGTATACGTGTCTGTCGCCCTTGGCGATGGCGTAATGGAAGGTATCCAGAATGATCTGTCTGCGCCGTATGCTTTCATCGTGTCCCGCAAAGGAGGGATGCGTATAGTAGTCGGGGCGGGAGATCATGATATAGGGCAGGTCGGGGTTTGCCTCTCGGATGGCGTCATACATCTTTTGGTAGGTGGCGCGGAGATGCTCCTCGTTCGGGGCGTTGTGGTCATAGTCGCACACAAACACCGACATGTCCAGCGATTTCATATAGTCCACCATCGCATCCTCAGCCTTGCCGTTGCCCGAAAAGCCCAGATTGATGTGGTCCATATTCAGCGCACGGCTGACCGTGGCGGTGTAGCAGCTGCCGGGACGGGAGGCGCAGCCGCCCTGGGTGATGGAGGAGCCGTAATAGACGATAGGCGCTTCCTTGCGGTAGGGGACACCCTCGCCAAGGCGAGAGCCCTTGGCCACGCCGACATAGAGCTCCATCACGTCGTTATACAGAGGAAAGTTGATGGTGAAATAACGCATGCCCCCAAGCTTTACCGCCAATTTGGATTCATAGCCGCCAATAATTTTGGGAGGGGGCACAAAGGTGCGATAATGAATGCTGTCGCCGTCGGGACTATCCAGATACAGGTCGAAGCCGGAGGAGCCGGTCACGGCCATATGTGCCATACGGCCGGACTTGTTCATCACGGCCTTAATGACGATGTAAGGGGAGTCGGTGGAGAAGCGCACGCGGCCACCTGCGGTGTGATAATGCAGCTCGTTCACACCGTCGCTGACCTGCTCGGCCACGGCAGTGGGCATACGCTTGAAGACAGGCTCATTTTTGGGATCGTAGAATCCGTATAACTGGAAGGGCGCCTCACGCACATCGTGCAACTCCAGGTCGGGAGCGTTGACGGCGGTGGCCACCGCCAGATTTTGATCCACGCTTGAAATATCAAAATTTGCCATACGTACCTCGTTTTTTAAAGCTTTTTCTCTCGCAGAAGGCGTCTGAGAATGTCACCGATCTGCTCGGCATACATCATAAAGCCAAGATCGTTGGGGTGTCCGCCGTCCACGGTGCAGCAGTCGCCGTAGCTGCCGGTGAAGACGCGCTCGCCGTCCAGGAAATAAACGTTACGGTCGCCCGCATCAATGGCGGCCTGATAAGAATCCAGAATGATGCGGCGGCGGATGATGCTGTTTTCCTCGCCGCCGATATAGAGGTTGTCAAAGTAGAAATCGGTGCGGGAGATCATAATATAGGGAATATCGGGGTGACGCGCACGGATGGTGCGGTAGAGGTTGTAGTGGGTCTTTTGCAGATCCTCTGCGGTCAGCGCGTTGTGATCGTAATCCGACACGAAGGCGGACATCTCGAGGCCTGCCATATAGTCGGCAATGGCCTGCTCGCCGCAGCCGCTGCCCGAAAAGCCAAGGTTGATATGGTCGATGCCAAGGGCGCGGGTCACCATATTCGAATAGGCGTTACCGGGTCTGGAGGCGCATCCGCCCTGGGTCACCGAGTTGCCGTAATAGACCACGGGCGGCAGGTCACGGTAGGGGGCACCCTGCTCCAGCACAGAGCCCTTGGCCACGCCCACGTACAGGGAGGTCAGCCGATTGTAAAGGGGAAAGTGAATGGTGAAGCAGTGCTTGCCCGGGCGGTTGATGATCACCTTGGATTCATAGCCATCCGTCATATTGTGAGGGGGGACAAAGGTGCGGTGATAGGCCGAGGTGCTGCCGTCCGGCGCATCGATATACAGGTCAAAGCCGGAAGAGCCGGTCAGAGGCATGTGCGAAAAATGCGTGATCTTGGGCATGACAGCCTTGATGACGATGTAGGGGGAATCGGTAGAGAAGCGCACGCGGCCGCCTGCGGTATGGGTGTGCAGGGAGAGCACGCCCTCATTGGTCTTTTCGGCTACATCGGTGGGCAGTCGCTTGAACATAGGCTCGGTCAGAGGATTATAGAGGCCGTAGATCTGAAAGGGGGGCTTTCGCACGTCGTGCAGCTCTACATCGGGGGCGTCGATCTTAGATGACACCGCCAGGTTTTTATCTACGCTTTCAATATTGAGATCAGCCACGAAATTTACCTCACGTATCTGTGTTTTTTGAAAAAAGCGTTTTTTCAGCCCTTCATAATGGCGTCAATGGCCGCAATGCAGGCGGCGCGGTAGCCGCTCGTCTCCAGCGCGGTCACGCCCTTGATGGTGGAGCCGCCGGGGGAGCAGACCATATCCTTCAGCACGCCGGGGTGCAGCCCCGTCTCCAGCTGCAGCTTGGCGCTGCCAAGCACTGTCTCGCTGACCATCTGCTGCGCAAGGCTGCGGGGAATGCCGTACTTGACCGCCGCATCGGCAAAGGCCTCCAGCATAAGATCCACAAAGGCAGGGCCGCAGCCGCTGACGGCGCCGCCGATGCCCATCAGCTGAGAGGGCAGGGTATGCACGTGACCGATGGCGGCAAACAGCTCCTTGACCTCGGCAAGCTCCTCGGCGCGCAGCGTGGTGGTCTCCTCAAACAGGAACACGCCCTCGCCCACCATAGCGGGGGTATTGGGCATAATGAACTGCACGCGCACGCCCGTGGGCAGCAGCTCTTGATATCTGGCGTGGTCAAAGCCAAGGGCGATGGAGAGCATCGCCTTGCCGCAAAGCAGCTCGCGGATGGGGGCGAGAGCGCTCTCCACGTGCTGGGGCTTGCAGGCGATCAGCACCGTGTCGGCGGCCTGCACGGCCTCGGCAGCGGTGTCGGCGGCGGTAAAGCCGAGCTGCGCCGCCTTTTTCAAAAGCCCCTCACGGTAGGGGTCGTAGGCGATGATGTCGGTGGCGGCAAGCTTGCCCGAGGCGATAAATCCGCCGGCCAGGGCACTTGCCATATTGCCCATTCCGATAAAAGCGAGTTTCATAGTTTTGATCCTCCGATCATGATACTGATTTTATTATACCCTTTCGCTGCGGCAGTGTCAAGTAAAAAAAGAAAAAGGGCGATGCCGCAGCATCGCCCTTTTATCTTCTCTCTTATGCGCGGGTAACTTTGCCCGAACGCAGGCAACGAGAGCAAACCGCCACCGTGGTGGGGGTACCGTCAACGATCGCCTTTACCTTACGGATATTGGGCTTCCAAGAACGGTTGGTCTTACGGTTAGAGTGGGATACGTTCTGACCGAACACAACGCCCTTTCCGCAAACACTGCACTTTGCCATATCTGACACCTCCTGTCGCACCCGTGGGTGCTCGTCGTTTCATCAAAGTTTTCAATAACAATGTGTATTATAACACAGCGTGAGAAAAAATGCAAGAGTTTTTTGCAATTTTTTTGAACAGATTATTTTCTTCTTTTTCTTTTTCTCTTGTATCATTTGTGCAATAGGGCGCGCATCGCGGCAAAATCGGCAGCTTCGGCGGCCGCGTGCAGCGCCTTGATCGCAGCGCTATCCGGTGTCGCTCCCTTTTCGGCGGCGAGATAGAGCGCCAGGCGCGGCGCGGTCAGCCTGCCGCTGGAGAGCTCGCGGTGCTGCAGGGGCAGCGCCAGCTCGGTGGTGAAGCGATGCAGATCCAGCAGCATCGGGATCGCCGCACCGGCGGCCTCGCACACGCGGGCAGGCATCTCCAGTACCGCAAACAGCGAGGCGCGGCGCAGATCGGCACCGTGTGCCACGGCCGTGGCCAGCCAGCTGCAAAGCGTTTTCTGATCGCTGCCTGCAAGCTCAATGCCAAAGAGATGGGTGCTGCCGCTCTCGGCAGCCTGCTCGGCGGTGACTGTGGCCGCGCCGCGGCAAAGGGTGGGCCGCACCGTCAAGGGGTCGCCGATATCCAGCAGCGTGGCAGCGGCGGAAAAGAGCGGTTTGCCGCCGTAAAAGACCTGCAGCCGCGGCTCGCGTGCCAGTCGCCCCAGCGGCAGGAGGCCGGGGTATTGCATCAGGGGGGAGGAAAGCAGCGCATCCGGCGCCGCAAAGAGCAGCGCATCCGCCGTGGCGTCGGTCAGCGCCGCAAGTGCTGCCTCGGGACCCTCGGTGCTGATGGGGGAAAGCTCCAGCAGCACGCCCGGCGCAGCCTCGCGCAGATGGGGCAGCAGGCCCTCCGCGCCGCAGGCCACGAGGGGGCGGAGCCCATAGCTTCTTGCCTGTGTGAAGAATTTTGCAACCTCGGTGGCGGCGTTCCCGTCGGGGCGCAGGGCCAGCAGCACGGCGGCCTGCGGATCCCGATACGGTGCAGGAGCGGCGGTCAGCGCGGCGGTCAGCCCCAGATCGACCACGGGTAGCGGTACGGTACCGGCGCAGCGAGCGGCCTGCTCGGTGGCGGGGGCAGCGGAAAGCGCGCGATGCCAGGGCAGGATGCCGCAGGCTCTCAGATAGGCGCCGCTCATCTGCGGTATATCCGAAAGGGTCAGGCTGTCGGGGTCCATCCCCAGGCGTGTCGCCTTTCTTTGCAGATCGGTGAGCGCGCGCAGGTCCTCACCCTCGGCGTCAGGCGTTAGCAGGCGCATCGCCTGCGGCATTTGCTGCGCGGCAAGGATAGCTTCCTTTAAAAATTGCAGCTCAAGCAGCGTGGGGTCTCGCCATTCGATGCGGCGGTAATGCTCGCGCACCGCAATGAGCGTGTCGGCCGAAAAGGGCAGCGCATAGGTCTCGGCAAGGGCTGCCAGCGCCGCTCCCTCTGCCATACGCAGGGGGAGGGTCTTTGGTAAAAAGCCTGTGGTGCCCATCTCACACCTCCTCGATCCGGGCCAGTAGACGGCCACCGCTGATCTCCTGCAGCCGTACCGTCAGCAGTGCCGCGTGCAGCGGCGCGGGGGCAGGGGCTGCCACCTCTAAAAAGCTGTCGGTGTGGCCGACGGCAAGTCCGTTTTCATAGGTCTCAAACAACACCTGACGAACAGGCTCCAGCAGCGCCTTTTCCAGGCGCTGCTGCCGCAGCGCGGCGCCCACCGCCATCAGGGCGGCGGAGCGCTCCTTTTTTATCGCGTTCGGCAGCTGCCCCGGCAGCGATGCCGCCACGGTGCCCTCGCGCTTGGAATAGGCGAATACGTGCATAGAGAGGAACTCCGCCTCCTTGGCAAAGGAGACGGTCTCGGCAAAGTCTGCCTCGGTCTCACCGGGAAAGCCCACGATAAAATCGGTGGTCAGCTCCAGCCGGGGGAAGGCGGCACGCAGACGGCGGATGCCGGCCAGCGCCTGCTCGCGGTTGTATTTGCGCTTCATCGCGGCCAGCACCGCCGAGGAGCCGCTTTGCATCGAAATGTGAAAATGCGGCGTCAGCGAGCGCAGCGCGGCGATCCGTTCAACGAATTTTTCCTTCATCAGCGAAGGGTCCAGCGAGCCGAGGCGCACGCGGCCGATGCCCGGGATGGCGTCCACCGCCTCCAGAAGATCGGCCAGATCGGCACCGGGGATATCGCGCCCCCAGGAGGCGGTCTCGATGCCGGTCAGCACCACCTCGCGGCAGCCGCCGCGAACCAGCCCCTCCACCTCGCGTACCACGTCGGCAAGCGGCTTGGAGCGCACGCGGCCACGGGCACCCGGAATGGCGCAGTAGGAGCAACGATTTTCGCAACCGTCTTCAATTTTTACGTACGCACGGGTGCGTTCAAAGCGGGTGATCTCCATCGGCTCAAAGGGGGCGGTGTTCACGTCACCCACGCGGATGGCGGGGGCAGTCTCGCGCCCTTTTTCCAGCAGCTTTTTGGCGGCCGCGACCACCGAGAGCTTGTCGGTGTTGCCGCACACGTCGTCCACCCCTTCAATGGCAGCCACCTTTTCGGGGGCGGCCTGGGCAAAGCAGCCGGTCATCAGAATAAAGGCGTTCGGATTACGGGCGTGCATCCGCCGCGCCAGCTGACCCGCCTTGCGGTCGGATTCGGCGGTCACGGTGCAGGTATTGATCACGTAAACGTCGCAGGGAGCATCCCCGTGCAGCACCGTAAAGCCCTCTTTTTCAAAGGCCTCGGCGATGGCTTCGCTTTCATATTGATTGACCTTGCAGCCCAGTGTCAGCACGCCGACGGTATAGCTTTTTTGCATGGTGATCCCCTCGCTTTCCGCTCTTTATTGTACCACGCTTTGCCCGTGGGGTCAACCGGCGCGAAAAAAATTTTGCGCATCTATTGAAAAAGCATCCGAAAAAGAGTATAATAAAGCCGAAAGAACCGGTGCGGCAGTTTCAGCGCTGCCGTTTTTTGTATGAGGGTGGTGAGCGTGTGCGCAAGCTTGTGATCGGTAAAAATGATGCGGGGCAACGGCTGGATAAGTTTCTGACCAAGGCGGTCAAGGGACTGCCGATGTCGCTTTTGTATAAGGATATCCGCACCAAGCGGATCAAGGTCAACGGGGTGAGAGCCAAGGAAAATCAGATCCTGAACGTAGGTGATGAGATCACGCTTTTCATCCGTGACGAGTTTTTTGAAAGCCCGGAGCGGGATGACGGCGCGCTTTCCCGTATCACCCCAAAGCTCTCGATCGTGTATGAGGATGAAAATATTTTGCTGCTCAACAAGCGCCCCGGCGTGCTGGTGCACGAGGACGTGGCAGGCGGCGAGAATACCCTGATCCTGCACGTCAAGGCCTACCTGTATGCCAAGGGGGAGTACGACCCTGCCGCCGAGCAATCCTTTGCGCCGGCGCTTTGCAACCGCATCGACCGCAACACCGGCGGTATCGTGATCGCCGCCAAGAACGCGGAGGCGTTGCGGGTCATGAACGAGAAGATCCGTGACAATGAGATCAGCAAGTTCTATCTGTGCGCCGTGAAGGGAAAAATGCCCAAACGGGGTGAGGAATTGCGCGGTTTTCTGCGCAAGGATAGCGATGCCAATATGGTAAAGATCGCAGAAAAGCCCTTCCCGGGCGCCAAGACCATCATCACCCGCTATCGCGTGCTGGCGGAAAAGAACGGCAACTCGCTGCTGGAGGTAGAGCTGGTCACCGGGCGCACCCATCAGATCCGCGCCCATATGGCCTTTATCGGCCACCCGTTGCTCGGTGACGGCAAGTACGGTGTCAACCGTGGCGAGCGGGGCAGGGGCTATAAGCATCAGGCGCTGTACGCGGTGCGGCTGCGCTTTGATTTCAAGGGGGATAGCGGCGCGCTCTCCTACCTGAAGGGGCGCTCCTTCTCGATCGACGAGAGCGACGTCTGGTTCCTGAAGGATTTCCGCTGAAAACACAAAAAAGGAGGAACGGTATGCAAAAAACGCAACTTTTTACAAAGCTACGCGCGTTTTTCAAACGCCTTCCTCCTATTCTTTTGCTGCCGCTCGGCGGCGTGCTGACGGCCCTTTGCCTGGTGCTGCCGGAGGTGGGCTTTCTGGAGTGGCTCACCATGCTGCCGATGCTGCTCTACCTGCTGCCTCGTGTGGAACGGGAGCAGCTGACCCTGCGGCAGGCATATGGCCGCGGTTTTCTGTATTTCTATAGCTTTTATCTGGTCATCTGGCATTGGTTCATCGATCTCTATCCCATGGAGTTCATCGGCGTTTCCAAGCCGGTGGCGGTGGGGCTGATCGCCTTTTGCTGGCTGGGGCTCTCCCTGGTGCAGACCGTTTTTTCGGCGCTGGTCTTTCCGGTCTTTCTGATGCTGTCGCGCACGCGGCTGCTGCGTGCAAGGCCCCTTCTGCTTCCTTTTCTCTTTGCATCGGTCTATACGGTCTCCGAATGGTCGCAAACGCTGACCTGGGCAGGCGTGCCGTGGGCAAGGCTGGCCCTGGGGCAGACCTCCTGCGGCATCCTGCCGCACAGTGCCGCCCTGTTCGGCTCTTATTTCGTGACCTTCGCCATCGTGGCGGTCAATGCGCTTGCCGCCTATGCTATATTGCATCTGGATCGGGTCAAGCTGCTCTCGCTGCTCTGCGCGGCGGTCTTTTCGGTCAACCTTGTGGCCGGTCTGATCGGCTACCTGACCGCTCCCGTTGAAAGGGGAGCGGGCGTCGTGGTGGCGGCGGTGCAGGGCAACGTGGGCTCCACCAACAAATGGGAGTCGGATAGCGGCGCCAAAAGCAAGGAGATCTATGAGCGCTATACCGCCGAGGCTGCCGCCGCCGGCGCTGAGATCGTGGTCTTTCCCGAGACCTTTATCCCCTATAGCATTGATGAAGGAAATAGCCTCGGCCGCTACGTGACCGAGCTGGCGCAGAAATACAATGTGACCATCCGCTGCGGCGCCTTTCACAACGATTGGGACAACGACAAATATTACAACGGCCTTTTCACCGCCTATCCCGACGGCACGTTGTCCGAGACCGTCTATGCCAAGCGGCGGCTGGTGCCCTTTGGTGAATTCGTGCCGATGCGCCCGGTGGTCGAGTTCCTCATCCCGGCCCTGGCCGACATCGGTATGCTGGATAGCGATCTGGATGCCGGCACCGACAGCGCGATCGTGTCGACTGCGGCAGGCCCTGCCGGCTCGCTCATCTGCTTTGACTCGATCTATGAAACGCTGACGCTGGATGCGGTACGCGACGGCGCCACTTATATCTGCCTCTCCACCAACGATTCCTGGTTTATGGATTCGGCAGGTATCTATATGCACCACCGTCAGGGGCGGCTCCGTGCCATTGAGAGCGGCCGTTATATCATCCGCTCAGCCGATACCGGCATTTCCGCCATCATCACCCCTCGCGGCGAAAGCCTGGACGAGCAAGGGGCGCTGGTGGAGGGCGTTTCCATCGCCACCGTTTATCCCTCCGGTGCGCGCACGCTCTATTCCTATATCGGTAACACCTTCGTGTATCTGCTGATCGCCGCCGAGCTGGCGCTGGCTGCCGATCTGCTGCTCCAATACTTGAAAACGAGACGGGAAAAGAAGGCTGCGGCAGAGTCGGAAAATGCCGATTTCTGATACCGTTATAGGGCTAAATCGCCCCTTATAAATGCAAAAAACCGCCATACGTGGCGGTTTTTTGCGTTAAGCGAAGTATTCGGTGGGATCGATCTTGTCGTTGTACTGCTTGCGCACGTGGATCACGATGCTGCCGTCGGCGCGCTCGCGCTCCTGGGTGATCTGGTACTTGGTCTTGTTGGCTTCTAGCGTCTCCTTGTAGTGTGCGACCTCGGCACGGTTTGCGCGCAGCTCCTCCTCGGCGGAAAGCCCAAGCTCCTCCTTTTGCGAGAAGATCAACGTCTGAAAAATGCACGCTGCCTTTACACGCTTCATCTGCTCACCTCCTTCACTGTCTCCACTCGGCAGAGGGGGACGAAATGCAGAGAGATGACCGGTGAAAAAGGGAGGCGCTCCGCCTGCCGCCAAGCGCTCTGCCGTGATACACTCCCGTGGCAATTTTCTTGCAGAGATATGATAGCAAAAAAGTTTGAAAAAAGCGGTGCAGATTTTTAAACTTTTTGTAGCAAAAACAAAAAAGCCGCCATACGTGGCGGCTTTTTTGCGTTTTCATTCAATGGTCTGGAAGATGTCGCCGTTCTTTTCCGAGAAGGTGACCTTGCCGATCACGGTGCGGCGGTCTCCGCTGGGATGCGTGGGATCGGTCTGGATGTGGAAGGAGGTGTAGAGCTCCCCCTCCTTGGTCTTGAAGAAGGCGTTGTGGCCCGCGCCAAAGAGATCTGCGCGGCAGGAGAGCACAGGGTTGTTCACCGATTTCTTCCAAGGGCCGAGGGGATGGTCTGCGGTAGCCACGCAGATGGCGTAGTCGTTGCTGCCGTAGTAGTTGGCGGAGTAGTTCATCACGTATTTGTCGCCCAGCTTGATCACGCAGGGGCCCTCGTTCCATAGGGTGGGCTTGGGGCGCACGTGCAGCGATTTCAGCTCAAACTCCTCGGTGGGGGTGGTCATCAGCATCGGCTCGCCCACCGCCTCGGTGAGGTCGTCGTTCATCCGCAGGCAGTAGGTCTGGCTTTTGCGCACGCCGTCGATCCAGTTCTCCGAGCAATCACGGGAGTAATAGAAGAAATTACCCTCCTCGCACACCAGCACCGAGCCGTCGATGGTGGCGTAGCCAAGGTCGAACATCGGCTTGCCGTGTACGTCGATAAAGGGTCCCTTGGGGCTGTCGGCAACCGCCACACCAAGGCGCAGCGAGCCGTTCAGACGGGAGGAGTAGTGCATCACAAATTTGCCCTTGTGATAGATGACCTCGGGTGCCCAGAAGTCCTTTTCTCCCCACCAGTCGCAGGCCTTACAGCAAAGGGTGGGCTCGCTCCAGTTTACAAGATCCTTGCTCTCCCAAACGTAAAAGCCGATGCTTTCAAAGGGGGTGGTGGCGTAGCAGTAGTAGGTGCCCTCAAAAAGCAGGATCTGAGGGTCGCCGATCTTGGTAATGTCGGTAATGATCATAGTTTTGTCTCCTTTGTTTTGTTTAACTGATGGTATCGGCATCCAGAGTGAACATCCGATCCACGGTGGCGCGCAGCAGGGGGTGCTCCGCAAGCCCCTCGTCGGCGGCGATCAGCGCGCGCGCCTCGGCAAAAGCGGCGGTCAGCAGACCCGTATCGTCACAAAGCGCGGCAAGGCGGAATTTCACGCCGCCGCTCTGGCGGATGGCATCGCTATCGGCACCCGACAGAAAATCGCCGGGGCCGCGCAGCGCCAGATCACGCTCGGCAATGGCAAAGCCGTCGTGGGTGGAGCGCATCACCGAAAGCCGCTTTGCGGCGGTGCTGTCGGTCTCCTTATCGGTGTCCGAGACCAGCACGCAATAGGACTTGCGCTTGCCGCGTCCCACGCGTCCGCGCAGCTGATGGAGCTGCGAAAGTCCGAACCGTTCCGCGTTTTCCACGACCATCAGGCACGCGTTGGGCACGTTCACGCCCACCTCGATCACGGTGGTGGAGACCAGAATACGGGTGTTGCCGGCGGCAAAATCCGCCATTACCTTTTCCTTTTCCTTGCTCTTCATTTTACCGTGGACCAAAGCCACGGGCAAGTCGGGCAGCGCCTCCTGCAGCTCGGCGGCGTATTGCACCGCGGCCTTCAGGGGAGGTCTGTCAGAAAGCGGCGCGGTCTCGCCGATCTCGTCCAGCAGCAGCTCGTCCGGCTCGGCATCCCGCTCCTCCACCGCGGGGCAGACCACGTAGACCTGTCCGCCCTCGGCGCAAAGCTTTTCCATAAAGGCGTGCAGGCGGGGGCGATAGCTCTCGTCCACCACAAAGGTGTCCACCGTTTGTCTGCCTGCGGGCATCTCGTCGATGCGGGAAAGCTCCAGGTCGCCGTACAGCGCCAACGCCAGCGAACGGGGGATGGGCGTGGCGCTCATCACCAGCATATGGGCGTGCTCGTTCTTTTCGGAAAGCACCGCGCGCTGGCGCACGCCAAAGCGGTGCTGCTCGTCGGTCACGATCAGACCGGGGGCGGCAAATTCCACCCCGTCGGAGAGCAGCGCTTGCGTACCGATCACCAGCGGCAGCGAGCCGTCGGCCAGCCCCTCCTTGATCCGGCGCTTTTTGGCTGCTGTGGTGGCGCCGATCAGCAGCTCGGCGGTGATGCCCATTTTGGCAAAGATCGGAGCAAGGTCCTCGTAATGCTGTCTTGCCAGAATTTCGGTGGGCGCCATCAGCGCCGCCTGGCGGCCGCTTTGAATGGCGATCAGCATAGCGGCAGCGGCACAGACGGTCTTGCCACAGCCGACGTCGCCCACCACGATGCGGCTCATCGGGCGATCCCCGGCCATATCGGCAGCGATCTCGGCAATGGTGCGACGCTGCGCGCCGGTCAGGGTGTAGGGCAGCTGCGCGAGCAGCGGCGTAAGATCGCTTTTGTCGCAGATGGGTGCGCCGCTTCGCACCGCCTTTTGCTTGGTCAGCGATAGGCCTAAGGCGAATACGAAAAACTCGTCAAAGATCAATCGCCGCTTGGCGGCGGCCAGCGAGACGTAATCGGTGGGGTTGTGAATATTCCGCAGGGCAAAGGCCAGCGTTGGCAGTCGCTCGGCCAGACGGATCTCGTTTGGCAGCGGGTCCTCGGCCTGCGCCGCCTCGCTCATCACCGCCTGCACGTTGGTGATCACCTGCTTCGGGGTCAGCCCCTCCGAGAGACGGTAGACCGGCAGCAGGTCGGGCAGCGGTACGCCATCCTCCACCGGCTCGGATTCGGGCGCGGTCATCTTGTAGCGACGGGCGGTCCGCTGTACCTTGCCGTAAAAACGGAAGGTGGAGCCCAGCAGGAAGCGGCTTTTCAGATATTCCTGGTTGAAATATGTGATCTCGCAAACGCCGCTCTCGTCAAAGGCCTTGAACTTCAGCAGCGACATACGGCCGCGGATGCGTGTGCTCTTTGGCTCGCTTCCCACCGTCAGCACGGTGGCTACACGCCCGTCCTCGGGTGCCTCTGAGAGCAGATGCACGTCGCCGCGGTTCTCGTAGGCGCGAGGGAAATGATAAAGCAGGTCGGTGGTGGTATAGATGCCCAGCTTGGCGTATGCCGCCGCCTTGGCGGGGCCGACACCGCGCAGGGTAGAGATGCTGCTTCCCTTATTTGCCATACGGTCACCTCCCTTCGTAAAAAATCTGTATTTATTATAACAGAGAGTGCGTTTTTTTGTCAAGGAAAGCAGCGCAAAAAGAGCCGACAAAAAAATCTGCCGGATTTTTCTGCTTTTTGCCACGAAAAATCCGCCACTTTGTATCTTTTCCCTTGACATTTTCTGTTTTTTGCGTTATAATACAAATAGTTATCGTTATGGGTATGCCCAAAACCTGTTTGAAGGAGAGACGAGAAATGAAAAGAATTCTTGCATTGACCTTGGCTATGCTGCTCCTGGCCTGCGCACTGTCTGCCTGCTCCGGCAAGGAGACCGGTGACGGCGGCACGATCGCTCCCGTTGTGACCAACACCAACGTGCACGCGGTGGAGGGCAGTCAGTATAACGATCAGCTTTACTTTGATTTCATCAACGGCGATGAGATCGTGATCACCGGCCTGGCCGCCTCTCACGACCCCCACGCCCTGACCATTCCCGCCACCATTCAGGATCGCCCCGTTACCACCATTGCTGTGGGCGCCTTCAAGAATATGGTAAATCTGACCGCAGTGACCCTGCCCGACAGCATTACCACCATCGGTGATCTGGCCTTTGCCGAGTGCACCGCGCTTGCCTCGCTGAACATTCCCGCAAACGTGACCCTCATCGGTGACGCGGCCTTTACCAACACCGCGCTGACCGCAGTGACCCTGCCCGATAGCATTCTGGCTCTTGGCAAGATGGCATTCTACGGTTGCCGCAGCCTGGCTTCCGTCAAGCTGCCCACTAACCTGGAAACCATCCAGACGCAGACCTTTATGGATTGCGTGGAACTGACCACCGTGACGGTTGGTGATAAGGTCAAGACCATTGAGAGCTATGCCTTTATGGGCTGCACGCAGCTCACCGGTGTAACAGTTCCCACCTCGGTGACCACCATTGGCAAGATGGCCTTCGCCGGCTGCACGGCGCTGACCAAGCCCGAGGTCGCCGGCACCGTGACCGTTGGCGAGAACGCCTTCTACGGCACCGTTGGCGCATGATCAAACCGAACAAAAAGCCGAGCGGCTTGCCGCTCGGCTTTTTTCTTCTATAAAAAGGATGACTCGCAAAGAGTCTGCAGACCGCAGAGTAGCAGAAGCTGCGACCCATCGTGGCAGTAGCGCTCGGGCGGCTCGGTGCTGTAGCGCGGATCGATGACGGTCAGATCATAGTGTCGCGCCAGAAAGGGTAGCAGCGCGTTGGCAAAGCTATCCTTGATCACCGTCAGCGAGGGGCGCGGCTCGGCACCGCTGACAGTCATATAGCCGTAATTTCCGCCAAAAAACACCCCGTAGCCGTCATAGGTCTGTAGACGCTCAAAATCATAAAAGCCCGTGAACGGTGCGCGATTTTCGCCAATTTTTACCGTAAAAGTATCGTCACCCTCGTAGCGGTAGAGGGTGATATGATCGGGCGTGAGGAAGGGGAGGCCTGCTGCCGCGTGCGAGGTGCCGTAAAAATGCTCGCTGACGACCTCCGGCGTGAAATCGGTAGCCGGATGGGGCGTGTAGCCCAGCACCTCACCCAGCTCGCAGTAGGCAAGATAGGCCCCCTCGGTGGTCCAGTGGTGGTCGGTGCGGTACCAATGGGCATCCTCGCGCAGCGCGGTCAGCAGCAACGCGTCAGGGCAGCTTTCGCATACCGTTTGCATACTTTTTTCGTTTTCTGCCGTGTCGTAAAGGGGTGGCAGCACCGCTTGGCACATATCGATCCGTCGAGGGAGGATCACGGTGGTCAAGCGGTCACCGCAGCTGGCCTCCAGCGCGTTGATCGCAGCCAGATTGCGCGCGAATGCGCGTTCGTTCACCCTGCATCGTCGGGCAAGGCTACCGTCGGTGCAAAGCAGCACGCCGCCGGTCTCCTGTTGCCCCAGCAGAAGCTGATAGCAGGCACGCGCCTGCCTCAGCGCGCCGCGGAGCGGAAAACGCTCGGCGGCGTAGCGGTCCAGCGCCGCGGTGTAGCTGCCGTCGGCCACGGCCTCTGCCGAAAATGTTGGCAGCTCCGCCAACAGCCGGTTTTCGGCAGCCGAAAACCGCTTGGCCGGAAAGAAGGAGAGTGCAATACAGCCGCCGCAAAGCCCCACCGCGATCGCGCCGAGCAGCGCTCGGTCATATCTCCGCTTTTTACTGAAATTCCGCATACGTATCTCCTTTTTTGCGCTATTTTCTATTAGTATTCTCAAAGCGACGGTGTTGTTGCATTCCTTTTTCTTTTGCGTAAAAGTTTTTAGTAGAGATAAGTGAATTGTTTTCCGCGGATGCTTGTCTTTATGAAGGGGAAGCAGAAAAACCTTGGTCGCTTTTTCTTTGATGGCGCGAGGCGCAAAGAAAAAGCTAACAAAAAGAAACGCCGTTTTGTGGGGCTCCGCGCCCCACGCCCGCGCCGCTTTTTGAAAAAAGCGGGCAAAAACTTTTGCATAAAATGCGTGAAAGTTTTCGGTAGAGATAAGTGAATTGTTTTCCGCGGATGCTTGTCTTTATGAAGGGGAAGCAGAAAAACCTTAGTCGCTTTTTCTTTGATGGCGCAAGGCGCAAAGAAAAAGCTAACAAAAAGAAACGCCGTTTTGTGGGGCTCCGCGCCCCACGCCCGCGCCAACTTTTGAAAAAGTTGGATCAAAACTTTCCATCCTTCGTCTTTTGTGCAAAAGTTTTCGGTAGAGATAAGTGAATTGTTTTTCGCGGATGCTTGTCTTTATGAAGGGAAAGCAGAAAAACCTTAGTCGCTTTTTCTTTGATGGCGCAAGGCGCAAAGAAAAAGCTAACAAAAAGAAACGCCGTTTTGTGGGGCTCCGCGCCCCACACCCGCGCCAACTTTTGAAAAAGTTGGATCAAAACTTTCACACAAAAGAAAGTGTCTTGCGTAAAAGTTTTCGGTAGAGATAAGTGAATTGTTTTCCGCGGATGCGGAAAACAAGAGAAAAGAGACCCCCTTTTGAAAAAGGGGGTCTCTTTTCTCTATAATAACGATCAAATCAGTCCAGAGCGTCCTTGATGGAGAAGTCCATGCGGCCCTTCTTATCCAGGCCCATGTACTTGACCTTCACCACGTCGCCCAGCTTGAGCACGTCCTCAACCTTGTCGATGCGGGTCTTGGCGATCTTGGAGATGTGCACCATGCCCTCCTTGCCGGGAGCATACTCAACGAAGCAGCCGAACTCCTTGATGCCGGTCACGGTACCGGTGTAAACGGTGCCGACCTGAGGCTCAAAGCAGATGGCGTCGATCGCAGCCTTTGCCATAGCGGCGCTCTCGCCGTTCACAGCTGCGATGTGAATGGTGCCGTCATCCTCGATGTCGATCTTGGCACCCGACTCAGCGGTGATCTTCTGGATCACAGCGCCGCCCTTGCCAATGACCTCGCGGATCTTGTCGGGATCGATCTTGATGGTGGTCATCTTGGGCGCGTACTTGGAGACCTCGGTGCGAGGACCGGGGATAGCCTTGAGCAGCACCTCGTCGATGATATAATCGCGGCCCTTGTGGGTCATCTCCAGAGCAGCCTTGATGATCTCGGGGGTCAGGCCGTCTACCTTCAGGTCCATCTGAATGGAGGTGATGCCCTTGTGCGTGCCGGCAACCTTAAAGTCCATATCGCCGTAGAAGTCCTCCAGACCCTGGATGTCCATCATAACATCCCAAGAGCCGTCCTCAGCGGTGATCAGACCGCAGGAGATACCTGCAACGGGAGCCTTGATCGGCACGCCTGCATCCATCAGAGCCAGGGTAGAGCCGCAGACAGAGCCCTGCGAGGTAGAGCCGTTAGAGGAAACAACGTCGGAAACCAGACGGATGGCGTAGGGGAACTCCTCCTCGGAGGGAAGCACGGGAACGAGAGAGCGCTCAGCCAGTGCGCCGTGACCGATCTCGCGGCGGCCGGGGCTACGGGTGGACTTTGCCTCACCGGTAGAGAAGCCGGGCATATTGTAGTGGTGCATATAGCGCTTGCTGGTCTCGCTGTCGATGCCGTCCAGCATCTGAGCCTCAGCCAGAGTGCCGAGGGTAGCAACGGTCAGGACCTGGGTCTGGCCACGGGTAAAGAGACCGGAGCCGTGTGCGCGGGGCAGCAGGCCGACCTCGGAGCCGAGGGGGCGGATCTGGTCCATGCGGCGGCCGTCAACACGCTTCTTGTCGTTGAGCAGCCAGGCACGAACGATCTTCTTCTGCATCTTGTAGAGCAGCTCCTCCATCTGGGTGGAGAGGCTGGGGTACTTCTCGGAGAACTTCTCCACGATGGCGTCGTAGATAGGAGCAACGCGTGCGTCGCGGACCGTCTTGTCATCGGTGTCAAGGGCAACCTTCAGGTCAGCCTCGCAGAAAGCAAAGATCTCGTCGAACATGTCGTGATCCAGCTCGCAGGAGGGGTACTCGAACTTGGGCTTGCCGATCTCGTCGATGATGGCGTTGATGAACACCAGCAGATCCTTGATCTCGCGGTGAGCCAGCATGATGGCATCGTACATAGTCTCGTCGTCAACCTGGTTTGCGCCGGCCTCGATCATGACCACCTTCTTGGCGGAGGCGGCAACGGTCAGCTGCAGGTCGCTCTTCTTGTTCTGCTCAGCGGTGGGGTTGATCACCAGCTTGCCGTCAACCAGGCCGACCAGAGCGCCGCCGATGGGGCCGTTCCACGGAATGTCGGAGATGGAGAGGGCGATGGAGGCACCGATCATAGCGGTGATCTCGGGGGAGCAGTCGGGATCAACGGACATCACGGTCAGGGTGAGTGCGACGTCGTTGCGCAGATCCTTGGGGAACAGGGGGCGGATGGGACGGTCGATCACACGGGAGGTGAGAACGGCCTTCTCAGAGGGCTTACCCTCGCGCTTGAGGTAACCGCCGGGGATCTTGCCGGCAGCGTACATTCTCTCGTCAAAGTCAACGGAGAGGGGCAGGAAGTCGATACCGTCGCGGGGGCGGACCGATGCGGTGGCACAGCAGAGAATAGCAGTCTCGCCGTAACGGATAAGGCAGGAGCCGTTGGCAAGGCCTGCCAGCTTACCGGTCTCAACAACCAGAGGACGACCGGCCAGGGTGTACTTGAACACCTTGTAGTTCTTGAACTCCATGGGAGTGCTGATAGCGTTGGACATTTTAGTCCCTCCATTATTTTTATTTTCACCTGCGTTGGATAACAATTAAATACGGGCACCTACGGGGCAGATGCGCATATTTAACTGCTAACCGTGCAGGAGAATTGCGGGTCTTTGCGAAAAAAGCGATTGGGAGCAAGGAGCGAAGTGCTGCTCCGCTCCTTGCTCCCATTTGGCATTACTTACGCAGGTTCAGCTTCTCGATGATCGCGCGGTAACGCTCGATATCGATCTTCTGCAGGTAGCCCAGAAGGTTTCTTCTGTGACCAACCATCTTCAGCATGCCGCGGCGGCTGTGATGGTCCTTGTGGTTGGACTTGAGGTGCTCGGTCAGAGAGTTGATGCGATGGGTAAGGATCGCGATCTGAACCTCGGGGGAACCGGTGTCGCCCTCATGGGTGGCGTACTGCGCAATAATGGCTTGCTTTTCTTCTTTCAGCATGGTTTTATTCACCTTTCTGTTTACTATGCGCAACCCCAGCGGCAGGTTGGTGAATGCCACCGTAGGTGGCTGTATCCTGCGACCGAGAAAGCGTCATGCACGAAATATTATAACACAGTCGTTTCAAAAAGTAAAGCCCTTTTGCAAAAAAACTCATATATATAATTTATAATTGTAAAAACACATTTTGGGCGAATTTTGGTCAAAAGCGACGATGCGTGCCCATACATTGCTTTTTTTGCTGATATATGATAAAATAAGAACAGAAAAACAGGGAGGAATGACTATGGATACGAAAAAGCTCCTTTCCAAAATGACCCTTGGCGAAAAGATCTCGCTTTGCTCGGGCAAAAATATGTGGCACAGTAAGGCGCTGGAGCGCTACGGCATCCCCTCCTTTATGATGGCGGATGGACCCCACGGTCTGCGGTGTCAGCGGTCGGCGGGGGATATGCTGGGCATCAATCGCTCGCTGCCGGCCACCTGCTTTCCCACCGCGGTGACCGCCGGCGCCAGCTGGAACAGAGCGCTGCTGGCACGAGAGGGCAATGCCATTGCGCGTGAGGCCGCGGCGGCAGGCGTATCGGTGCTGCTCGGCCCCGGTTGCAATATCAAGCGGCACCCTCTTTGCGGTAGAAATTTTGAGTATTTTTCAGAGGATCCCTTTCTTGCGGGCGAGCTGGCGGCGGCCTTTGTGCAGGGGGTGCAGCAGAGCGGCGTTTCTGCCTGCGTGAAGCATTTTGCCGTCAACAATCAGGAGTATAAGCGGATGAACGGCAATAGCCGCCTGGATGAGCGCACCCTGCGCGAGATCTATCTCGCTCCCTTTGAAAAGGCGGTAAAGCAGGGAAAAACCGATACCGTTATGTGCTCTTACAACAAGATCAACGGCACGCACGCCTCGGATCACAGAGAATTGCTGACCGATATTTTGCGGCGTGAATGGGGCTTTGCGGGTGCCGTGATCACCGACTGGGGGGCGCTGAACGACCGTGCGGCGGCCTTTGCCGCAGGGTGCGATCTGGCGATGCCGGGCGGCAGCGCCTATCAAGAAAAGGAAGCGCGTGCCGCGGTGCGCCGTGGCGCGCTGTGCGAGGAGGTCGTGAACGCCTCGGCTGCGCGCGTGATGCATCTGGCGAAAAAAAGCGAGCAGATCCGGCGCGAGCCTGTGGATAGGGAGGCGCATCACGCGCTGGCGCTGCAGGTGGCGCTGCAGGGTGCCGTTTTGCTGAAAAATGAGGGCGGCCTTCTGCCGCTTGAGGAGCGTGATGCGGTGCTGATCGGCCGGATGGCGGCGGAGCCGCGCTATCAGGGCAGCGGCAGCAGCCATATCAATCCCACAAGGCTTGTCAGCATCCGTGAGGCAATGCCGCACACCCCCTGCTTCCCCTGCGGCGACGCGCGCGGCAACGTGAGCGAGCAGGAGATCGAGACGGCGGCGAGGATGGCGGCCGAAAGGCCCGTTGCGGTGGTGGCCGTGGGCTTGCCGGAGCATGATGAGAGCGAGGGCATCGACCGTGCGCATATGCGCTTGCCGGAGGATCATTGCCGCCTTGTAGAGGCGGTGGCGAGGGCGAATTCTCATACCGTTGTGGTGCTTTTTGGCGGCGGCGTGATGGAGCTGCCCTTTGCGGAGCGCGTGGGGGCGATCCTGTTTATGGGTCTGCCCGGGCAGGCAGGCGGTGCGGCTGTGGCCGAGCTGCTGACCGGGCGCGCCTGCCCCTCGGGCAAGCTGACCGAGAGCTGGCCTTTTTCGCTGGCAGATGTAGTAGCCGATAGCTTTGGCGAGAAGGATCCCGCTTACCGCGAGGGGATCTACGTGGGCTATCGCTATTACGAGACCGCCGAAAAAGCCGTGCGCTATCCCTTCGGTCACGGCCTTTCCTATACCTCGTTTGCCTATAGCGATCTGAGAATAAGTGGCAAGACGGTGCAGCTTTTCTTGGAAAATACGGGCACTTGCCGCGGCGCTGCCGTGGTGCAGCTCTATATCGCGCCACAGGCCTCGGCGATCCATCGCCCCGCACGGGAGCTGAAGGAATTTGCTCGCGTGGAGCTGGAGCCGGGAGAGCGCAAGGAGGTCACCTTTGTGTTGGATCGGCGCAGCTTTGCGCTGTGGCGAGGGGGCTGGCAGCTGCCGAGTGGTAAATATACCGTGGAGATCGGCAGCTCGGTTGCAGACATTCGGTTGCGAAAAACCGTTACCGTGATCGGAAATTCCAACATTTTGCCGCCTTATCCGCAGGAGGACGTGTACGCTGCTGCGGGTGGCATCCCCACAAAAGACGAGTGGGAGCGGTGGATGCAGGATGCGCCCGATGCGGCGCAGACCTATACGATGGATAGCACCTGCCTGGAGATGGGAGAGCACTCGCGTGTGATCCGCTCCTTTGAAAGGGCGGTGGAGTTTGCCGTCGGCGTGCTGGGCGGCGGCCTCAGTGATCCCTACGATCCCACCTATCTGATGGTGCGCAGCAGCGCCCTTGATGCCCCCTTGCGCGCGATGGTGCAGTTCACCGGCGGCATCTTCGGCAAGCGCACCGCAAGGTGGCTCCTGCACCTGGCCAACGGCGGGAAGAAAAAATCCAACAAAGAAACAGAATGAGTGCTTTGAAAAAGGTGATCGTCATCGGCTGCCCCGGCAGAAGAAGCGAACGCGTTTTGAACGGGATACAAGCATAGGTGTACATAAATGTAACGGTGCCATAAGACTCACGGCGAAGAGTCGAATGTCCGTTTTATTGGACACAAGATGTGCTACAATGAAATTATGATTGAAAATATATAATGTATGGGAGCCTTTTTAAACCAAAATCGCACCATACGAATGAAAAAAGAAGGACGGAGAGATCAAATGAAGTATGCAATTGGACTGGATATTGGTATTGAATCGGTGGGCTATGCGGTGCTGGAGCTGGACTCTCACGATCAGCCCTTTCGCATTGAGCGGCTCGGCAGCCGCGTGTTTGACAGAGCAGAGCATCCTAAAGACGGCTCCTCGCTGGCTGTGCCGAGACGGGAAGCGCGCGGTGCACGCCGTAGGCTGCGCCGTCACCGTCACCGCCTGGAGCGCATCCGCGGGTTGATCCTGTCCTCGGGCATACTGAGCGGTGCTGAACTGGATGCCTTGTACAAGGGGCAACTGGAGGATATCTATGCCCTGCGTACCAAGGCGCTGGACGAGCTTGTGTCGCGAGAGGCGTTTGCGCGTATTTTGATCCATCTTGCACAGCGCAGAGGCTACCGCTCCAATCGGAAGGCAGATGCGGCCGATAAGGAAAACGGTGTGCTGCTTGCCGCCGTATCCGAAAACCAAAAGCGCTGCGAGGAAAAGGGCTATCGCACCGTTGGCGAAATGTTCTATCGCGACGAGGCATTTGCAATATATAAGCGAAACAAACAGGCCAACTATCTGAACACGGTGGACCGTGCATCGGTCGAGGCGGAGGCGCGGCTGATCTTTGCCGCTCAGCGCGAACGGGGCGCGGCGTATG
This sequence comes from Oscillospiraceae bacterium, assembly GCA_015065135.1. GTDB lineage: Bacteria > Bacillota > Clostridia > Oscillospirales > CAG-272 > Firm-07. The sequence goes on from SVQY01000009.1 coordinate 49,152, forward strand.
CAAGCGAGGAGACAGAGGCGGCATATCTGGATATACTGCTTTCCCAGCGCTCCTTTGCGGAAGGCCCCGCCTGCGGTCCCTACAGCGGCAATCAGGTGGAGCGGATGCGCGGTAAGTGTACCTTTGAGGAGGGGCAGCTTCGTGCCGCCAAGGCCTCCTACTCCTTCCAGCTTTTCAATCTCTGTCAGCATATCAATCACATCCGTCTGAGTGCAAAGGGCGTGACCAGAAGCCTTACTGATGAGGAGCGTCAGCAGGTGTATGAGCTGGCGCACGAGAAAGCGGAGGTGACCTTTGCGCAGATCCGCAAGCTGCTGCATCTGGCGGAGGATGAGGACTTTGTGGGTATCCGTTACGAGGCGGGAGCGCGCGCCAAGGCGGAGAAAAATGCCAAGCTGAAGGATCTGGAAAATTATCACAAGATCCGCAAATGTATTTCGGCCTATTCGGCGGAGGCATTTGCCGAGCTGAGCTACGATCAGCTGGATGCCATTGGCGAGGCGCTTTCCAAAAATCAGTCGGATGCGGATATCACCGGCGAGTTGACCGCCGCCAAGCTGTCGCCGCAGGTGATCGAGGCGCTGTTGACCCTGCCAAATTTTGCAAAGTTTGGACATTTGTCGGTTATGGCGTGCCGCAAAATACTACCCTTTTTGCAGCAGGGATATACCTATGACAAGGCCTGCGAGGCAGCGGGATACGATCCCAAGGCAAACAATGGGAAGCCCGAGCTGTATCTGCCGTCTTTGCCTAAGAATCAGAGCGAGATCACCAGCCCCGTCGTGCTGCGTGCCGTGTCGCAGACCATCAAAGTGGTCAACGCCATCGTGCGCGAGATGCAGGGCAGTCCCGTTTATTTGAATATTGAGCTGGCGCGAGAGCTCGCTCATGACAAGAAGGAGCGGGATGAGATCAAAAAGGCGCAGGATAAAAACGCGGAAACCAATGAGCAGCTGATGGAGCAGCTGCGGGAATATACTGACGGCAAGATCGGCGGTCAGGATCTGATCAAGATGAAGCTGTGGCAGGAGCAGGACGGCAGATGTATGTACTCCGGTGAGGCTATTGAGATCGAGCGATTGACCGAGCCCGGATATGTGGACGTGGATCACATCGTGCCCTACAGCATCTGCTTTGACGACCGCATGGCAAACAAGGTACTGGTGCTGACTGCCGAAAACCGCCAAAAGGGAAATCGGCTCCCTTTGCAATATCTGCAGGGCAAAAAGCGGGATGACTTCATCATTCGGGTGGAGCAGTCTAACTTGAAATACGCGAAAAAAAGCCGCCTGCTGAAGGAAAGCATTTCGGACGAGGCGGAGTGGAAGCAGCGCAATTTGCAGGATACTCAATTTATGGCATCCTACCTGCATCGGTATATCAGTGAGCATTTGCTGTTCGCACCGTCGGATAGCGGCCGCAAGCGTCGCGTTACCGCGGTAAACGGTGCCATTACCGCCTACGTGCGGAAGCGTTGGGGCATCCGCAAGATCCGCGAGGACGGCGATCTGCACCACGCGGTGGATGCGGTGGTGATCGGCTGCATCACCCAGGGTATGATCAACCGCATCTCCCGTTACTCTTATTATAAGGAAACAAAAGATAACGGCGATTATATCGTAGACGAGCAGACGGGTGAGCTGATCACCAGATTCCCCACGCCGTGGGCGCATTTTCTGGATGAGTTGAGCATCCGCATGACACAAAACGCAAAAAATATGCGCAAGCAACTGTTCGATGCCAATTACGACAGCTATGCGGAGATCGATCTGGAAACGGTGATGCCGCCCTTCGTATCCCGTATGTGCAATCATAAAAGCACAGGCTCTGCCCATCTGGAAACCGTGCGAAGCGGCAAGCTGCTGGATCAGGGGAAGGTAATTTCCAAGGTGGCCCTGACTGCCCTGAAGCTGGATGCCACGGGTGAGATCGCCAACTACTATAATCCGGAAAGTGATCGGCTGCTGTATGAAGCCTTGAAGGAAAGATTGCAGGCGCACGGCGGTGATGGCAAGCGAGCCTTTGCCGATGGGGAGTTCCGCAAGCCTAAGGCGGACGGCACCCCCGGTCCCGTTGTCAAAAAGGTCAAGGTCATCGATACCGTATCCAATGTGGTGCAGGTGCAGGACCAAACGGGCGTGGCAAATAACGAGACTATGCTACGCTGCGATGTGTTCCGGGTGGAGGATGACGGCTACTATTTTGTTCCCGTCTACGTGGCAGATACCGTCAAGCCACAGCTACCCTCCCTGGCACCCATCGCGGGCAAGGATGCAGACGGCAGAAAGCGATGGAAGCAGATGCGGGAAGAGGATTTTCTGTTTACCCTATACCCCAACGACCTGATCCGCATCTATTCCAAAAAGCCGTTTTCCTTGAACGTGGTCAACAAAAAAAGCACCCTGCCCGAGAAAATGACCGTCCCGGGCGAGGAAGGCGTGTTCCTGTATTACAGGGGAATGAACATATCGACTGCGGTATTGAATGCCATTACACACGACAACACCTATTCACACGATTCCATCGGTAAGACCATGCAGCGCATTGAAAAATACGAGGTGGACGTGCTGGGCAATATCCGCAGGATCGGAGAAGAAAAGAGAAAGGATTTTTCACACAAAAAGAAATAACATAACAGAATACCATGCTTTGCAGAAGGGGAGGTAACAGATGGGATACCGTAGTATCGTGATCTCGTCCTCGGTCAGATTGTCGGTGAAAAATGAGCAGCTGGTGATCGAAGGCGAAAGCAACGGAACCGTTCCAATCGAGGATATTCGTACCTTGATGATCGAAAGTCGCACCGCCACCGTGACCGCTTACGCCCTTTCTGCCCTGTCGGCGGCAGGGGTCTGCGTTTATCTGTGTGACGAAAAGCATTTGCCCGCTGCCGTGCTGCAGCCCTTGGGGCAATATTCCAGACAGCGCAAGCGGCTGCTGCTCCAGCTGGAGCAGGGGAAGCCCCATCTGAAGCGGATGTGGCAGGATATCGTGGTTGCCAAAATAAAAAACCAGGCAAAATGCCTGGAGCTGTGCGGGGTGGATGCGGAATATTACCAAAAGGTAGCACGTCTGGCGAACGCGGTGCAATCCGGTGATCCCACCAACGCAGAAGGGCAGGCGGCGGCGCTCTACTTTCCCTATCTGTTCGGGCGGGGCTTTTCTCGCGGTGCGGATACCGCGATCAATGCTGTACTGAACTACGGATATGCCATTTTGCGCGGATACATCGCCCGCGTGCTTGCCAATTACGGCTTTGAGCCTTGTCTCGGCATCCATCATCACAGTGAGCTGAACAACTATAACCTGGCGGACGATCTGATCGAGCCCTTCCGCCCTTTGGTGGATCTGTTTGTGTTTCAGTCGCTTCCTGAGGAGGAGCTGACATCCGGGCGAAAACGGGAGCTATGCAATATTCTGAATTACGAGATGCTATCCGACGGAGAGCATCATAGCGCGGCATATGCGGTAGAGCGCTTGGTGCATAGTCTGGAGCGTTGCTTTACTCTGACGGAAAAAACGGAAAAATTGATGCTGCCCGAGCTTGAGCAGCTGAAGCGGCACGAGTATGAGTAAGTTTATGCGGATGCTGGTGTTTTTTGACCTTCCTGTAAAAACAAAATACGAGCGGCGCGTGGCAACCGCCTTTCGCAATTTTTTGTTGAAGGATGGGTATCATATGATCCAATACTCCCTTTACGCAAGGGTATGTAACGGCTTGGATGCCGTGGAAAAGCATGAGCGACGACTGCGACTGGCGGTGCCCGCCAACGGCTCGATCCGTATGCTGGTGGTGACCGAGAAGCAATACGAGTCTATCCGTATTCTGGTCGGAGAACGCCGTGCCGAGGAAATGCGGCCTGCGGACGAGCAGCTTTCCTTTTTTTAAAAAAGAGGGAAAGGAGCTCCCAAAACCATTAAAACAGTTTCTTTGTTATAAACAAAACCCCCACGAATCCTTTGATTCGTGGGGGTTTTGCCCCGGTAGGTTATTTCATACCAAGAACTACCAGGGAGCTACAACAAAAAGAGTCGCTCACTTCAAGAGCAGAAAGTTATTTCATACCAAGAACTACCAGGGAGCTACAACTCTACGACAACGAAACCGACTTCCCGATTAGTTATTTCATACCAAGAACTACCAGGGAGCTACAACTTAAATGGTCACATCTCTGCGGTCGGATCGGTTATTTCATACCAAGAACTACCAGGGAGCTACAACCATCGATCAAAAAGGCAGGCGTGAAAGAGAGTTATTTCATACCAAGAACTACCAGGGAGCTACAACCTGCGAGTGATGAAGATATTGACATTCAAGGTTATTTCATACCAAGAACTACCAGGGAGCTACAACCCGAGAGAGCAGCTTGCCATGGAGGCGCGGGTTATTTCATACCAAGAACTACCAGGGAGCTACAATGTTTCCGCGGTAAATTTGATTTTTGCTTCGGTTATTTCATACCAAGAACTACCAGGGAGCTACAACCGGCTATCGTCTCTGATTTTATCTTGTAAAGTTATTTCATACCAAGAACTACCGGGGAGCTACAACCAGAGTCTACCATGATGGCTGTCATTACGTGTTATTTCATACCAAGAACTACCAGGGAGCTACAACAATGCCTGCTACAAGCAGAGAGATGATTTCGTTATTTCATACCAAGAACTACCAGAGAGCTACAGCAATCGCCGTTGGTGTAGAAGCCGCTATTGCATTATTTCATACCAAATCTACCGGAGAACGAATACCTTGACCGGCGTTTTTTTGCTTGCGCAAATGCAAGGTGGAGATACAAAGATGACGATCGGTAAAACCGATCGTCAGAGCTCTGCGGTATACTACGATAAGTAGTAACCTTATCATAGCAACCTGATAGTTCTTGGTATGAAATAAGAACACTTGTAGTATAGCACAAGGATCGGCTTTTGTCAAGGGGATTTCCGTATTTTGTTAAGGTTTTATGGTTTCAATCCCCCATATCGTATACCGGATCTGGTTGCCCGTTTCCGGGCCGCGCTGATAGTAGACCGTCACCAGCTCACCGTTGCGGTTCTCGGCGGTGCAGGGGTAGCCAAGATCGCCGCTGAAGCCGTCCTCGCGGAGCGCAAGCTCCTCGCTCCAGGTGTGGCCGCTATCGTAGCTGACACGCGCCATCTGCCCAAAGGGCGCAGTGCGGCGAGCGTAGGTCATCACCACCGCCCCCGAGGAATGCACCAAAAGGTGTGGCGGCGAGCCGTTCCAGCCTGTGGGCTGCGGTGCGGAGAAGGTGAGCCCTCCGTCGGTGGAGCGGCAGAGATAGACGGTAAAGAGATGCGGCTCCTTGCGCTGCGCACGGATGGCAAGCAGAATGCTGCCGTCGGGCATCTGCGCCGCGTGGGGCTCGCAAAGCAGCGCATCCTCGGCGGCGGGCACCACCAACCACGGCTTCTTTTTGACCCTGCCGTCGGGGGAGAGCAGCATGGCGTAGATCCCCTCGGGGAGGTAGTCAAAGGAGGCCTTTGCGCGGTCTCCAAAGGCGCGGCCGATATAGAGCAGATCCCCGTCGGGTAGCCGCATCGGGCCGTGGGGAGAGGTGATCGGCAGCGTTACGGGGTCGGAAAAGGTGAGGCCGTTGTCGGCGGAGACCGCAAGGGTAGAGCCAAGATAGCGCTGCTCGTCGGCATCGGTCACAAGGGCGAGGTAGCCCTCCGCCAGCGCGCGATGCTCCTTGCTCCAGTTGTTCTTTTCGGCGTAGAGGCGCTGCTGTGCGCGGGAGTTGTTGAAGCTGGTCAGGGCCACATAGCCGTTGCTTTCGCAAAAGCCCGCGTCGCGGTCGTCCAGCGGTGTGTTCAATATTGTATAGGGAGGCTGCCAGCTATAGCCGCCGTCCGCCGAGCGCGCTGCCAGCACCTTGCCAAAGGGGCAGATATGGCGATAGCGGTCGCCCGACCAGCCTGCCAGCAGTGTGCCATCCGAGAGGGTGATGACCGAGGGCCAGGCGTGATAGTTCAGCTTGCCCGCGTGCTGCGCGCTGATGATACCGTGCTTGATGATCCTCATGCTGTACCTCCGTTGCGTTAAGGTGATTTTATTGTAACGCCTTTTTTCTGCCCTGTCAAGTGAATTTCGCATAAACCGTTGCTTTTGCGCGCAATTATGATATAATGAAGAAAAAGCCTTGGAGGTGCCGCTATGTGTAACATTGCAGGCTATACGGGCAACCGCCGCGCTGCCCCCGTTCTCATCGAAATGATTCGCCGCGAGCAGTTTATGGACGGCGGACAAAGCACGGGCATTGCCACCATTCACGCGGGCAAGCTCTACACCGCCAAGGTGCTTGGCGACGTGGATACGCTGCTCCGTGAGACGGATGCGCTGAATTTTCCCGGTACAACGGGTATTATCCACTCCCGTCCCACGGGTAATCTGCAATCTCACGCCCATCCCTTTACCAGCGAGGACGGCAAGCTGGCCCTGGTGCTGAACGGCACCCTGCGAGACGTGGCCACCCCCGCGTTTTACGAAAAGTCCAATGCCATTATGCAGGGCTTTATGGATCGCGGCTTTACCATCAAGAGCGCTTACACAAGCGCGAGCAAGAAAAGCCAGCTGGCGCTCTCCAACGGAATGAACTACCACGACTCGGAGGCCTATGCCCTGATGCTGGGGGATATGCTGGCAGAGAAGGGGGCAACACGGGAAAACGCCCTGGAGGCCATGACCGCCGCCGTTTCCGCCCTGCCTGCCGACATCGTGGCGTTGGGCATCCACGCGGATCTGCCCGATACCATCACGATCGGGGACGTGACACGCCCCATGCACGCGGGCACGGTAGGGGAGGAGACCTATCTTGCCACCACCCCTCTGGCGTTCCCCGAGGACGTTGCCTTTTCGCATATCCTGCAGCTGCCCCCCGCCTCGGTCTGCCAGGCGACCCCGGGTACCTTTACCGTGACCGGCAAGCAGTTTGACGGTGTGCGGGTGGAGCAGATCGATTACCGCATTGCCGCCGCGATCTATCAGCGTATGGAGGCCCTGCTGAAGGGGCAGCGCGATGACCCGAAATCGCTGTACGATATGCCCTGCTACGAGGAATGGCGGGATGTGTGGAGCGCCCCCGAGGTGGATTGCAAATACGCCAAGGAGGGCGGATTGCTCAAGTCCTATGCCACCATCCTCTACGACGCCCTTTGGAGCTTTTATAAGCAAGGACGGCTGCACACGGTGCCGGGTGAGCGCAAGGGCAAGCCCATTACCAAATTCTGGATCGACTGACATCAAAAAACGCGGCGCGCTGTTGGCGCACCGCGCTTTTTGTTGTAGCCTTTAGGGCGTATAAACCACCACTTGCAGTGGTGGAATAAAAATGCTTTAGCCATAGGCTCTCCCCTCGGGAGAGCTCCCGCAATAGCGGGTGAGAGGGCAGGAAATACCCCTCTCCGTCGGCTCCGCCGCCACCTCTCCCCAAGGGCGAGGCTTTGCCGAATTTTCGGCAGCGGGGCGATAATTACTAATGTTTATTGTTCGGTACGTCTTCAGATGTTGTCAGCACCATTGCCTTGAAGGCACGGTGCATACCGCCACTTGAAGTGGTGGTTATGATTCCCAAAACGGTCTCAAAAGAATAAAAAACGCCCCATTATCAAAGAGATCGGTCCTTTTTCTTGCCCAAAAGCCCCGAAAGGCCGGCCACGATCAAAAGGCCGCCGAACAGGCGGCGCAGCAGCGCCTGCGGGATGGCGTGGGCCAGCACCGCCCCCAGATAGCTGCCCAGAAAGCCGCCCGGCAGCAGCAAAAGCACGCAGCCAAAGAGCAGCGGCGTGCGCAAAAGATGCACCGTCAGCGCCGCGCCCGAGGAAAAGAGAAAAAAGATCAGATTCAGCCCCTGCGCGGTCAGCTGAGGCATCTGCATCGCTGTGGTCATAAAGACCACCAAAAGCCCTGCGCTGCCTACGCCAAGGCCGGAAAGCACCGCCACCAAAAATGCCACCAGGGCCAGTAAAACAGGCATCATAGCAGCAGGACCACGCCCGAGACCAGCACCACGGCGGCAAAGATACGGGAGAGCAGGCGCGGGGAAAGGCGCCGCAGCAAAAGTCCACCCAGCGCGCCGCCGAGAATGGCGGGAAAAATCAGCCACGCCAGCATGTCTACAGCCAGGCTTCCTTGGCGAAAATAGTGAATGGCGGAAAGGCAGGAAAGGGGCAGCGTAACTGCCAGCGCGGTGGCAAAGACGGCGCGGCGATCGGTGATGCGGATGCCGCGGATCCGCTGCAGCCCGTAAACGAGCAGGATGCCGCCCCCGGCACCCAGCAGACCGTTCAGCAGACCGGCACCCAGCCCCAGCAGCAAAAGCGGCAAAATGCGCGAAAAAAAGAGTTTCATGGGCTCCTCCCCAATATCAAGTCCTTGAAAATGTTAAAATTAGTTCTTGTAGAAGTTTAAATATAATGTTATACTATAATAGAGTAGGTGTCAACTGCAATCAGTTGCGTGAATTTAGTATATACAAGTGCGGCGCCCTTAAACGGTTGCCGTTGATGGATTTTTCGGAAAGGAAGGCAAAATGCGGGAAGACAGAAATGACCGTGTGATACGGCGCAGCAGCACCGGCGGACAGCACGAGCCCCAGCGTGAGCAGCGGGAGCGCATCCGGCTGTTTGACAATGCTGACGAGCTGTATCAGGACGAAAATAAAGACCGCGATGATGATCGCCATTACCGTGACGATGACCGCCGCTACCGCGACGATGATCGCCATTACCGTGACGATGATCGCCGTTACCGCGACGATGATCGCCGTTACCGCGACGATGACCGCCGCTACCATGAGGAAGACCGCCGCTACCGAGACGACGATCGCCGTTACCGTGGCGACGACCGCCGCTACCGCGAGGAGGATCGCGAGGAGGATCGCCGTTACCGCAATGACGACCGCCGTGAGCGCGAGCCGGTCCGCAGACGCGCGGGCGGCCCTCGCCGCCGCAGAAGCGCCGGCCACGCCGAGCGCTTTGTGCATCAGATCCTGCCCTATGTGCTTTTTTGGATGGCGCTCTTTGGCGCAGTCAGCCTTGTGCTGCGCGACCTGTTCCATCTGGACGGTGCCGGTGGGGAATTCGGCAGCTTTTTTGCAGATTTCCTCTGTGGCCTGATGGGCCCCATCGCCTATCTGTTGCCCTTGTTCTTTGTGGTCATCGCCCTGCGCTGGCGCACCTATGTGAAGGAGGGCGTGCTCTTCCAGAAGCTGCTGCTTTCGGGCAGCTTCCTTGTGCTGCTTTCGGCCATCGTGCACGTGTTTATCGAGGCATCCGGCAATAACAACCGCTTCATCAATGCCGCCGCGTGGGAGCTCTATACGGCAGGCGTCAACTTCAGCGGCGGTGGCCTTTTCGGCGGCTTCGTCGGTGAATATATGGGCTATGCCATTTATCCGCTGGGTACCGGACTTCTGGCCATTCCGCTGCTGCTCATCATCGGCATCTATATGGTCGGCCTTACCCCTGCCGGTCTCTGGCAGCGGATCTCCACTCGCCTCAAGCAATCGGCGGAGCGCCGCCGCGAGAGGGAGGCGGCACGTTATGACGGCAAGGAGGTGCGCCGGCTGCGCACGCCCAAGCAGTCTCAGCCCGCCGCCGTAAAGGAGGCGGAAAGCCCCAAGCTGACCGGCAATACCGCTGCGGCGGAGAGCCCCCGGAGCTATTATGATTTTGGCGAGGATGCCGAGGAGCTTGTGCCGCCCGTGCCGCGCCCCAAGAAGCCGGTACAGGAGGAGCAGCCCAAGGCTGCACCTGTGCAGGAGACGGCAAGCGAGGTCCTGGATATTCCGAACGACGAGCCGGAGATCGTGGAGGATCACGCCACCGCGATCCTGAACCGTGCAGGCCACACCGAGGATCCGAGCAGCAAGCTGAGCGAGATCCTGCGCAGCCTGGAGGAGGAGAGAGTCGCCAAGACGGCCGCCCCTGCGGCAGCGCCCTCTGTGGCAGAGCCTGCCCCCAAGGCCGAGGAAAAGCCCCTGCAGGGCTCCTATTACGCACCCTTTGCGTTGCCCATCCGCCCCGAGCCCAACCACGGGCGTGAGGAAAAGGAGACGGCATCTCATATCGTGATCCAGCCCCGCGAGGAGCAGAGCACCGCAGCCGCGGCGCCTGCCGCCCCCGTCTATACGGCGCCTGCTGCCGCCCTTCGTGAGGAGGCGCTGGGCAGCACCGCTGCCGAGCCCCACGTGGCCGAGGTCAGCTATGATAACGGTGTGCGCACCGAGCGCCATCCCTCCACCACCATTTACAAAAAGGATCCTGTCGCGGCATCCCAGCTGCAGCAGACCCCTGCCGCAAGCGAGACGCCTGCCGCCGCGCCCTATACCGCGCCGGCTGCTCCCGCTGCTCCTGCGGTAACCCACACCGCGCCTGTCACCCCTGCCGCACCCATCGAGGAGCCGGTAGAGGAGCCCGTGCAGCCGGTCTCCTTTGAGCGCGCACGCGTGGCGGCCGAGCCGATCGTACCGGTGAGAGCCACCGCCGTTGTCGCTCCTGCACCCATTGAGGAGGCAGAGGAGGAGATCACACCGCCTGCGCCCAAGCGTGCTGATTTCAGTATGCCCGGCGAGGAGCCGAGCATCCGTGAGGAGAAGCCGACCGCGGCGCCCACACCCGTACGTCCCGAGCCGGTGCGCCCTGTGCGCCCCGAGCCCACGAGACCGGTGGCCGCCAAGGCCGAGGTCATCAAGGAGGAGCCGAAGCCGAAGCCCGAGCCGCCTCGCGCGCCCCGTGAGCACGTGCTGCCTCCCATCCATCTGCTCAATGAGGATAAGACGGTCAAGGAGACCAACCACGACGCGGAGAATCAGGAAAAGATCGATATTCTGCGTGAGACGTTGGCCAGCTTTAACGTGCGCATCCGCGATCAGATCGAGTGTGCCAGAGGTCCTGCCATCACCCGTTACGAGTTTCGACCCGAGGTGGGCGTCAGCGTGCGTCAGGTCATCAACCGCCAGGACGATATGTCGCTGGCACTGGCCGCAGACGTGCGTATCGAGGCCCCCGTGCCCGGCAAGCCGGTGATCGGTATCGAGGTGCCGAATGCCGTGCGCGAGACCGTGTTTATGCGCACGCTGCTGGAATCGGAGCAGTTCAAGAATTCCAAAAAGCCTCTGGAGGTGCCGATCGGCCTTGGCATTGGCGGCAATATCGTGATGTGCGATCTGGCCACGATGCCTCACGCGCTGGTGGCCGGCACCACCGGCTCGGGTAAGTCGGTGTGCATCAACACGATCCTGATCAGCCTGATGTATAAGACCACCCCCCGTGATCTGCGCCTGATCCTGATCGACCCCAAAAAGGTCGAGTTCGCCGCCTTTGCGCACGTGCCGCATCTCTATCTGCCTATCGTGACCGAGATGCCCCGTGCCGTGGGTGCGCTGGCCTGCGCCGTGCAGGAGATGGAGCGCCGCTACACCCTGATGGAGGACGTGGGCGCGCGTAATATCGAGGAATATAACGATATGACCAAGAACGATCCCGACCGCGAGCATCTGCCCTATATGCTCATCGTGATCGACGAGTTCGCGGATCTGAAGATGGGCTCCACCACCAACGACCCCGAGAACTTCACCTGCCGTATCGCCCAGAAGGCGCGTGCCGCAGGCATGCATCTGATCATCGGCACCCAGCGTCCCTCGGTAGACGTGATCACGGGTAAGCTGAAGAACAACATTCCTTCCCGTATTGCCTTTACCGTGAAGTCGCAGGTGGACTCCCGTACCATTCTGGATAGCATCGGCGCCGAGTCGCTTTGCGGCAAGGGCGATATGCTCTACTTCCCGGTATCGCAGAACAAGCCCTCCCGTGTGCAGGGCGCATACGTCAGCGGTCGTGAGGTGGAAAGCGTGATCCGCTATATCATCGAGCATAACGATGAGGTGCAGTACAACCGCGAGTTTATGGATCAGATCGAGGTCGAGATGGCCCGTGCCGCCAATGCCGGCCGTAAGGGCGGTGGCGACAGCTTTGACGATATCGACGATGATGACGAGGGCGGAGAGGATCCCAAGTTCCGCGAGGCCGTGGAGCTGGCGATCGAGACACAGAAGGTGGCGACCTCGCTGCTGCAGCGCCGCCTGGGCGTTGGCTACGGCCGTGCCGCCAAGATCATCGATCGTATGGAGGATCTGGGCTACGTCAGCGCGCCCGAGGGCAATAAGGCCCGTAAGGTGCTGATCACCTATCAGGAGTTCCTTGCCAAGATGGGTGGCGGAGAAGAAGAGGAAGACGAATACAACACTTAAAAAATAACCGCCCACGGGCGGCCCTACACAGGAGGAAAAAAAGATGAAGAGCCCTATTGTTGATCTCGCATTGGTCGGCGTAGCCGCCTTTGGCATCGGATACGCGGTGCACGAGCTGGTAAACAACGCAGAGGAGACCAAGAGATCTGCCAAGCGTCTGGTGCGCCGCACCCGTCGCGCCGGCAGAAAGGTCAAAAGAGTGATCGTTGCCAAGATCCACTCCTTCAAAAAGCCGGTGGCTGAGGAGCCCATTGAGGAGCCCATTGAGGAGGATCTTGAAATGGAAGAGACCCCTGTCACCGAGGCAGAGGAGATCGCCGCAGAGGAGACCCCCGCAGAGGACGCTCCTGCCGAGGCATAAAAAAAGAAGGCCCGAGGGGAAGCCCTCGGGCCTTCTTTTTTGAACTCCACCGATAAGCCGGGTTCTGTCGTGAACGGTCATCTATCTGCGCCCTGCGTCGCCGCAGAGCTTCGGGATCGCTCCCGTGCCACCCGGGGGAATATGTCGGGCAGACGTCCCCCAAACGGTGTTGCTTCGGATAGGGTTTACAGCAAACCTATGTTACCATAGGAGTGGGTGAGCTCTTACCTCGCCTTTCCATCCTTACCTCCCCCAAGGAGGCGGTTTATTTCTGTTGCACTTTCCCGGCAGTCACCTGCGGCTGATGTTATCAGCTATCCTGCCCTATGAAGCCCGGACTTTCCTCACGGTAATACCTTTCGGCGTGATACCGCGCGACCGTTTGATGAAGTTACAGCAGTTATTATACCACCACCGCGGCAGAAAGTCAAGTTTACTTTTTTGCATTTGGTTGACACGGGGGCGTAAATATGCTATACTTTAAGGGTATATTAGAGAAAGTGGCGCAAATGGAAAGGAGGGAACGGTATGAGCTTTTTCACCGCCTTACTGGAGGTGCTATGCTATGCCTGCCTCCCTCCCTTTGCCTTTGGCCTTGCCGTGTGGGGCTGCAGACGGGCATTCTGCTTTTTTGTGGGTGACGATAGCGGCCTGCCGCTCATCCGCGCCGTCTCTGTGCTTTCCACCCCGGTGCGCGAGGCGGGACACGCGATGGCCGCCGTGCTGTTCTTGCATCGGCTGGAGGACGTGCGACTGCTGGATCTGCACGATCCCGACGGGGAATACGGCTACGTGGAGCATTCCTACAATCCCCGTAATCCCATTGCGATCCTGGGCAATTTCTTTTATGCGCTGGGGCCTGCCATCACCGGCCTTTTCCTGGTGCTGGTCATCTTGCTCGTCTGCTTCAACGGCGTGCTCGGCCCGTTTTTTGACACGCTCACCGCTTATGGTGAGCAGGGGGCAGGCTTTGCGGACTATGTGGGCGCTACGGCCTCGCTGCTCACGGGTATGTTCGGCCGGGAGGGCGGCCCCGTATGGCTGCGGATCCTTGGCTGCGCGCTGCTGCTGGCGCTTTGTCTTGGCATCCACATCACGCCTACCGAGATCCTGGATGCGCTTTCGGGCATCGGCATCTTTGCGCTGATCGCGGCGGCTGTGCTGGGGCTGGTGGCGCTCTTTCATGATGGGCGCGTTGGCAATCTGCTGCTTTCCGCGCTGCGCAGCTATGCCACGGCGGTGACTGCACTGTTTTTGGTGGTGCTGGTCTTTGCATTGGCGGCTGTGCTGCTGGGCGTGTTGTTCGGCGTGATCCGCACGCTGTTCAATATCGATAAAGGCTATACTGACAACGGGGAAGATGACGAAGCATAAGGCGCATTTCGCGCAAGGAGGTTACATATGCAAAAAATAATGAAGAACTGGATCTTTACCATGGTCACCTGCATCCTGCTGCTGGCCCTGGCGCTGCTGCTGGTGCTGGATATGGTGGGCTTGTTCGGTGAAAAGAACTACGCCACCACCTTCGTCAGCCTGCTGGCTGCCGCCGTGCTCATCGTGTATATCGTGATCGGGCTTGCCCCGATGATCGGCTATTACCGTGGCAGAGCGTTGGTCTTTCTGATCGCAGAGATGGTCGTGATGGCCGTGCTGGCGCTGGCGCTGCTGGGCGTGGAGTATCTGGATATCTTCAAGGATATGCAGGTGGGCACCGTGCTTGGCATTGCCGTTTGGTTCCGCTGCTCGGTGCTGATCGTGCGCGCTTATTTGCAGCAGACGGTGCCGCAGGTGGAGGAGACCCCCGAGGAGGCCAAGGAGACCGCAGAGCAGCCCGCGGAAAAGAGCGAGGCCGAGGCGGACGAAAAGACCGCTGCCAGAGCGGCACGACGCGTGGCCAGAGAAAAGAAGAAGAACGCACGCACCCCCCTGTGGTTTTTGTGCAGCATGATCCTGCTTTCTGCCGTTGGCGTATGGCAGGCGGTAGATCCCCTCAAGGATAAGGTGATCGTTTACTGCATCGCCGGCATTGCGGTGATCTTTGCTACCGTTTTTGCCGTGCTGACCGTGCAGAACCGCCGCGCGCTGCCCAAAAAGCCCAAGGCTGAAAAGCAGCCCGACGAGGCGCAGGATGCCCTGCCGGCAGCAAGCGAGACCAAGGAGCTGCCCGCCCCTGCCGAGGAGAAAAAGAGCTGATCAAAAAGCCGGACAGAGAAGCTTCTCTGTCCGGCTTTTTTTTATGCTTTCGGAAATTGCAGGATCGCGTAGGCAGTGCCCTTTGGCAGCTGTAGGGTATAGCCGCCGTCAACGGCGGTCACCGTGGCCTCGCCCTCGCCAAGCGGCAGATAGACGGTGGGGGCGGTGGCGGCGGTAAGCCGCAGATGGCGGCTGACACCGATCGGCTCGGCCTTGGTAATGTAGTTCACACGGCTGCGGTGAAAGCGCATCTCATCCAGGCGGTGATCAATGTCGGTGTCAAATTCCTTGGCCAGCAGATGCACCGTTACGGCGCGGTCGCTCTCAAAGGTAGAGATGATATAGCCCTCGCTCTCGGTCACCGTGACCGGCAGCGGCCTGCAGCAGGCGCGGCATTTTTGTAAAAGCACCTCTGTCACGGTGCCGTCACTCATACGGTGCGGATGGTAATCAAGCCCCTCGCGCGGCTGCTGCCAGCGATCCGCGTCGCGGCTTTGGGGGATCTCGTCGTGGCGCACCCAATCGGCCTCCTGATGCTTTACGCCGTTCACAACGGTGCTGAAAAACTCGTCCGGCGTATCCGTGTGGGGCGCATCGGGCAGCACATAACTGTGGCGGCAGTCGGAGAGCGCCGAGGGGCCTGTGGCGATCACGCGGCCGCCGACCGCCAGATAGCGCGCAAGCGCGGCCTTTTCCGCCTCAGTCATCGCGGCGGCGCTGGGCAGCAGGATCAGCGGATATTCTTCCGCATTTTCGGGAAAATCGAATACCGTGTGGGGGGAAAGTCCGTTTTCAAACAGCGTTTGCAGGCAGGTGGAAAAGTCCTTGTAATAGCCCTTTGCCAGATTGCCGAAACAGGTGTGCTTTCGGGTCTCGTAGGAGAAATAGACCCCCACCTGACCGATCTGCTCCCCCTCAAAAAGCGTGGGATGCTCGGTCTCGAAGGTAAAGGGCTTGCCCACGATCTCAGCCTCGTCGGGCAGCGCATCCAGCACGTGCTGAGGCAGCCCCAGGCGATCCTTCAGGCAGGAGAACCAGCAATCCGCCCCCATCACCTTGTTCACCGCCCACACGATGCCGGCGGTAGTCTCGGTAAAGCCGAAGCCGGTGGAAAAGCATCTGCCCCCCTGCTCGCGCGCCACGGCCTGATGGTGGCTGGCGTTTACGATACGCGAGGAGATGCTGATATTGGTGGTCACGGGGTCCTTTTTATAGGGGGGCATATTGCCGCTCATCTCCAGATTGGTATAGTTGCAGCCGCCTGCAAGGAAGGAGCGCGCATCGGCGGCACTGCCGTTGGCACCGGGCGCCGCGCTGTTGTGACCGCAGGTGGTCACACGGAAGCCCTCGGGAAAGATAGGCTTCAGCGCCGCGAAAAAGTCTCTTGCCGCATCAAAGCGCTGGTCGATCCATGCGTGCCAGGCAGGGTTTTTCCAGTTGCCCCAGAAGGAGCGATCCTCAATAGGGGGCAGCTCCAGACCGGTGCGCCGCTTCAGCTCAGCACGGCAATGGGGGCAGGCGCAGGAGTTGTAGTGCATGAAATGCACCGGGTCGTCGGCGGAAAGCCCGTCGATGCCGGTATCGGCGATCAGCTTTTGCAGATAGTCCTTGTACGCCGCCACAAAATCGGGGTTTTGGATGCAAAAGCCCTCGGCGGCATATTGCGGAAAATACAGTACGTCCCGCGTTTTTACGTCGATCATCCGCCAGTCGTTCAGCAGATGGCCGTTGTACCGCCAGGTGGCGGCCGCCTCGCGGGAGGGGGAGAAGGGCAGGTGGGGGCCGCTGTGCAGCATTACGTGGCGCATCTCCTCACGGGTGCTGTAGCGATGCACCAGATTGACCGAATGGTGGTCGTAAAGCTCTACGCCGCACTTGTGCAGCTCCTCGGCCACGGTGGCAAGATAGTCGTGTAAAAGAGTAAAATAGGGCAGGAAATCCCAGCGGAAGTGGGTGCCGAAGATCATAGCGGTGGTGGCATTGGCTTTGGCGATCTCCTCGGCGCGGCGCTTGATCCTATCGTGATTGTCGTGATTTGGCCAATCCAGGTCGGGGAGCTTGATCCACCAGCTGACGATGCGCTTGGGCGCGGTCAGCGGATCGCTTTTTTCTATCCTTTTCATATCAGTTCTTCTCCTCAAAGGCGGTAAGAGAGCGACGCAGGCTGAAGCCGTTTTGCTCCAGCAGCGCCTCGCAGTCCCCATAGGGCAGGGCGGTGATCTCGCAGAGAATGCGGATCATACGGTCGCGGAGCTTCACGTTGGTGGGTCGCAGGTTGATCATCATATTTTCATACACGTGACCCAGCTTTACCATCACCGCGGTGGAGATCATATTCAGGATCATTTTGTGAGCGCTGCCCGCCTTCATACGGGTGGAGCCGGTCACCACCTCAGCGCCCGTGTCGGGGTGGATGGCAATGTCGGCGATCTCCTCAATGGGGCAGCCTGCGTTGCAGGAAAGCGCCACCGTCAGGACGCCCTGCTTTTTTGCAAGAGTCAGCGCGCCGCGGACGTATGCCGCGCCGCCCGCCACCGAAATACCGATCACGGTATCGTTTGCGGTGGGGGCGAAGGCTGCAAGATCCCGCTCGCCGGCCTCAAAGCTGTCCTCGGCATTCTCCACCGCACGGCGAATGGCACCGTCGCCGCCGGCGATGATGCCGATGACCAGATCGTGGGGCACGCCGTAGGTAGGGGGGCACTCGGCGGCATCCAGCACGCCGAGACGGCCCGAGGTGCCGCAGCCCATATAAAAGAGCCTGCCGCCCTGT
>SVQY01000063.1 GCA_015065135.1 Oscillospiraceae bacterium
GATGTAGTCAGCATCATCGGGGTTGCAGTTGGTGTCAACGATAGCGATGACCGGAATGCCCAGCTTCTTAGCCTCAAGCACTGCGTTGTGCTCCTTGTGGGGGTCAACGATGAACACAGCAGAGGGGAGCTGCTCCATGGTCTTGATACCGCCGTAGGACTTCTCCAGGTCGAAGATCTCCTTTTGCTTTGCGGCAACTTCTTTCTTGGGCAGCAGCTCAAAGGTGCCGTCCTCCTGCATCTTGGTCAGGGCGTTCAGGCGAGCGATGGACTTCTTGATGGTCTTGAAGTTGGTCATCATGCCGCCGGGCCAACGCATATTCACGTAGTACTGACCGCAACGGGTAGCCTCTTCCTTGATGGCGTCGGCAGCCTGCTTCTTGGTGCCTACGAACAGGATGGTGCCGTTGTTGGCAGCGAGGTCACGAACGAATGCGTAAGCTTCCTCGAACTTCTTAACGGTCTTCTGCAGGTCGATGATGTAGATACCGTTACGCTCGGTGAAGATGTACTCCTGCATCTTGGGGTTCCATCTTCTGGTGTGATGTCCGAAATGGACGCCTGCTTCAAGCAGCTGTTTGATGGTAATAACAGACATTTTTATGTCCTCCTTTGGTTTTTTCCACCACGGTGATCTCACAAGAGAGCCTCACGCTTGTAAGGCACCGCCCTTGCATCGGACCCCGTGTGTGTTTTTGCTCGCCATCACGCAAGCGGGCATTATTATAACATAATCTTTTCCATAATGCAAGCAGGATTTTCACTGTTTACATTTTTTTTACATTTTTCTTCGAAACTGCGGTTACAACGGCCGAAAGGAAGCTCGCCTGCAAAAAACAGCTCCACCCTGCACGAAGTATTTTCTCCGCGCAGGGCGTTTTTACATTTTTAAATTTAAAATATTTCAAAGCGCGTTCACGGCAAGCTCGCCGTCCTTGATGGTGACGCTTGCATGGGTGATAGAGCGCGTGTAGTCGGCGATGATCTTCTCCGCCAGCGCGTCCTCCACGTGGGTCTGGATATAGCGGCGCATATTACGCGCGCCGAATTTATAAGAATAGGAATTCTTTGCGATGTGCGCCAGCGCCTCGTCGGTAAAGGAAAGCGAGATGCCCTTCTCTGCCAGCGCGGTCTTCAGCTCGTTCATCATGATGCCTGCGATCTTGGTAAAATCATTCTCATCCAATGCACGGAAGGTGATGACCTCGTCCACGCGATTGAGAAATTCGGGGCGCAGGAAGGTGGCAAGCGCCTTTTCGGTGCGGGCGTCGTTCCCTGCACGCTCCTCGGTGAGGAAGCCCGCCAGAGCGCCTGCGCGGTCGGAGCCTGCGTTGGTGGTCATGACCAGCACGGTATTTTCAAAGTTCACCGTCTTGCCTCTGGCATCGGTGATACGACCGTCGTCCAGAATCTGCAGCAGCACGTTCAGCACGTCGGGGTGCGCCTTTTCGATCTCGTCGAACAGTACCACCGAATAGGGGCGACGGCGGATCTTTTCGGTCAACTGCCCCGCCTCGTCATAGCCCACGTATCCGGGAGGCGCTCCGATGATGCGGGAGACCGAATGCTTCTCCATAAACTCGGACATATCGAGACGAATGAGGGTCTCGGGACTGTCAAAAAGATCGGCGGCAAGGGTCTTGACCAGCTCGGTCTTACCCACGCCCGTGGGGCCCGCAAAGATAAAGGAAACCGGCTTGCGCTTGTAGGAAACGCCTGCGCGGTTGCGCTTGATGGCACGGCTGACCGCCTCCACGGCGTGATCCTGCCCGATAATGCGCCCCTTCAGCCGCTGCTCCAGACCGTCGATGCGCTCGTATTCGTTCTCGCTGATGCTGGAGGCGGGGATGCCCGTCCAGATCTCAATGACCTGTGCCAGCTCCTCCTCGGTCATGACCACCTTGCCGCAATCCGGCTCGATGGCGGCAAGCCGCTCGGAGAGCTGCAGCTCCTTCGCCTTGATCCTGGCAAGGCCCTCAAAGCGCTGCTGCTCATCGGCCTTCTCATCGGCCTCCAAAGCCTCCCGCTTCTCCTTTTCGATTAATAATTGTTCTTTTATTTCATAACTTTCGTTCAGAACCGCACTGTTCAAGGAAAGGTTGGAAGCCGCCTCGTCCAGCAGGTCAATGGCCTTATCCGGCAGATATCTGTCGGTAATATACCGTTCGGAAAGCACCACGGCACGGCGCAGGACCGCCTCGGGGATCTGCACGGAATGGAAGCTCTCGTAATAGTGCTTGATACCCTTCAGCATCTCAACTGTATCCTCGATCGAGGGCTCATTGACAGTCACGGGCTGGAAACGGCGCTCCAGCGCAGAATCCTTCTCGATATACTTGCGGTACTCGTTGAGCGTAGTGGCACCGATGATCTGTACCTCACCTCTGGAAAGAGCGGGCTTGAGCATATTGGCGGCGTTCATGCTGCCCTCGGAATCGCCCGCGCCCACGATGTTATGCACCTCATCGATCACAAGGATCACGTTGCCTGCGGCGGTGACCTCCTGCAGAAGTCCCAGCATGCGGGATTCAAACTGTCCGCGGAACTGGGTGCCTGCCACAAGGGCGGTCATATCCACCAGATAGACCTGCTTGCCCTTCAGCTTATAGGGCACCTGATTATCCGCAATGCGCTGTGCCAGCGCCTCCGCAATGGCGGTCTTGCCCACGCCGGGCTCGCCAATGAGGCAGGGGTTATTCTTCTGTCTGCGGCACAGGATCTGGATCACGCGGGCAAGCTCGCGGTCACGACCCACGATGCGGTCCATCTTCCCTTCCGCCGCGCGTCTTGTCAGGTTGCGGCAATAGGTATCCAGGAACTTATGCTTTTTCTCCTTGCTATGCTCCTTTTTCTCCTTTTTGCCGCTCGTCTCCTTCTCATCCTTCTTTTCACCGCCCTCCACGGGAGCTACGTTGGAGGCGGGGTTGCCGAACAGTCCGCTCTCGCGGAACAGCTTCGGGAAATCGATGGCGGGCGCACCTCCATCCTCGTTATCATCGTTATCGCTGGGCAGATCCATGTTCTGCAGAAGGCCGTTGACCTCCTCCTCCATATTCTCCAGCTGCTCAGGCGAAATGCCAAGATTGCCCATGACATTACCCATCACGTTACCCATGATCTGATCGGTGGGCAATCCCAGCTCCTTGGCACATTTCATGCAAAGGCCCTCGGTCTTTCTTTCGCCGTTCTCCACCTTTGTCACAAACACCGTTGCCACGCGCTTGTGGCACTTGGAACACATTACCATTCTGATTCACTCGC
Source organism: Oscillospiraceae bacterium (assembly GCA_015065135.1). Classification (GTDB taxonomy): domain Bacteria; phylum Bacillota; class Clostridia; order Oscillospirales; family CAG-272; genus Firm-07. The sequence continues at coordinate 3,261 of SVQY01000063.1, forward strand.
CCGCTTAGGGCATCCTTTCTTGCTTCAGGTTTTTTCAAAAAACAGATATTCTGCCTTGGCAGGATAACAGACACGCACACCTCCGGCGTCGGTCACGAACAGACCATTCGCACCCTCCTCTACCGTTTTGGCAATGGCATCACCGTCATCCGGATCGATGCGAAGCACCTGATCCTTCGTCAATAAAAACAGCTCCTCATCACCGAGGGCGACAGCGTGAATGTCGGTATTCATCTCGCCGTCATAAACCGTGTCTCCCCTCTTATCCAGCGCCAGCACGCGGTAGGTGCCGGAGATCTTGTCGGTCTCGGTTACCAGCAAAGCACCGTTTTCGTTGGCAGTAAAGGCCACAGGAGCACCGCTTTGCGCGATCTCACACTCCAACTCGCCGTTCATATCGCAGCAGCGCAGCATTTTGTTTGTAAGCACCGCGGCGTAGCGATTATTGGTAAAGCTGACAGAAAGAGGGATCTCGCCGGCAAAGGTCATCGTCACGTCGGTGCGATCGGCTTCGCCCAAACGGTAGATATCCAGCTTGGTACCCACAGTGCCCTCGGTAGCGTTTGCCCCGAGAATAGCAATGCGCTTGCCGTTATCCGAAAGGCTGACGCTCACCGTGGCGGAGGCGCGACCAAAGCGCTGGATCAGGTTGAAATTGTTATCATAAAGCAGCACCTGTGAAAGTGTTTCGCCGGCGGCGGTGATCAAAGCAAAATGCCCCGAATCCGACACCGCTGCTCCGAAAATAGGAAATTCGGTCTCTCCACGGTACAGCTCGGCGTAGGAATTGGTGATCACAAAAGAGGTGCCGCCGTTATCGTATGCCACAAGATATTTGCGCGAGGCAACGGCACGCGGCTGCTTCATCGTGCGCTCTGCATTGAGCAATCGCTCGCCCGTGGGCGAATAGATCTCCACGCCGTGACTATTCACGAACGCGATACCGCCGCGGTAGGAAAGCACCGTCTGATCCCCTTCGGTAAAGGAGGCGGTCACCGCACTCTGCTCTGAGGTCACAAAGGAGGAAACCGAGCGCAGATCACGGAAAAAGCAGAAAATGCTATCATAGGTAAAGGCTCTGGAAAAGAGCAAGATAAACAGCGCGGAAAATACCAGCAAAAATATCAGCAGGATGCGCCACAGCCACGTATAGCGCTCTGCCATACGTCCCCAATATCCGCTTTTGACGGGAACAGGCATATTTTCCGACGGTGCAGCCGGCACCACGGCATTATTCTTTTCTTCGGAATGCACGAGAGCGCCTCCTTTCCTTGTTTTTTGTTATGTTTGATCCGGATAGAACACGGCATTCAGATAAAGACCGCACGCCGGGGCAGTTACGCCCATCTTACGGCGATCCTTGCCGGCGATCAAGGCCGGCATATCCTCCGGCGCGATGCTTCCCTTTGCCACTCCTACCAGTGTTCCCGCCATAATGCGTACCATATGGTAAAGAAAGCCATCGGCGCGAACACGGAAGGAGATCATATCTCCCACACGTTCTACTGATGCAGCATACACGGTGCGTACAGCATCCCCCGGCTCAGTATCCGCGCCCACCGCGCGAAAGGCCGAAAAATCCTGCTTGCCCACAAAGCACGCGGCAGCAGCCTGCATGCGCGAAAGTGCCGCACCGTCAATGGCGGTCGGAATATGCCAAGCACGTTCCGCATAAAAGGGATTGCGCTCTCTGCCGTTGTAGATCAGATATTCATATTCCTTGGAAACCACATCATAGCGCGGATGAAAATCGGCATCCACAAGCCCGGAGGTAAGCACCGAAATGTCATCGGGCAAATGCGCATTCATCGCGCGCGCGATCCGTTCGGGCGGAATGGTCGTCTCCAAAGCATTGCTCCCCTTTTTGGCGAGTGTCACGCAAAAGCAGCGGGCGTGAACGCCGCTATCGGTGCGGCTGCAGCCTACCACGTCGCAGGTATAGCCGAACAGCGCCTTGGCGGCGTTCCCCAGCACCTCCTGCACGGTGATACCGTTTGGCTGCACCTGATAACCACAGTAGGCCGTGCCCACAAAGGCAACGGTCAGCATGATCTTTTTCAACATGGTTCCCTCACATTCTGTAGCCGATACCGTAGTAATTCAGCAAAACAAGACCGGTTCCAAAGCCCGCCATCAGTACAACCGCCGCAAAATCCGCAAAGCGCAGATGCGGCACGCGCATTTTGGTGCGCCCCTTACCGCCACGATAGCAACGGCACTCCATCGCTGTGGCCAGCTCATCGGCACGGCGGAAGGAGGAAACGAACAACGGGATCAAAATGGGCACCAGCGCCTTGGCGCGCTTAACGAGGCTGCCGTGGGAAAAATCCACGCCACGTGCCTTTTGTGCATTCATGATTTTCCCTGTTTCCTCCATCAACGTGGGGATAAAGCGAAGTGCAATGCTCATCATCATTGCGAATTCATGCACCGGCAGATGGATAACGCGCAACGGCGATAGCAGACTCTCTATGGCATCCGTCAAAGCGATCGGTGTTGTGGTATAGGTCAGAAAAATGCTGGTGCCGAGGATCAGCACAACAATGCGCACCACCATAAATACCGCGCTGTATATTCCCGCCTCAAAGATCTGCACCGTCCATTTTTCGGTGACCTGCCACGCCCAGAGCGGCGCGGTGTCTCCCTTGGTCAGAAACAGGTTGAAGGCAGCGGTAAAAATCATAATGAACAGTAGCGGACGGATGGCGCGAAACACCGTTCGTATCGGCACTCTGCTAAGCAGGATCAGCAGAATGGCAGAAAATGCCAGTACCGCAAATCCCAGCGCACTTTTACAGAGAAAGGTGCACACGATATACAGAATGGCGAGAATCACCTTGATCCGCGCATCGAGACGATGGATCGGCGATTCGGCAGGATAATACTGCCCTAAAGCAATGTTTTTCATCTTAAAACAAAAGTTCCTTTATTGGAATAAGGGCTTCAACGCCGCCACAGCGGCCTCCACCGTATAAATGCCGCCCGGCAGTGCCACACCGCGCTCCTCCAGCAACAGCGCCAGCTGCGTGATCTGCGGCACGCCGAGACCAACCTCAGTCAGGGTCTTGGCATTAGCAAACACCTCGTCACGTGTGCCGGAAAGGCAGACCCTTCCCTTAGCCATCACGATAATATCATCACAGTAGGTAGCCATATCCTCCATACTGTGGCTGACGATGATCACTGTGGAGCCGGTCTCACGACCGTAGGTGCGCACGCCCTTGAGGATAGTGTCACGCCCTCGGGGGTCCAGCCCGGCAGCGGGCTCATCCAGCACCAGCACCTCGGGGCGCATGGCCATAACACCGGCAATCGCCGCACGGCGCTTCTGACCGCCCGAAAGATCAAAGGGAGACTTATCCAGCAAGAGCGGATCCAGGCCCACAAAGCCTGCCGCTTCGGAAACACGGTGGTCGATCTCCTCCTTGGAAAGCCCCATATTACGAGGTCCAAAGGCAATGTCAGCTCGGATAGTCTCCTCAAAAAGCTGATACTCGGGATATTGCATCACAAGTCCTACGCGAAAGCGGATCTTGCCGATCTCACGGGGCTTTTCCCATATATCAACGCCATCCAGCATCACCTTGCCGGAGGTAGGCTTTTCCAGGCCATTCAGCAGCTGCACTAAAGTGGATTTGCCCGATCCGGTATGACCGATGATGCCGGTCACAGTCCCCTCACGCACGCTGAGACTGACATTATCCAATGCCTTGATCTCAAAGGGCGTGCGTTGACCGTAAACATATGAAACATTTTCAAGCGAGAGCGTTGCCATTCTTCTTTTCCTCCAAGGCGCGGCAGATCAGGTCCGCGCATTCCTCCGGGGAGATCGGCTCTCCCGCAAGCGCAATGCCCTCCCCGCGCAGGGCGTGGATCAGCGAGGTACACTGCGGCACATCAAGTCCGGCAACGATCAGCCGCCCGGGATCTGCAAAGATCTCATGGGGCGTGCCATCTGCCAGCACCCGGCCGTCATCGATCACGATGACGCGATCGGCTCGTGCTGCCTCGTTCATATAGTGCGTGATCGTAAGCACGGTGATCCCTTGCTCGCGGTTTAGCTTTTCAAAGGTCTCGATCACCTCTCGCCGGCCGGATGGATCCAGCATAGCGGTAGATTCGTCAAAGATCATGCAGGAGGGGCGCATTGCGATCAACCCTGCAATGGCAACGCGCTGCTTTTGCCCACCGGAAAGACGATGCGGCTCGTGCCTCGCGTATTCACTCATCCCAACCGTGGCCAGTGCCTCATCCACGCGACTTCTGATCTCGGCAGGCGGAACACCCAGATTTTCCGGGCCAAAGGCCACGTCATCCTCCACGATGGTGGCAACGAGCTGATTATCCGGGTTTTGAAATACCATTCCCACCTGGCGTCTCAGTTGAAAAATATCCTCATCCGAGAGCTCAGGAGCAGCAAGATCGATACCGGCTACCGTCAGTTCACCGGAGGCAGGCTCCAGAATACCGTTCAAAAGCTTTGCGAAGGTGGATTTGCCTGAGCCGTTATGCCCCAGGATCGCCACATATTCGCCCTTGCGGATGTCCAGCGACACGCCGCGCAAAACCGGGCTTTTGTGATCATTTTCCTCATAGGAATAGCACAAATCCTTGGTATGGATCAAAATCTCTTCCATCGGTCACCTCAAAGCTCCCAACGGGCGCTGGCACCTGCGGGAAGCACGCTTCCCGTTGCCGTCACCGGGATGCCCAGCTCGGAGGCGGTGGTCTTGCCGCCATAACGGGCCTTCACACGAAGATCAAGAATATAGCTCATCGCCAAAGGTGAAAGACCCGTGGTGTAAGAATTGATCAGGAAAAAGAGCGGTTCCTTGGAAAGGATCCCGGAGGCGAGCGTAACAAGCTCGTCCACACAATCCTCGATCTTCCAGACCTCACCCGAGGGGCCCCTGCCATAGGAGGGCGGATCCATAATGATAGCATCATAGAAGTTACCGCGCTTTATCTCGCGCTCCACGAATTTTTTGCAGTCATCCACAATATAGCGGATCGGTGCCTCGGCAAGGCCCGAAAGACGGGCGTTTTCCTTGGCCTGCGCCACCATATTCTTTGCAGCATCCACGTGTACCACCGCAGCGCCTGCCTTGGCGGCAGCAACCGTTGCACCTCCGGTATAGGCAAACAGATTCAACACCTTAATGGGGCGCCCTGCCTTGCGGATCTTCTCAGAGAACCAATCCCAGTTGGCAGCCTGCTCCGGGAAAAGGCCGGTGTGCTTGAAGCCCATAGGCTTGATCAGAAATTTCAGGTCACCGTACTGAATATGCCACTGCTCGGGCAAGCGGTTCTGCTTCCAACCGCCGCCCCCCGCCGAGGAGCGACGGTAGATCGCATCCGCCTTCTTCCAAAGCGCGTGGGTGCCTGCCCCACGCCAGATGATCTGGGGATCGGGGCGCACCAGAATATATTTTCCCCAACGCTCCAGACGCTCGCCGTCGGTCGCGTCCAGTAATTCATAATCCTTCCAGTTTTCAGAATACCACATAGCCGTTCCTTTTCAATGATTGTAATATTGTGCCAATCGCGAGCCGCCGCAATGTCCGTGGCAAATGGCGATCGCCAGTGCATCCGCCGTATCGTCGGGCTTAGGAGGCTCAGGCAGCTTTAAGAGCGAGGTGACCATCATAATGACCTGCTTTTTCTCCGCCTTGCCGTAGCCCACTACCGCCTGCTTGACCTGCATCGGGGTATATTCCGAGATCCGGAGTCCCTTCTGCTCACCGCAAAGCAACACAATACCTCTTGCCTCCGCCACACGGATGCCCGTAGTGATGTTGTTGGTAAAGAAAAGCTCCTCCACCGCCATCTCCTCGGGATGAAAATGATCGATGATCTTATTCAGATCCTGATAGATCCTCGCCAGTCGTGCCTCGGTGCGCATACCGGCAGGCGTTTGTATCGAGCCATAGCCCAGCGTTTTGAATCTACCGCGCTGACAGTCTACCACACCCCAACCGACGATCGCCAATCCGGGGTCGATGCCCAAAATGATCATAACGCCTCCTTTCCGAAATGCACAAACACTTCTCCTTATATTTCAATGTTATATTATAGCATACTTTTATGCTATAGTCAAACCCTTTATCTATTTTTTTAAAATTATATTTCCGTATTTACAAAAGAGTCGAAATGTGTTATACTAAAACGGATAATATCCGAAAGGAGCACCGACGATGCAGATCATCAAATTACGCCCAAATATGATCGTGGAGCTGAAGAAGCCTCACCCCTGTCAGAATAAGGCCTTTCGCATCCTGCGCGTCGGCAGCATTTGCCGCATCGTCTGTCTTTCCTGCGGCAGAGATATGGAGATCGACCGTATCAAGCTGGAAAAAGCGATCAAAAGGATCACAGAAGACGAGGCTCCGCAATGACCCGACTGTGGCAAGGGATCAAAACCAACAAGATCCCGCTCCTCTCCTTTGCTGCGCCGCTGCTGCTTTTGCTTGCCGCTTATGCAGTATTTGGCATTTTTCCCTTCGGGGAGCATTCGGTGCTGGTGCTGGATCTTGCCGGACAGTACGTTTATTTCTTTGAAGGGCTGCGTGATGCGATCCTTGACGGAAACGGATTGCTCTACTCCTTTTCCAGATCGCTCGGCGGAGAATTTCTCGGCATTTTTGCCTACTACCTCGCCAGCCCCTTTTCGCTGCTCGTGCTGCTTTTCCCAAAGTCAAAGATCACCGCGGCGGTGCTGCTGATCCTGTTGCTCAAAACCGGTGCTGCGGGCACTACCCTTTCACTTTACCTGAAGAAACGTACGCCGACGCTCTCCGCGCCCCTTGCGATAGCGCTCTCGGCAGCCTATGCACTCTCCGGCTTTGCTGTAGCTTATCAAAGCAATCTAATGTGGATGGATGCGCTGATCCTGCTACCGCTCGTGATCCTTGGACTTGATCGGCTGATCGCGCGCCGCGGTTTTCTTTTGTACGTCATCTCGCTGTCCCTCACCTTTATCACCAATTATTATACGGGGTATATGATAGCCGGCTTTTGCCTGCTGTATTACCTCTGTAGCCTCTTCAAGTCGCCTCGCAAAAGCAGTCGCGATATATTCATTAATGCGACATATTTTGTCCTTTTCTCTGTTTTAGCCGCAATTATTGCTGCATTCATCCTATTTCCGGCCGCCTATAGCCTCACGCTTGGGAAAAGTGATTTCGTCATTCCCGGTACAAGAGAGCTTCTGCTGGCAACACCTCTTGAGCTACTCGCGAAGCTGCTGCCCGCCACCTATGATTCGGTGATGAGCGACGGCACTCCCTTCCTTTTTTGCGGCACCTTTGCGCTGCTTTTGCTTCCGCTTTATTTTTGCTCACACGCCTTTTCTCTAAGAGAGAAGCTGACTGATGCTGCCCTGCTTTTCGTCTTGCTGCTCTCTATGCTCATCGAGCCTCTGGATCGCATCTGGCACGGCTTCAGCGCTCCCAACGGGCTGCCCTGCCGCTATGCCTTTCTGTTTATTTTTATGCTGCTGGTCATAGCAGCGCAGATGCTGCAGGCTCCTCGTGAGCCAAGCCGCAAGCGACTGCTTTTCCCCCTTTCCGTTACCTGCGGCGCCTTGCTCACGGTCATCATTCTTTTAAAGGCAACAAGCCTGGTACCGCAATCGGATGCTTTCTTGCCCATTGCATTGATCGCGCTATTGCTGACCGCGGTCACCCTTTTCTTCCTTCTTTTCCGGAAGGAAAAAACAAAGCTTTTGCAGCTACTGTTGGCTTTTGTGATCCTTGGCGAGATCGGTGCTAACGCGCTCTATACACTTTATGCCTTGGATAATGACGTCAGCTTTACCGACCAAGCGTCCTTTGTGCAAAGCGGTATGGCTCTGAAAACCGCCGCGGATCGGCTTTATGCCGAGGATAGTGGCTTCTTCCGTACCGAAACCACCGAGCATCTCAAATCCAACGACAACATGTATGCCGGGCTGATGGGCCTTTCCGGCTCCACCTCTACATTGCACGCCGATTCAATTTCTTTTCTTTCTCAGATCGGCATCCCTGCCCGTTGGCACAGATCGCTCTACCTTTCCGCCAATCCCTTGACCGATTCGCTGCTTGGTGTAAAGTATCTGCTTTCCGATGCAGCGCTCCCCTTTTATCATCCTCGCTTCACAGAGGGCAGCTTGACCGCATATGAAAACCCGCATGCGCTCTCTCTTGTGTACGGCATCCAAGCAGATGCATTCACCCCCACCGTCAACGCAGCAACCAATGGCAATCGCCTGCTTTCCGCGTTGACCGGCACCGAAACCGCCGCTTTTCTGCCGTTGCAGACAGGCAGCACCCTGTTTGGCGGCTGC
>SVQY01000064.1 GCA_015065135.1 Oscillospiraceae bacterium
GCCACAGCCCATATAAAAGAGCCTGCCGCCCTGTCGCATCCGCTCGGTGATGGCCTCCACCGCCGCCGCAATGGCGGGCAGCTCAGGCTCCACCGCCTTGGCGGCGTTGACGTATTCCTCCTGCATCACGGCAAGCATCTCCGCCGTTGGCATTTTGTCGATATGTGTGGTGCGCTCGTTGCGCTTTTCGGTATTCAGCATAGCGGTTCCTCTTTTCTCGGCATGCCTGCCAGATATAATGCGCCCGTTGCCATCGCGGTCTCACAGACCGTCAGCGCGTAGCGGCGCGGCTCGCGCTGCAGCTGCGCCTGCAGGGCAGGCAGCACGTATTGGCGGTTGGCCTGCACCAGGCCGCCGCAAAGGGCGACACGAACAGGGTCACCGACAGTATGCCTTGCCGCACCGATGACCGTGCTTGCAAGGGCTTGCATATTGTTTTCCAATATGTTGGCGGCTATCGCGTCACCCTGCTCCAGGGCGGTGAAGAGCAGGGGGGCGTAGGAGGCGATCACCGCCTTGCCACCCTGATAGAAGCTGCTCAGCCTTTCCAGCACCGTCTCGCCGCCGCATTGCGCCTTTACAAGGGGATAGAGCGCGGTGGCATCACCGCTGCCCTCCTCCTGCTTCAGAGCGGCCAGAATCACGTCACGCCCAAGAGCAAAGCCGCTGCCGGCATCCCCCAGCAGGTAGCCGTGGCCGCCCAGGCGGTATTGCTTGCCGTCCTGCTGCGCATAGGCGATGGAGCCGGTGCCCATGATCACGGCAACGCCGTTGCCATCTCCCAGCCCTGCCGCGATGGCGTTACGGGCATCGCTGCCGGCATTTGCACGCAAAAAGCCGAACCGTGTCAGGAATTCCTGCAATTTTTCGGCGTTTCCGGCGGTGCCGCCACCGGCGATCCCGGCGTAGACCGAGACGGCCGAAAGGGGGTGCTCGCCGCAGATCTGATAGATGCCGCGCTGCAGCAGCTGCTTGGTAGCGTCCATACCGATGTCGTTGGGGTTGGAGCTGCCCAACACCAAACGGTTCAGGATCACGCCGTCACCGTCTGCCAATAAAAATTCTGTTTTGGTGCCGCCGCCGTCAATGCCGAGAAAAAGCGGCTCTGCCTCAACCTCGCGCATCAGCTCGTCCAGGGTGACCTCCAGCAGCCGCGCAAGACGGGGCAGAATGGCGGTGGGGGGCAGCCCCTTGCCGCTCTCCCATTTGCTGACCGCCTTTTCCGAGTAGCCCAGCGCCTCGGCCAGCTGCAGCTGCGTCATATGTAATTCCTTGCGCCGCCTTTTTAAATTGGCGGCAAGGCAAGCGGAGATATCCTTCATGTTTCATTCTCCTCCGTTCTTTTCTTATCTTTATTATACACGGCACTCTCCACGATTTCAACCTATTTTTCGCAGACACAAAATAAAAACTCTACAAACAGTAGAGTTGAGAAAAACAAAAGACCACCGCCGAGGCGGTGGCCCTTCCCGACAGCGGCTTGCGGTGCTTGTGCAAGCCCCGCGCTTTTTGTCGATCAAATCGCCCTTATCGTACGCCGATATTCGCTTGGCGTCTGTTCTGCGATCTTTTTGAAAACACGGTTGAAATTTCGTAGAGAATCGAAGCCACACTCAAGTGCAACGCTTAAAATTGTCTTGTTAGAATACCGCAAGAGAAAGCGCGCCTCATTGACACGATAATGGTTGACATATTCGATAAAGCGGATGCCCGTGTATTGCTTGAAGTATTTGGAAAGATAGGAATAGTTGTACGACGTGTGAGCGGCTAACGCCTCAAGCGTGCAATCGCCTTTATGGTTTGAATCTACGAAACGAAAAATTTTTTCAATTAAGGAGCAATCTCTGTCGGGTCGCCTCACATACATGGCAGTCTCGTGAAAAACGCTGCAAAGAAGGTATAAAAGCCCTTGCGCGAGCAGGAGATTTTGTGATTGCTGTAGGTGAGAAAGGGCACTTAAGCATGCGTTCGATGGCGTAAACAAATTGGACTCGGGCACGTATTGCGAGAGCGTTGAGCTGTACGAGCTGACAATCTCGGGCGAAAAGATGCAGATAATGCTATCAGCACCCGCCTCAACATATTCGTGTATTTGATTGGGAAAGATCAGAAGTGCTTTGCCTACATCAAGCATATAGTCATTGCCATCTACGCGAATATGAAGCCCCTTTTCTTTTGCCGCGACAAGCTCGAAGCTGTTGTGCAGATGCGGCTGAAACCGGATTGAACGACCGCAAAGTATTTTTACCGTATCTCCGCGCAAGGAGTTATTAAATTGATAGAGCATAGCTTCTCCAAAAACAAAATATTGTCTATATATTATATTGGAAGTTGCTAGACTTGTCAAGTGTTTTTCTGTAAAATGGAGGATACAAAAGCATCGAGGGAGGATTGCTATGAATTTTGCAGAAAGAGCGAAAGAGCTCGTATCAAAAATGACGTTAGAAGAAAGAATGGCACAGCTTTGCAACAAAGCACCTGCCATCGAACGCCTTGGCGTACCGTCATACGATTGGTGGAACGAGGCATTGCACGGCGTGGCACGCGCAGGAACGGCAACGGTGTTTCCCCAAGCCATCGCTATGGCATCTTCCTTTAACGACGATCTGCTGGAGCAGGTTGGAGACGTCATATCCGATGAGGCTCGCGCAAAATACAACGTATACAAAAAATTTGGCGGCACCGAGATCTATCAGGGCCTGACCGAGTGCGCCCCCAACATCAATATTTTCCGCGATCCTCGTTGGGGCAGAGGGCAGGAAACCTTTGGCGAGGATCCATATCTGACGGGTCGAATGGGCGCGGCATACGTGCGCGGTATGCAGGGCAACGGCAAGAGCAAATATCGAAAAGTCGACACCACGCTCAAGCATTTTGCCGTTCACAGCGGTCCTGAGGGCAAGCGCCACGGCTTTAACGCGGTCGTCAGCGAAAAGGATCTGCGTGAGACCTATTTGTATGCATTCAAATACTGCATCGACCACGCCGACGCGGCATCCGTTATGGGGGCGTATAATGCGGTCAACGGCGAGCCTGCCACGGGCGGCAAGCATCTGGTTGAAGATATCCTTTACGGCGAATGGGGCTTTCAAGGCTATATGGTGTCGGATGCAGGCTCTGTAAAAGACATCCACGAGGGGCACAAGTTTACAAAAAACGAGGTCGAAAGCGCCGCTTTTGCGCTAAACGCCGGCTGCCACTTGAACATTGGAACTTCCTATCGTGAGCTGCCGCAAGCTTATGCAATGGGCCTTGTCAGCGAGGAGACCATTACGAAAGCCTGCGAAAAGCTTTTTGAAACACGCTTCCGTCTGGGAATGTTTGACGAGGATTGCGAGTACAACAACATTTCCTACGACTGCGTTGAATGTGATGCGCACCGTGCGCTCAACCGTCAAATGGCACGCGAGAGCATCGTGTTGCTGAAAAACGACGGCATTTTGCCCTTGAAGACCCCCAAGACGATCGCCGTGATCGGCCCCAACGCAGACAGAGTGAGCCTGCTGCTTGGAAACTATAACGGTATTCCCTCCCGATACGCCACGATCCTGCGTGGGATCCAGGAGGCCACCGACGCGCGCGTGCTCTATTCCGCAGGCGTATTTCCCAGCACCACCTCGCAAATGTCGGATATATACCGCGAGGCGGTGGTTACGGCAGAGCGAGCAGACGTGGTCATCCTTTGTGTGGGGCTCAATCCGTCGATGGAGGGCGAGGAAGGCATAGATGCCCCCAACAGCGCAAACTGCGGCGACCGCGCGGACATTGAGCTACCCAAGCGTCAACAGGAACTGATACGGCGCGTTGTCGCGGTCGGAAAGCCTACCGTGCTCGTCAACGTCAGCGGCAGCTGCGTCAATCTTTGCGAAGCGGATCGGCTTTGCAATGCGGTCGTGCAGCTCTTCTATGCGGGCGCGGAAGGCGGGCGGGCGCTTGCGGACGTTCTGCTCGGCAAGGTCTCTCCGAGCGGTCGCCTGCCCGTCACCTTCTACCGCAGTACCGACGATCTGCCACCCTTTGAGGATTACAGTATGGAAAACCGCACGTATAAATTTTTCAAAGGAGATCCGCTTTACGCCTTCGGTCACGGACTCACTTACTCAAACATTATAGAGACTCCCTTGGATGAAAATACCGTAGAGGTCTTTAACGAGGGACCGTACGATACCGCATATTCTGTTCTGAAATATGAATATATCCCCCATAAGAGCCTTTGCGGCTTCAAGAAGATTTTCGTGAGGGCAGGGGAGCGCATCACCGTGCGCTTTGATTGAATGTAAAAACAGACCACCGCCGAGGCGGTGGTCTGTTTTATGGTGTTGCTTTGAATTACTTCTTAGCGGAGATAGCAGCCTGAGCAGCAGCCAGACGAGCGATCGGAACACGGAAGGGAGAGCAGGAAACGTAGTCCAGGCCCAGCTTGTGGCAGAACTCAACGGATGTGGGATCGCCACCGTGCTCGCCGCAGATACCGACGTGCAGCTTCTTGTTGTTCTCGCGGCCCATCTTGATGGCCATATCCATCAGCTTGCCCACACCGGTCTGGTCGAGCTTAGCGAAGGGATCGTTCTCGAAGATCTTGGCATCGTAGTAAGCGGACAGGAACTTGCCTGCGTCGTCACGGGAGAAGCCGTAGGTCATCTGGGTCAGGTCGTTGGTGCCGAAGCAGAAGAAGTCAGCGTTCTGAGCGATCTCGTCAGCGGTGAGGCATGCGCGAGGAATCTCGATCATGGTACCAACCTCGTAGTCCAGCTTCACGCCTGCAGCAGCGATCTCAGCGTCAGCGGTTGCAACCACAACAGCCTTCACGTACTTCAGCTCCTTAACGTCGCCAACCAGAGGAATCATGATCTCGGGAACGACCTTCCAATCAGCGTGCTTCTTCTGAACGTTGATGGCAGCGCGGATAACAGCGGTGGTCTGCATCTTGGCGATCTCGGGGTAGGTAACGGCCAGACGGCAGCCACGGTGACCCATCATGGGGTTGAACTCGTGGAGAGAATCGATGATAGCCTTGATCTCCTCAACGGTCTTGCCCTGAGTCTTGGCCAGGAGAGCGATCTCCTCCTCGGTGGTGGGAACGAACTCGTGCAGAGGGGGATCCAGGAAGCGGATGCAGACGGGAGTGCCCTCGAGAGCCTCGTAGAGCTTCTCAAAGTCGCCCTGCTGGTAGGGCAGGATCTTTGCCAGAGCGACCTCGCGCTCTGCAGCGGTGTCGGAGCAGATCATCTCGCGGAATGCAGCGATACGGTCAGCCTCGAAGAACATATGCTCGGTACGGCACAGACCGATACCCTCGGCGCCCAGCTCACGAGCCTTCTTTGCGTCGGTGGGAGTGTCGGCATTGGTGCGGACCTTCAGCTCACGGTACTTGTCAGCCCAAGCCATGATGGTGCCGAAGTTGCCGGAGATCTCAGCGTCAACGGTGGGGATGATACCGTCGTAGATCTTACCGGTGGTGCCGTCGATGGAGATGCAATCGCCCTCAACGTAGGTCTTGCCTGCGAGAGTGAACTTCTTGTTCTCCTCGTCCATGGCGATCTCGCCACAGCCGGAAACGCAGCACTTACCCATGCCACGAGCAACAACTGCTGCGTGAGAGGTCATACCGCCGCGAACGGTCAGGATGCCCTGAGCGGCCTTCATACCGGTGATGTCCTCGGGAGAGGTCTCGAGACGAACCAGAACGACCTTCTTGCCGGCAGCGTTCCAAGCCTCAGCGTCCTCAGCGGAGAAGACGACCTGGCCGCAAGCAGCACCGGGAGAAGCGCCCAGACCCTTGCCAACGGGGTTGGCAGCCTTCAGAGCCTTTGCGTCGAACTGGGGATGGAGCAGGGTGTCCAGGTTACGGGGGTCGATCATCAGAACGGCCTCCTGCTCGGTCTTGTGACCCTCGGCAACCAGGTCAACTGCGATCTGCAGAGCTGCCTGAGCGGTACGCTTGCCGTTACGGGTCTGGAGCATATAGAGCTTGCCGTGCTCAACGGTGAACTCCATATCCTGCATATCGTGGTAGTGGTTCTCCAGGATCTGGCAGACCTTTACGAACTCTGCGTAAGCCTCGGGGAACTTCTCGGCCATCTGAGCGATGGGCATAGGCGTACGAACGCCTGCAACAACGTCCTCACCCTGTGCGTTGGTCAGGAACTCACCCATCATCTTCTTCTCGCCGGTAGCGGGATCGCGGGTGAATGCAACACCGGTGCCGCAGTCGTCACCCATGTTACCGAATGCCATTGCCTGTACGTTTACAGCGGTGCCCCAGCTGTAGGGAATGTCGTTGTCACGACGGTAAACGTTTGCGCGGGGGTTATCCCAAGAGCGGAACACTGCCTTGACAGCGCCCATGAGCTGCTCCTTGGGGTCGGAGGGGAAGTCTGCGCCGATCTTAGCCTTGTACTCAGCCTTGAACTGCTCAGCCAGCTCCTTCAGGTCGTCAGCGGTCAACTCGACGTCAAGCTTCACGCCCTTCTCCTCTTTCATCTTGTCGATGAGCTCCTCGAAGTACTTCTTGCCGACCTCCATAACGACGTCGGAGTACATCTGGATAAAGCGGCGGTAGCAGTCGTAAGCCCAGCGAGCGTTGCCGGACTTCTCAGCCATAACCTTCACAACGTCCTCGTTCAGACCCAGGTTCAGGATGGTATCCATCATGCCGGGCATGGAAGCGCGAGCGCCGGAACGAACAGAAACGAGCAGGGGGTTCTCCTTGTCACCGAACTTCTTGCCGGTAACAGCCTCCATCTTTACGATATACTCGTTGATCTCAGCCTGGATCTCGGGATTGATCTGCTTGCCATCCTCGTAGTACTTGGTGCAGGCCTCGGTGCTGATGGTGAAGCCCTGAGGAACGGGAAGACCGATGTTGGTCATCTCTGCGAGGTTGGCGCCCTTGCCGCCGAGGATCTCACGCATGTTGGCGTTGCCTTCGGTGAAAAGGTAGCAATACTTGTTTGCCATGTTAATATACCTCCGGTATTTTATTTTCGGTTTTGTGTTACTGTGGGCGGCCGTTTGGCAGAATGCCGCGCACACCACCAAGTATTATAACATATAATGTGCAAAAGTACAAGCCTTTTGACAAAAAAATAGCAAGAAAAGGTAATTTTTTTGTGTTCAGACAATTTTATTTGACAAAACAGGGGGGGCGGTGTATAATATAAACAATATTTGAAGTCGTCGGCATGGGTATTCTCCATGGCGGCGTTTGTGTGCTTGCAGAAAAGAGAGGATTTTATGTCGAATATTTTTGACCTGTTTAAGAAGATCGAAAGCGGAACGCCGGCACCCACGGGGCCTGTGACCCACATCATCGTGGGGCTGGGCAACCCCGGCGCGCAGTATGAGCTGACCCGCCACAACGCGGGCTTTCTGGCGGTGGACCGTATGGCCGAAAAACTGGGCACGCGTATCGACCGCGCGCGCTTCCGCGCCCTTTGCGGCGAGGCCACCTTTGCCGGCTGCCACGTGCTGCTGATGAAGCCCCAGACCTTTATGAACCTGTCGGGCGAGGCGGTGCGCGAGGCGACGGCGTTCTATAAAATTCCGCCCGAAAACGTGATCGTGATCTCGGATGACGTGAACTTTGACGTGGGGCGCATCCGCGTGCGCGCCAAGGGCAGCGACGGCGGTCACAACGGCATCAAGAATATCATCTATCAGCTGCAGTCGGATCAGTTTCCGCGCGTGCGCCTCGGCGTTGGCGTGAAGCCGCATCCGGACTACGATCTGGCCGATTGGGTGCTTTCCCCCTTTCCGAAGGAGGCGGCCGACACCCTCAGTGCGGCGCTGGATAGGATCTATGGCGGCGTGGAGCTGATCCTGAAGGGGGATCTGCCCGGCGCGATGCAGCTCTGCAATGGGAAGTGACGCGATGCTGATCCGATCCTGTATGCAATCCGACGGGGAATACCGTCAGCTTTCCGCAGACCTGAAACGGGCGCTGCGCGATCGCTCCTTGCCCTTTGCCGTCAGCGGCCTTTGTGACGGCGCGGCCGATGCGCTGATCCTCTCGCTGCTCTGTGACCTCGAGGAGGCGCGAAGGGGCGCTGCGCTCTGCCTGCTCTCCGAGGAAAGAGAGTGCGTGCGGCTGCAGAGCTTTTTGGAGCAATTCGGGATACGTGTCGCGTTTTTTACGGCACGTGACCTGACTTTTTATAACATTACCGCCTCTCACGAGTACGAGCACGAGCGGCTGCGCGTGCTTTCCGGCCTTGCGAGAGGGGATTTTGACGTGGTGCTGACCACCCCCGATGCGGCGTTGGGCTACACCATCTCGCGGCAGCGGTTGGAGCAGAACACCCTGCGTCTGGATACGGCTGCCGTGTTGGATATGACCGCGCTGACCGAGCGGCTGATCGCTGCCGGCTATACCCGTGTGGATATGGTGGAGGGTGCGGGGCAGTTTGCCGTTCGCGGTGGCATTATCGACATTTTCGCACCCCATCTGCGGGCCTTGTCCGCCGATAACCGTATGATCACCGGCATGGCCCCTCTGCGCATCGAGCTGTTCGGTGACGAGGTGGACCGTATGGGCGTTTTTGATGTGGAAAGTCAGCGCATCCATACCGTGGTGACCGACTGTGAGCTTCCGCCTGCCCGTGAGGTGCTGGTGGATGCCGCCGCACGCGCCGCCGTGCGCGAGGCGGTGGTGGCACGGCTTGCCAAGACCAAGGACGAGCGTGCGGCCGAGGAGCTGCGCGTGGAGCTCTCCGAGATCGACGGTGGCGGCGAGCTGCGCTTTGCCGATAAATATCTGACCCTGATCGACCCCGAGAAAGAATGCCTTTTGTCCTATTTCTCACCCCGTTCCCTGACTTTTTTGCGCGGGACCAATGCGATATACGATCGTCTGAAGGCCTCCGAATGGCACCGCGAGCGTGCGGTGGAGGAGCTGGTGGAGGGTGGTACCGTTTCGGGCCGATACGCAGAATACAGCAAGCCGCCAAGCGCTTTGGAGAGCTTTCTCAACGAGGCGACCGCGGTACACCTGGATTCGATCGCCGAGGGGCTTTCCGGCAAGCGCTTGAGCGGCCTTTACGGCTTCCGCTCCCGTCAAACACCCGCCTACGGGGAGAGATTTGAGCTGTTGGAGGAGGATCTTGCCAACTACCGGGATACCGGCTGGCGCGTCGTTCTGGTGGCGGAAAATGAGACCTCTGCGCGGGACGTGCTGAAAAAGCTGACCGCGTTGGGGCATATGGCCCGCTTGCGGGAGACCGGGGAGAGCATACTGCCGCAGCCCGGCGAGGTGCTGATCGAGTGGCAGGAGAGCTCCCGTGGCTTTGAGCTGCCTGCCGCACGGCTCACGGTGCTGTCGCTTTCCGCCGATCATCGGCAGGGCGGTCTGGCCGCCGCCGGAAGGGTGCGCCACGCCAAGAAAAAGAAGGACGCCAAGGGGGCGATCCTTTCCTATGCCGAGCTGGAGCCGGGCGACCTCGTGGTGCACGAAACGCACGGAATTGGCCGATACGTAGGCCTGGAAACGCTGACCATCGACGGCGTGACACGGGATTATGTGAGCATTCAGTATGCAGGCTCGGATCAGCTGTTTTTGCCCTGCGACCGCCTGGATGCGGTCTCCAAATATATCGGTGCGCACGCCGATGACGGCATGGTCAAGCTCTCGCGCTTCGGCGGCGGAGAATGGAAAAAGGCCAAGGCGCGCGCCAAGGCCGCCGTCAAGGATATGGCCAAGGATCTGATCCGTCTGTATGCCGAGCGCGAGCGCCGCGCCGGCTACGCCTTCCCG
This sequence comes from Oscillospiraceae bacterium, assembly GCA_015065135.1. Taxonomy (GTDB): domain Bacteria; phylum Bacillota; class Clostridia; order Oscillospirales; family CAG-272; genus Firm-07. The sequence goes on from SVQY01000064.1 coordinate 9,752, forward strand.
GCCGACGATGCCTATCAGCGCGATTTTGAGACCGCTTTTGAATATGAGGAAACCGAGGGGCAGATCGCCGCTGCCGAGGAGATCAAGCAGGATATGATGAGCATCACGCCCATGGACAGACTGCTTTGCGGCGACGTGGGCTTCGGCAAGACCGAGGTGGCGCTGCGCGCCGCCTATAAGGCCATTCTGGCCGGCAAGCAGGTGGCGATCCTGGTGCCCACCACCATTTTGGCGATGCAGCATTTCCGCACCATACAGTCGCGTATGCGTGCCTTTGCGGTGCGTGCGGATATGCTTTCCCGCTTCCGCACGCCCAAGGAGCAGCAGGCCTCTCTCGCGCGCCTGGCACGCGGCGATACCGACATCATCGTGGGCACGCACCGTCTGGTCTCTGCCGACGTGAAATTCAAGGATCTGGGCCTTTTGATCGTGGACGAGGAGCAGCGCTTTGGCGTGGCGCAAAAGGAAAAGATCAAGCAGATGGCGGGCAACGTGGACGTGCTGACGCTGACCGCCACCCCCATTCCGCGCACGCTGAATATGGCGATGAGCGGCATTCGTGACATCTCTATTCTGGACGAGGCTCCCGGCGATCGTCTGCCGGTGCAGACCTACGTGCTGGAGGATGACGACCTCATCGTGGAGGAGGCCATCCGACGCGAGCTGCGTCGCGGCGGACAGGTGTTCTACCTGCACAATGCGGTGGAAAGCATCCATACGGTGGCGGCAAAGCTGGCACGCGACATTCCCGAGGCGCGGATCACCGTAGCCCACGGGCAGATGGAAAAGGATGCGCTGGAGCACATCTGGGGCGATATGGTCACCGGCGAGATCGATATTCTGGTCAGCACCACCATCATTGAGACGGGTGTGGATGTGCCCAACGCCAACACTCTGATCGTGGATAACGCGCACCGTCTGGGGCTTTCTCAGCTCCATCAGCTGCGCGGACGTGTGGGGCGCTCCCCCCGTCGCGCCTATGCCTACTTCACCTATCCCAAGGGGCGGGCGCTGGGAGATGTGCAGCGCAAGCGGCTGGAGGCCATCCGCGAGTAT
>SVQY01000065.1 GCA_015065135.1 Oscillospiraceae bacterium
TTGCCGAATTTTCGGCAGCGGGGCGATAATTACTAATGTTTATTGTTCGGTACGTCTTCAGATGTTGTCAGCACCATTGCCTTGAAGGCACGGTGCATACCGCCACTTGAAGTGGTGGTTATGATTTGAGTAAAAAGGTCGCGGGGGGTGGCGACACCCCATAAACGGCGCTTTCGCCGGGATCAGGCATCCTCCAGCCCAAGTCCGCGCAGATCGGCAGTGGTGCCGTGCTTTTCCGCATCGTACATCTTCCAGATGATGCGCAGGCTCTGCAATGCGGCGCGACCGTCGGTGATGGGGCGCTTTCCGGTATTCACACAGTCGATAAAGTGCGTGATCTCGCGGTGGGTCTCCTTATCCCGTGCGCCCTCGTGGCGGTGCAGCACCACGTATTTGCCGTCGCCGCCGACCTCGCCGGGTACATGGGCGGCATCCTTGCTGTAGAAGCGGATCTCGCCGAGCTTCTTGTCGTAATCCAGCAGCCCCTTCTCGGTCATGATCTGGAAGTCGTAGCCCATTTTGGTGCCGTGGGCACCCCAGGTGGCGCCGTGAAAGCCCAAAGCGCCGTTTTCAAACTTGAAAATGGCCATGCTGGTGCCCTCCCGCAGCAGCCAGGGGGTGCCCACACGGGTGCCGAAGTGGGAGCCCTCAACGGGCTTGCCGAGAAAACGGAGCAGCAGATCCACATAATGGCAGCCGTGGCTGAAGAACTGACCGCCGCCAAGGCGTGCGGTGTTGCCCCAGTGCCATTCGCTCGGCCCCTTTGTCAGCTGCTCGGTCCAGATCGACATCTGAATGATCCTGCCGAACTCACCCGAGTCCACCAGCTCCTTCAGCTTTACCATGTCGTTCCAGAAGGGAACGGGGTAGGCGCACATCAGCGTGACTCCCTCCTCCTCGCAGGCCTCGATCAGATGCAGACACTCCTCCTCGGTGTTGCACAGCGGCTTTTCCATCAGAATATGCTTTTTCTTGCGCGCAAAATACATGCCGCACTCGTAGTGCAGATCGTGGGGCAGCGCCACCAGAATAGCGTCAATATCGTCTCCCATCGTATAAAAATCGGTCACGATCCGCGGATCGTTGCCCAGCGCCGCAGCCACCTTTTCGGCGCGCTCGCGGACGATGTCGCACACGGTGGTGATCTCGATGCCCTCCACCTTGTTGATGTTGGAGGCGTGCGCTTCCATCATGTTGCCGCAGCCGATCAGGCCCAGTCGAATGCTTTTCATTTTCTTTCCCCCTTGACAAAAATCATGTTTTGTGTAACAATGAAGGCGGTGTTGCACGATTACAGAATAACACGAATTCTGATCTTTGTATTTAGCCTATTTGGCTTAAAATTTACACGATCTGTACATTTTGGAGGTATGATGAAGCAAAGGGAAAAGATCCTTCTGCCGCGCCTTTTGTCGGTAGATGCCATCAACAGTCTGTATCATTTCAGCCTGGAGGGGCGGGCAGGGAAGGGCGAGCTGCACGATTTTTACGAAATGGTCTTTGTGGAAAGCGGCTTCTATTATGTCATATTGGATGGCGAGCGCTTTGAGGTGCCGCCCGGCAGCTGCATCTTTTTCGCGCCCAATGTCTTTCATTCGGGGGACGGTGTAACGCGCTCCACCGCCACGGTCAGCATCGTTTCCTTTGACTGCGCCTCCCCCGCCATGCGCTGCTTTGATAATCGCGTGTTTGCCCTTGACAAAGATCGCCAAAAGCAGCTTTCCGCATTTTTTGATGCCGCTCTTGCCGCCTGCGAGAAAAGCCCCCACGGTGGCCTGCGCGCACGCGACGGCGTGCCGCCGCATCGCTTGCAGATGCTGCGGGCGCAGTTGGAGTTCTTTTTATTGGGGCTTTACACAGAGGGGGAGCGCCGTGCCGAGTCCTCCAACCGCAGGCAATACAAAAAGGAGTGCTTCGCCCGTCTTTCGGACTATATGAAGGCACACCTTGCCGAGCGGCTGACCCTTGCGGATCTTGCTGCCGCCTGCTCGATGAGCGAGAGCAGCATCAAGTCGCTTTGCCGCGAATTCTGCGATTGCGGCCCTACCGATTATCTGATCTCGCTGCGGGTGACCGCCGCCAAGACGTTGATCCGCGAGAGCACCCTGAACTTCACCGAGATCGCGGAAAAGACCGGCTTTGGTACGCTGCATTACTTTTCGCGCGTCTTTAAGGAGCGCACCGGCATGACCCCCACCGTTTACGCAAAGGCGCCGTGAGGGGCAAAAACGCCTCGGATCACGAAAAGTGATCCGAGGCGTTTTTTAGCCGTGCAGCGTGCGAAAGCTCATCGGGGTCATATGCTCGTAACGCTTGAAAAGGGCGCAAAAATAGCTGGCATCCTCCACGCCGACGCGGCGTGCGATCTCCCGCACCGGCAATTCGGTTTGCAGCAGCAGGGCCTTGGCGTGACGCAGCTTGATCAGGTTGATATACTCAACGGGGGTCTGCGAGGTCACTTTTTTGAAAAGGGAACAGAAGTATTGCGGCGTCAGCCCCACAAGCTCTGCAAGCGCACGAAGCGAGATCTGCTTGTCAACGTTCTGTGCAATATAGGAGAAAACGGGGGAGAGCTTGTCGGTCAGGCGCACCATGGGGGAGGACTGTCCGCTTGAGCAAAGCCTTGACAGCTCCACAAGAAATGCGTACGTCAGCGCGGAGCAGGTCAGCTCCTTGGTGGCGGGTGAGGTTCCGGCCAGCATATAGAGCTCCTCTAATCTTCCCGAGAGCGTTTGCGGGCTTGCCACGTCGTAAACGGTGGAGCGCTCCGCCTTCAGAATGCGGCGGATGAAGTCCTCGATCTGCGTACCGGTAAAGACGATCAGATCCACCTGCCAGCCGGGCTCCAGCGCGTGATATTCGTGCGGCTCGTTGGGGAAAAGCAGCATCCCTTTTCCTTGCTCGATGATGAATTTTTTGTTATACTCAAGGATCAGCTCTCCCCGACCGCAACGGCATTGCAGCCATTGAAAACGGGGATAGCCGTGCGTGCGTTTGATATGCTCCTGCTCGTAATACGTGCCAACAATCGTGTAATAATAGGGCAATTGACGTTCAAAATCGGTCATGATAGACCAGCGCAACGGTTTCTTCAAAAGGATCACCTCGGTGCTATTTTAGCAGATCACGACAGATTTGTCAATCTTAAAATTATCATATCGCCGTGAATATCTTGTGATTGACAAGCGCCGTGGCGCGTGCTATGCTAAAGACAGCACAGACAGATCGGAAAGGAGATCTTTTCTATGAAATCATTGCAGCTTGACCACATTACCACGGGTGTTTGTTACTATCCGGAGCACTGGGACCGTGCGCTATGGCGTGACGATCTGCACCGCATGAGGGCGGCGGGACTGGAGGTCATCCGCATCGCGGAATTCGCTTGGAACCGCTTCGAGCCGCATGAGGGTGAGTTTACCTTTGATTTTTTTGATGAATTTATGGATATCGCGCTGGAGGAGGGGATCAAGGTTATTTTCTGCACCCCCACCGCCACGCCGCCTGCGTGGATGAGCCACCGCTATCCCGAGATCCTTAACGCCGATTACGAAGGCAAGCTGATCCAACACGGAATGCGTCGCCACTATAATTTAAACTCACCGAAATATCGCTTTTTCTCAGCACGTATTGCGGCTAAATTGGCAGAGCATTACAGCCGCTACCCCAATATCGTGGCGTGGCAGCTGGATAACGAGATCAACTGCGAATGCTCACTGTACTATTCCGAAAGTGACCACAAGGCGTTCCGCGCTTGGCTGCAGGCACGCTTCGGTACGTTGGAGGCGCTGAACGCCGCCATCGGTGCGGAATTCTGGAACCAGACCTATACCGATTGGGAGGAGGTGCATCTGCCCCGCCGCACCAACCAAAAGGATAAGTGCAATCAGCATATGATGCTGCTGCAAAAGCGCTTCGTTTCGGATACCGTTATCGGGTATTTTAAGCTTCAGGCGGATGAGATCCGCAAATATTCCAAGGCGCCCATTACCACCAACGGTTTGTTCCCCTACATCGATTACCACCGCCTCACCGACGAGGTGTTGGATTTTATCACCTACGACAATTATCCCAACTTCCACTACGGACACAAGATCGACCCTTCCAAGCAGAACGGTATGCGTGACCGCAACAATTCCTATAAGCTGACTCGCACCCGCGCCATCTCGCCCCTCTTTGGCATTATGGAGGAGCAATCCGGCCCCGGCGGCTGGGTGATCGCGCGCAATTGGATGCAATCCGCACCCAAGCCCGGTCAGCTTCGCCTTTGGACGATGCAGACCATTGCGCACGGCGCGGATTACGTGGGCTATTTCAGATGGCGCACCTGCCCCTTTGGTACGGAGATCTATTGGCACGGTATCTTGAATTACGACAATCGTGACACCCGTCGCCTGCGCGAGGTCGGAGAGACGCATCGGGATATTCAGAGGCTGCAGGAGGTGTGCGGCAAGGAGTACGTTGCCGAGGTCGCGTTGCTGCGCGACTACGACAACGAATGGGATGCCGCCGAGGATGCATGGCTGATGCAGATCGACAGACCGAGCTGTGACAATATCTTCAAGGCTTGCCAAAAGGCGCATATTCCGTTTGATATGTGCTATATCAACGACGAGACCGATGCCGCCGAGCTTGCAAAATACAAGCTGGTATTTTATCCCCATCCTGCAATCCTGACCGAAAGGCGCGCCGCTATGCTTCGCGCTTATGCCGAGCAGGGCGGCACGGTGGTGTTCGGCTGTCGCACGGGCTATAAGGATATCAACGGCGTTTGCCCGATGATGCCGATGCCCGGCTATGCCGCCGAGCTTTGCGGCGCAACCGTTGAAGAATTTACCTTCCTGAACCGGTACGATGAAAAGCAGACCGCCGACGGTGTCAGCGCACCCGTATTCAACGACGTTCTGGAGGTGACCGACGGCGAGGTGCTGGCGACCTTTGACACCAATTATTATGCCGGCAAGCCCGCGCTGGTGCGAAAGGCGCTGGGCAAGGGCAGGGTATACTATTTCGGTGCCACCTTTGCCGAGGATAACGTCCTTTCGCTTCTGAAGCGTGAGAATATTTCCGCGCCCTGCGGACTTGGGGAAGCGCTGGAGCTACCCGAGAGTGTGGAGCTTGCCGTGCGCGGCGAATACGCGTTTCTGCTCAATTATGAGCCGACGCCGGTTGAAATTCCTTGCAAGGCGGATTTTGACGAGCTGCTTGGCGGCGATGCCGTCGGGGATCGTCTCTGCCTGCCCGCATACGGCGTGGCGGTGCTGAAGCGGCGCTTGCAGTAACGAATGAGCTTCTTTGAATACCGTTTGCGGGAAGGCAAAGCGCCTTCCCGCGTTTTTTGTTTTTTGAAAAATGCTCGAAATTCAAAAAAACACTTGCAAAAAAATAATTTTTAAGTTATAATATTAAAGTATATTATCTTTTAATGAAAGGAGGCGTGCGTTTTGTATCTGAAATCACTGGAAATGCAGGGCTTCAAATCCTTCCCGGATAAGACCAAGCTGACCTTCGAGCGCGGCGCGACCGTTATCGTGGGTCCGAACGGCAGCGGTAAGTCCAACATTTCCGATGCAATGCGTTGGGTGCTGGGCGAGATCTCGTCAAAGAGCCTGCGTGGCACCAAGATGGAGGATATCATCTTCGGTGGTGCTGACAGCCGTCGCCCCATGGGCTTTGCCGAGGTATCGGTCACCTTTGACAATACCGATGCCGAGCATCGTCTGGATTGCCCCTATGACGAGGTCATCGTGACCCGTCGCTATTACCGTGCGGGCGAGAGTGAGTATTTCATCAACCGTCGCCCCTGCCGCCTGCGTGACATTTACGAGCTCTTTATGAATACCGGTGTGGGCCGTGACGGCTATTCGATCATCGGTCAGGGCAAGATCGCCGAGATCATTTCCCGTAAATCGGATGAGCGCCGCAGCATCTTTGAGGATGCCTCGGGCATCGCAAAATATCGCCACCGTAAGACCGAGACCGAGCGCAAGCTGCAGTCCACCGAGGAGAACATGACCCGTGTGAACGACGTGTTCCAGGAGGTCTCGGCACAGATCGGCCCCTTGGAGAAGGAGGCGGAAAAGGCGCAGCGCGCCCTGGAGCTCCATTCTCAGAAAAAGAAGGCAGACGTGCAGCTCTGGATCTTTGACTCGGAGCGACTGCGCCAGAGCATCGTGAAGGCCGAGGAGAGCTTCCGCAACAGCGGCTACGATCTGCAGATCGTGGAGGAGGCTATTGAGAACTACCGCGCCCAGAGCGAGCAGCTCTCTGAGCAGTCGCTGAGCAACAAGACCAAGCAGTCCGAGCTGTTTGAAAAGATCCAGGCCTTGATGAAGGAGAACAGCGAGCGCGATAATCAGTATCGCGTGACCGAGACGACCATCGCTCACACCAAGGAGAAGATCGAGAGCGGCAAGGTCTCTGTAGAGACCAGACGCACCCGACTTGCCGCCGAGGAGGAGGAGAGCGAGCGCCGCCGCAGCGCCGTTGCTGCCCTGGAGGCCGAGCTGAACCGACTGGATGCCGCCTATACCGCCAAGGCCGAGGAGGCACAGGCGCTTGCCACCAAGGGCGTGGACCTGGGCAGCGACATCGCCACCGCGGGCGCCGCCATCAACGAGCGCGAGGCCGAGGCAATGGATATCCGCGTGCGGATGCAGGTCATAGAGACCAGCAAGGAGAGCGACAGCGGCAAGCACGACTCGATGGAAAACGAGATCGCCGGCTACCGTAAGATCTCGGAGGAGCTGACCCGTCAGTGGGAGGAGAAGAACAAGGTGGTGGAGGACTACGCCGCGCGGATCGCCGAATCCGAGGCGCAGATCGCCGCCTGCGACCGCAAGCTGGAGGATGCCAACGCGCGCCTGGACAAGGCCCGCGAGGAGGAGCGCGACTGCACCGTGCAGGCCGATATCGCCACCCAGCGCATCAACGCCTTCCGCGCGATGGCCGAGAACCTGGAGGGTGCCAGCCACGCCGTGCGCTATATGATGGAGTCCTATAACGCCGGTAGGATCACCGATGCCGCCGGCAGACGCTGCGGCAAGATCTACGGCCCTCTTTCGGGCCTCATTTCGGTAGAAAAGAATTACATCACCGCCATCGAGATCGCGCTGGCTGCCAATCTGCAGCACATCGTGGTCGAGGACGATACCGTGGTCAAGGCGGTCTCTTATCACTTGAAGCAGGCGCAGGCAGGTCGCGTGACCCTGTTCCCGATCTCCTCGATGCGCTCCCAGACCCCCACCGCAGAGATGGAGGAGGCGAAGAGCTGCGCCGGCTATGTGGGCGTTGCCTCCGAGCTGGTGGACTGCGACAAGAAATTCCGCGAGATCGTCGGCTCGCTGCTGGGCCGTACCGTGGTATTTGATAATCTGGATCATGCCACCGAGATGGCCAAAAAGACCAAATTCCGCGTAAAGGTCGTGACCCTTGACGGTCAGGTCATCAACGCGGGCGGTTCCTCTGTGGTCGGCTCGGTGAAGCAGAAGGGCGGCGCCCTTTCCCGCGCCAGCGAGATCGAGACGCTTTCCGAAAAGCTGAAGGAGCTGAACCGCCGTCTGGAGACCCTCCATGCCGATTGTGAGCGGCTGGAAAAGGAGATCCGGGCTCTCTCCGACGACCGTTCGGATGCCGACGAGCGGCGGCAGATGCTGCAAACGCTGCAGAATGCCGAGGCGGCCACCGCCGCCCAGTACCGCGCCAAGCTGGATTCCAACGAGGCGCTGATCGACAAGCTGAACGCCGATTTCGAGACGCTTGCCCGTCAGCACGCCAGCTACGAGGAGGAGCTCATCCGCCATACCGAGCGCGAGAAGGAGCTGCGCCATCAGATCGCCGAGCTGACGGCTCTGCGCGAGGAAAAGGACGTGGAGCGCAACGCGGTGTTTGACGAGAAGGCGGAAAAGGAAAAGGAGATGACCGAGCTCTATATCGGCATCAGCGGTGTGCGCAAGGATATCGAGACCGCGCAGACCTACCTTTCCGAGTCGGTCGCCCGTGCGGATCAGCTGCGCGAGGAGATCGAGCAGCGCCTTGCCGAGATCAAGGCCCAGGAGAGCAGCATCGAGACCGATCTGCTGCGCCAGGAGGCCAACCGCAACACCTTCGCCGAGGGCGAGCGCGTGCTGCAGGAGCTGCGTACCCGTCAGCAGAATCTGACCGACAGCGAGCTGCAGCTGGAAAAGCGCCGTACCGACCTGGAGGAAAAGGAACGCGCCAAGATGACCGAGAAGCAGAACTTTGCCCTGGCGCACTCCAAAAACGAGCATAAGCTGCAGGCACTGCAGGAGGAGCTGGACAAGCTCAATAACAAGTTCGCAGAGGACTACGAGATGACCCGCAATCAGGCGCTGGAGCTGGGCTACGAGCTGATCACCGCCGAGCAGCGCGAGGAGGTCTATCAGCTGCAGGTCAGCTGCCGTAACCGTCTGCGTGCTATCGGTAACGTGGACCTTGGCGCCGTGGATAAATACAAGGAGCTCAAGGAGCGTTACGACTATATGCAGGGTCAGATCAACGATATGACCACTGCCCGTGACGACCTCTTGAAGATCATCAAGGAGCTGGAGACCGAGATGCAGGTCTCCTTCATGAAGACCTTTGAGCAGATCAATCAGAACTTCGATAAGACCTTCAAGGAGCTGTTCGGCGGCGGTAGCGCAGAGCTTTCGCTCTCCGACCCCACCGACGTGCTGACCAGTGGCATCGAGATCAAGGCGGCGCCCCCCGGCAAGATCATCAAGAATATGACCCTGCTCTCGGGCGGCGAGCAGTCCTTTATCGCCATCGCGTTGTTCTTTGCCATCCTGCAGGTCAACCCCACGCCCTTCTTTATCCTGGATGAGATCGAGGCGGCGCTGGACGAGGTCAACGTGGCGCGCTTTGCCGCCTACATCAAGCGTTATTCTATGGATACGCAGTTTATTCTGATCACCCACCGTCGCGGCACCATGGAGGCGGCCAACCGCCTGTACGGTGTGACCATGCCCGAGCGCGGCATCTCCAAGGTGCTGGCGCTTGACGTGGCCTCTATCCGCGGCAAGCAGGAAGGAGACGACTGGAATGGGATTTTTAGCTAAGCTGAAGGAGGGTCTGCTCAAGACCAAGAACGCCATTTTCGGCAAGATCGATGCCATGCTCAAGCACTTCGTCAAGGTCGATGAGGATCTGCTCGAGGAGCTGGAGGAGCTGCTGATCACCGCCGACGTCGGCGTGAATACCACCGAGGAGATCCTGGACCGTCTGCGCGACGAGATCAAGGAGGGGAGACTGAAGGACCCCGAGCAGATCAAGGATCTGCTCAAGGAGATCATCGAGGAGCTGATCGGCGAGGGCGAGCCCCTGCAGCTCACCACCTCCCCCTCTGTCATCCTGGTGATCGGCGTGAACGGCGCCGGCAAGACCACCTCGATCGGCAAGATCTCCAAGAGATTGAAGAAATCCGGCAAAAGGGTGGTGGTCGCCGCCGCCGATACCTTCCGCGCCGCCGCCATCGACCAGCTTTCTGTCTGGTGCGACCGCGCAGGCGTGGATCTGGTGCACCAGAACGAGGGCTCCGACCCTGCGGCCGTGGTGTACGATGCCATCCAATATGCCAAGAAAAAGCAGGCTGATGTGCTGATCGTGGATACCGCCGGCCGCTTGCATAACAAGAAGAATCTGATGGACGAGCTGGCCAAGATCAACCGTGTGATCGGCCGTGAGCTGCCCGATGCCGCAAGAGAGAACCTGCTGGTGCTGGACGCCACCACCGGTCAGAACGCGATCCTGCAGGCCAAGGAGTTCAGCAACGCCGCCGACATCACCGGCCTGATCCTCAACAAGCTGGACGGTACTGCCAAGGGCGGTATCGTGCTCTCCATCCGCCGCGAGCTGGGCCTGCCCGTCAAGTTCGTGGGCGTTGGCGAAAAGATCGACGATATGCAGGAGTTTGACGCGGCAGAATTCGTGACCGCGCTGTTTGAATGATGATGAAAAAGATGACGGTCGTATTGGCCTCCCGTAACAAAAACAAGGTCGCCGAGCTGCAGCGCTTGCTTTGCGAGCAGCTGGGCGACGTGATCGAGCTGAAGTCGCTGGACGACGTAGGCATCACCGAGGAGATCGAGGAAAACGGCACCACCTTTGAGGAAAACGCCATGATCAAGGCCACGGTCGCGGCAAGCTCCGGCTATCCCGGACTTGCGGACGACTCGGGTCTTGTGGTGCCGGCGCTGAATATGGAGCCGGGCATCTACTCCGCCCGTTATGCGGGGGAGCACGGTGACGATGCCGCCAACAATGCGCTGCTGCTGCAAAAGCTGCAGGGCGAGGCGGATCGCCGCGCAGCCTTTATCTGCTCGCTGGTCATGGTCTTCCCGGATGGCAGCGTGCCGATCCGCGCCGTGGGCGCGGTAGAGGGTGAGATCCTGTGCAATCCGCGCGGCAAGAACGGCTTTGGCTATGATCCGCTCTTCTGGTACGATCCCCTTGGCAAGACTCTTGCCGAGCTGGATGCCGATGAGAAGAATGCCATCAGCCACCGCGGCATGGCCGTGCGCAAGCTGGCGCAAAAGCTGGCGCGCCGCCTTGGCCTTGTCGAGGACGACGGCTGACCCGCCTTCAGATTTTGATTGTAGCCTTTAGGGCGTATAAACCACCACCTGAGGTGGTGGAATAAAAATGCTTTAGCCATAGGCTCTCCCCTTGGGAGAGCTCCCGCAATAGCGGGTGAGAGGGCAGGAAATACCCCTCTCCGTCGGCTCCGCCGC
>SVQY01000010.1 GCA_015065135.1 Oscillospiraceae bacterium
GTTCTCGGTGGTCAGCGGGTTGTCGTAGAGCATCAGGGTGGCATCCTTCGCGTACTTGGCGGAGAGCCAATGGATGGTGCCCTTGATCTTGCGGCCGTCGGCAGGCATACCGTTGCGGGTCTCCAGATCGGCGGTGCAGCGGATGCGTTCCACGTTGCCCTCGGCATCCTTCACGATCTCGTTGCAGCGCACGATATAGGCGCCCATCAGTCTGACCTCGCCCTCCGGCTTCATGCGGAAGAACTTGGGAGGCGGCACCTCTGCAAAGTCGTCGGCATCGATATACAGCTCACGGGTAAAGGGCATGGCTCTGGTGCCCATGTCGGGGTTCTGGGGATGGTTGGGGAGATCGAAGGTCTCCTCCTTGTCGGCGGGGTAGTTGGTGATCTCCACCAGAATGGGCTTCTTGATGGCAATGCGGCGAGGAGCATTCTCGTTCAGCTCGTCACGGATGCAATGCTCCAGCATACCGATATCCACCAGGCTGTCCGACTTTGCCACGCCTGCCTCACGCACGAAGCGGAAGATGGAGGTGGGGGTGTAGCCGCGGCGGCGAAGCGCGCAGATGGTGGGCAGACGGGGGTCATCCCAGCCGTCAACGGTGTGGCTTTCCACCAGGGAGCGCAGATAGCGCTTGGACATGACCGTGTTGGTGATGTTCAGACGGGCAAACTCGCGCTGCTTGGGCTTTTTCTCAAAGCCGATGTTGTCCACCACCCACTCGTAAAGGGGTCTGTGGTTCTCAAACTCCAGGGAGCAAAGGGAGTGGGTGATGCCCTCCAGCGCATCCTGAATGGGGTGCGCGTAGTCGTAGAGGGGATAGATGCACCACTTGTCACCCTGGCGGTGATGGTGTGCGCGCACGATGCGGTAGATGGCAGGGTCGCGCATATTGATGTTGGGGGATGCCATGTCTATCTTGGCACGCAGGGTCTTGGAGCCATCGGGGAACTCGCCGTTCTTCATACGGGTAAAGAGATCCAGGTTCTCCTCCACGGTGCGGTTGCGGTAGGGGCTTTCGGTGCCCTTTTCGGTCAGGGTACCGCGGGTGGCGCGCAGCTCCTCTGCGGAAAGATCGCAGACGTACGCCTTGCCCTCCTTGATCAGCTTGATGGCAAACTCATAGCACTTGTCAAAGTAATCCGAGCCGTAGAACACGCCGCCCGTGGGGGTGGCACCCAGCCAGCAGAGATCCTCGTAGATGGAGTCCACGTACTCGGTATCCTCCTTGGTGGGGTTGGTGTCATCATAGCGCAGATTGAACAGACCGCCGTACTTTTTTGCGGTCTCCACGTTAATCATGATCGCCTTGGCGGAGCCGATGTGCAGGTAGCCGTTGGGCTCCGGAGGGAAGCGGGTGTGGATCTTCAGCTCGGGGTTCAGGCGCAGATCCTCGTCAATGATATCGTGTATAAAGTTGCTTGCAATGATCTCTTCCATTTTTTTATACCTGTTCTTTATAGATTTTACAGCTTCTGCAGCATAGCGTCGATGCGCGCGAACACGCGATCCTTACCGAGGATCTGCATGGCGGAGTACATATCGGGGGAATTCATTCTGCCGGTCACCGCCACGCGCAGGAACATGCTCACGTCGGCAACGCTGCCCCCATAGGCGGCGGGGTTCTCCTTGTACGCCTTCATATCCGAGGCAAAGCCCATAGAATCGGCAACGGCCTTGATCTTGTCAAACCAGACGGTGGCGTCGTCGGCCTCGTTGAAGGTCGCCTTGAAGCCCTCCAGCGCTGCCTTGATGTCTGCGGTCCTGAACTGCTCGGGGTATGCGTCGGTCACGGTGAACCAGTCGTCATAGAAGAAGTCCAGATAGGGCTTCACGTCGGTCCAGACGGCAAAATCCTTGCGGGGCTTTTTGCCGCCGCGGCCGATGGCCAGAATGGACTTGGCGTAATCGGGATCGGCGGTGAGGTGGGCGTAAAGCGCCTCGTCATAGTCCTTTGCAAAGGAGACCACCTCATCGTAAACGCGCTCGGCGCTCATGCGGGAGATCACGTTCTTGGAAACGTCGCGGAGCTTAGCCTCGTCAAAGAGAGACCCTGCGGGATTCATCTTCTTGTGAGAGAACTTGAAGCTATCCACGGGGGCATCGGGGTTGGCGCGGCGCCAATCCTCAAAGTTGGAGTTCAGCACCGTCATCAGGTATTCGTAGACCGACTGGACGGGGAAGCCTGCGGCGCGGTAGTAGGTCAGCGCCAGCTCAGGGTCCTTGCGCTTGGAGAGCTTGCGCTTGCTCTCGCCGTCCATCTTCATCAGAGGACCGATGTGCAGATACTTGGGGGGCTTGAAGCCGAGAGAGCGGAAGAGCTGCAGGTGGAAGGGCAGAGTAGGCAGCCACTCGTCACCGCGAACCACGTGGGTGGTGCGCATCAGATGATCGTCCACCGCGTGGGCGAAGTGGTAGGTGGGAATGCCGTCCGATTTGAGCAGCACGTGGTCGATGTCGTTCTCGGTCAGCTCCAGATTGCCCTTGATCAGGTCGGTGAACTTGATCTTGTTCTCGATCGAGCCGGTAGAGCGGAAGCGCAGCACATAGGGCATACCCTTGTCGAGCGCCTCCTTGATCTCCTCCATCGAGCGGTCACGCCAGACCGCCCATTTGCCGAAGTAGCCGAAGTTTGCCTTCTCCGCTTCTTGTTTTGCGTGGATGTCGGCAAGCTCTTCCTCGGTGCAAAAGCAGGGGTAAGCCTCGCCCTGCAGCACCAGCTGCTTGGCATATACGTGGTAGATCTCCACGCGCTGGCGCTGGCGGTAGGGGCCGTAATTGCCCGCATCGCCGTCAATGGTGGCGCCCTCGTCAAAGTTGATGTCATAGTGCTTCAGCCCCTCGATGAGGGTCTTTACCGCGCCGGGCACCTCACGCTTGGCATCGGTGTCTTCCACGCGCAGGAAAAGCAGACCGCCCGACTGATGGCACATCCGCTCGGAGGTCAGACCCTGTACCAGGTTGCCCAGATGAACAAAGCCGGTGGGGCTGGGTGCCATACGGGAGACCACTGCGCCCTCAGGCAGCTCGCGGACGGGGAAGCGCGCCTCCATATCCGCAGGGGTGAGGGTCACGTGGGGGAAAAGCAGCTCAGCAAGTGCAGTTGTGTCTAACATGTTTATACCTCAAATTCTGAATTTTTAAAAGATGCGGTCAAGGGCATCGCCAAGCGTGGCACTCTCGCCGTGACCGGGATAGATGATGGTCCCACGTGGCAGCGCTTGCAGCGCGCGAAGCGAGCGATAGAGATCGGCCTGGCTGCCGCCGTAAAGATCTGCCCGGCCAAAGCCGTTTGCAAAGATCGTGTCGCCGGTAAAGGCAACGCCGTTGCCGAGCAGAAGGGAGGAGCCCATAGAGTGCCCGGGTGTGTGGCGTACGGTCAGCGAGATGGCACCGAAGCGGAGCAGATCACCGTCTGCAAAGATGTGCTCTGCAGGTCGCCACTCCTTACTGTAACCAAAGAAGGTGGTAAAGGCGTTTTTGTTGCTATCGGTCAGCATCTCGGCATCTGCCTCGTGCAGATAAAGCGGAACAGCAAAGCGCTCGCGAAGAGCATCGGCGGTCAGAATGTGATCAAAGTGACCGTGGGTGCAAAGAATGGCACGCAGGGTGGCATGCTGCTCCTGCAGCGCAGCGGCAACGGCGGCCTCCGGCGCGGAGCAATCGATCAGCACGGCATCGGCTCCCTCGGTGAGAAGATAGCAGCAGGAAGCGAAGCCGCCGGGGTACAGATCCAGGATATTCACGCCATCACCTCCGCCTTGTTTCATACAGAATAAGTATAACACATTCTTGCCATTTTGTCTACCGTTTCCCTCAAATATTATAAATAAAAGAATGAAGAATTTAGTAAAAAAGGACCTGCCACATTGGTGGCAGGTCCTTGCTTTCGGAAAAATTATTCTTCTTCCTCTTCTTCTTCCAGAACAACGAACTGATCGCGCAGAGCAACGTCCCAGTAATTCTTCAGCTTCGCCTCGGTCAGGATCGTAGCGCAGTAGAAGCTGCTGTCCAGCTTGGAAAGGCCCTTGGCCTTCACGGTAGCGTTCTGGTTATATACGATCGGGATAACGGGCATCTCGTCCATCAGGATGGCCTCCGCCTCGTGCAGGCGTGCGGCGCGATCCTCAAAGCTCTCAGCCACGTAGGCTTCCTCGATCTTGTTGTTGTAGGTCTCGCTGTCGTAGCCGGTGATATGGCCGGTCAGCGTGTAGTCGATCGTATTGAACTTATTGCCGGAGAATGCCTTGGCAAAGGGTGCCAGGTAAGAGAAGGCATCGGGGGAGTAGGCAACCAGGTCCAGAGCGATCACGTCTACCACGTGCTCGGTCACAACACCGTCCTTTTCGGTGGTGTATACCAGATCGTCAATGGCATCCTTGTAGGGATTCTCAAAAACGCCGGTAGCGACCGCAACATCGGGGGTAGTGGGGTTCTTGTCGTTGTCAACGTATTCAATGATCTCGAAGGGGGTGAGAATGTTCAGCGTGACGTTGAAGCCAAGGGAGGACCATGCGGCCTTCACCAGGTTTGCCATAGCAATGTGATCCTCGTCGTAGGAGGCAACGGTGATCGAGAAGGCATAGGAGCTGGCCTTTACACCTGCCGCAGAGAGCAGATCCTTGGCCTGATCAAAGTTCGCGGTGGCGGTAATGTAGGACTCGGCCTTCTCACGGAATTCAGCCTTCTTGTCGGGTCTGTTGCGCAGGGTGTAGGGAACCAGGCCGTTGGCAGCGATGGCGTAGGTCATTGCCTCGGCGATGGCCTGACGGTCGATGGCCAGAGACAGCGCCTGTCTGACTTCCTTCTTGGCAAACAGCTTCTCGCCGTTGATTACAGCGTTCTCGTTCAGGTAGTAAACGTGGGTAGAAGCGGCATTGGTCACCTCTACATCCTCCAGGGAGAACTCACCGCCCTGACGGACATCAAGCGGAATGCGGCCGAAATAGTAGAGCGCACCGGCCTCGGAGCTGCCGAGCTTTGCAAACTGCTCGGAAAGATCGGTGGAGTAATCTACAACGATGCGGTAGGGGCGAACATACTTGTCAAGGTCGTCCTTGGTGCGGTCGCGGTAGTAGTAGCTGTTACGCTCCAGAATGAAGCCATCCTGATAGGTGTAGTCCATCGAACGGACCATGAAGGGGCCGCTGGTGATGATGGTGGTGTTCTTCTTGCCCCAGTCGGGATTGGCATCGATGATATCGTCGCGCAGGGGGTAGAGAGCGGGGCTGCACAGCACCAGCAGGAACTCGTCCACATCGATGGGATGCTCGAAGGCGATCTCCAGGGTGGAGTTGTCCACAACGGTAACACCCAGATGGTCGATCGAATCGTTACCCTCTGCAATAGAACGGGCGTTCTTGATGTCGTAGAGCATGGAAGCGGCGGGATGAGCGGAGCCGGGGGTGAGCAGACGACGGAAGGAGAACTGCGCGTCGTTTGCGGTCACGGTAACACCGTCAGACCACTTGGTTTCGTTGAGGGTCAGCGTCAGAATGTACTCGGCCTCCTCCTCGTTCTCCTCATAGTCGTATTTATCGACCAGAGCCTTCTTGGGCTTGCCGTTTTCATCGGCGTAGAACAAGCCCTCAAAGAGCAGGCTTATCAGCTGCAGAGAAGCCTCGTTGTCAAAGGCCTGCAGAGGGTCTACGTCATAGACCGGCTCGGTCAGGTACATACGGATGTATGCGCCCTTATCCTCTTCGTGCTTGGCACAACCGACCAGGCAGAGCAGGACGGTGGCGACACACAGGATCAGCGCTACGATTCGTTTCGTCATTTCGGTAATCCTCCTTGACTTGGATGTTGAAAACACGGCACACACTTCGGTGCCATTTTAACATTCCATATTATAACACAACCCGCGTTCAAATTCAAGCATTTGCGGCTACAAAAAGAAAAGGTTTGGACACTTGCACAATGTTTTGATATAAAATTAGGCAGTTTACACATAGGAAAAACAAAAAAAGGAAATATTATATTAAATTAAAGGCGAAAGCGAGGGCAAAAGATGGAGGAATTCGCACGTAGCGATCTGGCTACCGAATGCGGCGGAGACAGAGAAGGGGACGGTATCCGGGTCAGAAAGAGCGAATGCGGCGGCTGCCGACTGCTGCACGTGCAGGTGCGCAGCGAGGCGGCTGCCGCACGCATCGGCAAGCCGCAAGGAAGCTACGTAACGCTGGAATGCGGCGAGATCCGGATGCTGAGCGATTCGGAATTTGATCGCGTGCGCTGCGCACTCTCGGTGGAGATCCGCGAAATGGCCGAGCGGATGTGCGGCAAGCGGATCGGGGGCCAGTTTTCGGTGTTGGTCTGCGGCCTTGGAAACGGTGATATCACGGCGGATGCCATTGGCCCCGAAACCGTGCGGCGGTTGGCCGTTACAAGGCATCTGCGCCGTATGGATCACGCCCTTTTCTCCACAGTGGGGCTCTGTGAGATCTCGGCACTGACACCCGGCGTTTTGGGGCAGACGGGTCTGGAAACGGTAGAGCTGGTAAAGGGCGCGGTCAAAGCCGCGGCACCGGATCTGGTCATTGCGGTGGATGCGTTGGCCGCTCGCTCGGTGGAGCGACTCAGCACCACGGTGCAGCTATCGGATACCGGCATTCATCCCGGCTCGGGGATCGGCAACCGCCGCAAGGCGCTGAACGCAGAAACGGTCGGCGTGCCGGTGATGGCGCTGGGTGTGCCGACGGTGGTGGATTCCTCTACTCTGGTTTTTGATGCGCTGCACCGCGCCGGGTATGAGCCGCAGGATTTTTCCGCAGAATTGCGCAAGACGCTGGAGGAGGGCAGGAGCTTTTTTGTTTCACCGAAGGAGATCGATCTGTTGGTCTCCTCGGTGGCGGTGCTGCTTTCCGGGGCGCTGGAAAAGGCCTTTGCGGTGCGAGAGGGTGAATTTTCGTAAAAGTGCCGTAACGGTATGCGTTTTTTGCATAAAATGCAGTAAAATCACGCGCTCATCTCTCCCCGTTTTGATGGCACAAAACCGGCAAGCTTAGAGTCTATGTGTCTTTTAAAACAAGTAACGCGCCACTGTTTGCAGCGGCGCGTTACTTGTTGTTGGTGTTGTTGTCAAGATTGTCAAGAGCATATTCGCAACATTGAATAATGAGATTGTTTAACGATACTTGCTTTGCTTGAGCCAAAATCTCAAGTCGTTTTACAAGGTCAACAGGCATACGAAAGGTTTTATTGATGTGTTCCGGCTTTTTTACTTCAAACAAATAGTTCACCTCTTTCGTTCTGTTTTACTTTATTATACACAATTTTAACACGGATATATATACTTTATTTTTACACATAATAAATATAGTGCAATTTGCACTTGACAATAAGAGGAAAATGTGATAAAATCAGCAAAAAGGCGTGAAAGGAATGGATTATGAAAGACCCTCGGCTGGATAAATTGGGACGTGTTGTGATCCCCGCGCCATATCGCAGAGCGTTGAATATTGTGGAAGGAGACCCTCTGGTTATTTCGCTGGATGCGGAAGGAGCTCACATTCTGATCCGCGCCAAGCGAGCTGTGTGCCGCTTGTGCGGTGCAGAGGTGGAGGCAAGGAGCCCCGTTCCTTTGTGCGCCGATTGTATATCCGCCGTCAAAAAAATATAAAACCCCGTCAAACGCATACCGTTTGACGGGGTTTTGCTCATTTTACTGCTCTTTCTGCAGGGATTTCACGAATTTTTCAATACGGGAAAGAGCTTCGGTGATATGCTTCACCGAGTAGGCGTAGGAGATGCGCGCAAAGCCCTCTCCGCTCTCGCCAAAGGCGGTGCCGGGCACGATGGCGCAGCGCTGCTCATATAGCAAGCGGTTGCAGAACTCATCGCTGGAAAGACCGAATTTCCGCAGGTCGGGATAGATGTAAAAGGCGCCCTCCGGCTCAAAGGAGTCGATGCCGATCCTTTTGAGGCCCTCGTAGATGTAGCGGCGGCGACGGTTGTACTCCTCTCGCATGGTCAGAATATCCTCGTCACCGTTACGGAGCGCCTCCACAGCGGCAAACTGGCTGGTAGTGGGGGCGCACATAATGGCGTACTGATGGATCTTCAGCATCTGCTCCAAAAGGGGCTCGGGCGCTGCCAGATAGCCCATACGCCAGCCTGTCATAGCATAGGCCTTGGCAAAGCCGCTGGCGAGAATGGTACGCTCCCACATCCCGTCGATAGAAGCGATGGAGGTGTGCTGCAGGCCGTAGGTCAGCTCGGCATAGATCTCATCGGAGAGGACTACGATGTTGGTGTCCCGTAGCACCTCTGCCAGCGCCTCCAGCTCATCCTTTGTCAGAATAGCGCCGGTGGGATTGTTGGGGTAGGCCAGCACCAGCATTTTAGTCTTGGGGGTGATGGCGGCGCGGAGCGCCTCGGCGGTCAGCTTGAATTTTTCCTCAAATTTGGTCTCTACGATCACGGGAATACCGCCCTGCATCCGCACGATGGGGTCGTAGCAGACAAAGCAGGGGGTGGGGATGATCACCTCGTCACCCGGCTCGATCAGCGCGCGGATGGCAAGGTCAATGGCCTCGCTGCCGCCAACCGTGACCAGGGTCTCGGCAGGCTTGTAGGTCAGCTGAAAGCGGCGCGCAAGATAGTTGCAGATCTCCTGCCGCAGCTCGGGGGTGCCGGCGTTGCCGGTATAGTAGGTCTTGCCCTTTTGCAGGCTCTCGATGCCTGCCTCGCGGATGTGCCAGGGGGTCACAAAGTCGGGCTGGCCGACGGTGAGACCGACCACATCCTTCATGCTTTCGTCGTTGAGCAGGTCAAAGAATTTCCGGATGCCGGACTTCTTCAGCTCCACGACGGTTTTTGAAAGAACAGAGCTATAATCGATCATCAGTTGCAGTTTCCTCTCTCGTCAACATCCACCACGCCGTAGATCACGCCCTTATCCTTGTACTTGCGCAGCACGAAATGGGTGGCGGTGGAGATCACGTCCTCGATAGGTGCCAGCTTCTGTGCCACAAAGAAGGCGACCTCCTTCATGGTCTTGCCCTCGATCTGTACGGCGAGATCGTAGCCGCCCGACATCAGGTACAGGCTCTGTACCTCGGGATAGCTGTAGATGCGCTCTGCCACGCGGTCAAAGCCGCGGTCGCGCTGAGGGGTGATCTTGACCTCGATGAGTGCGCTGACATACTCGCGGTCGGTCTTATCCCAGTCGATCATCGTCTTATAGCCGAGGATGACACCCTCATCCTCGTACTGCTTGATCATTTTTTTGATATCGCCCACTTCCTTCTTGCACATCACGGCAAGCTGCTCGTGGGTCAGATTTGCGTTATCCTCTAAAAGCTTCAGAAAGTTATCCATCACAATTCTCCAATCATTTTAGTTTTTTTACGATATTGTCGTAGGTCAGGCCGTATTTTTCTGCAATGTCACGGGCATAGCTCTTGCCGTCCGGCTTGGTACGGGTAATGCAGAAGGAGCGGCGTCCCTCCTCCTCAATGCCCGCCACCAGGGTGTCGATGGGGGCGCCACCCGCCGCTTTGGTGCGGGCGTTGATGTTGTCGATCTCCGCCGCCAGCTCGTGCAGGTGGGTAGAGAAGATGCAGCGGCAGCCTACGCGGGAAAGGCCGGAAAGCACCTCTGCCGCAATATAGGAGGCCTCGAAGGAGCCGGTAGAGGAGAGAGATTCATCCAGCAGCACAAGGCTTTGCGAGGAGATCTCGTCGAAGATCTCGCCAAGTCTTGCGCATTCCTCGCCGAGACGGCCCTTGTCAATGGTATCGTCGGCGCCGGTGGGGAAATGGGTAAAGATGGCATCGACGGGGCTTATGGTGGCCGAAGCAGCGGGCACGAAAAGTCCCAGCTGCGCCATGACCTGACACAGGCCGCAGGCACAGGTGATCACCGACTTGCCGCCGCGGTTGGGGCCGGTCAGCACGTAGATGGTGGCCGCCTCGTCAAAGACCAGATCATTGGTCACGATGGGGTCGCTGATCTTCAGCGCCACCTCGGGGTTGTAAAGGCCTACGGCGCTGAAGGCGCGCTCGGCCGCGGGCAGGAGCGTGGGCCGCGAAATGGTGTTGCCCTTGATCTTCAGCGCGCGCATCAGATTGGTGCCCTTCAGCAGCAGCTCGAATTCGGGGAGCAGGTGCAGCAGGAAATCGGTGTTTTCCAGCACGTAGGTCTGCACAATCCGCTTCCAGGAGCGCAGCGACTGTCGGTAGACCTCGTTGATGGCCGAGTTGAAGGCGAGAGAGAGCGCCGTTTTCTGGTTCTCGCTCTGCTTCTTGCCAAAGGGGGTCAGATCGGCGATGCAGGTGTACTGATCGTCCTTGAAATTCAGTCGCAGGATCTTGTGCAGGGTGTCGCCCGAGCGGAAATGCTCGGGATTGATCGAGAGCACGCCCGCATCCTTGGGGCGCAGCTGCGCATCCAGGTTGACACCTACCGTTACGCTGCGGATCTCGCGCACACGTGCGGTCAACTCGGAAAGGCGCTGATTGAGCTCGGCGTAATACTCACTTTCCACCAGCTCCGCGATATATTTGGAAAGCCTGGTGAAGGCAGAGCTATCGTAGCTCTTGCCGCCGAGGCCCTCGTGCAAAATGTCGATGCTGGAGATATATAGCTCGATCTCTGTCATACTGGAGAGGTAATCGGTGGTGTCGCCGTTATCGTTTTCCAGGCGGCGCAGCTCCATGATGTCGAACAGGACCGGCATCAGCTTGTTCAGCGTTTTACCGATCTCCTCGTGGGCGAGCAGGTCGGCAAAGACCTCCTGGCGGTAACGGATCACCTCGGGATCGGTGGTCAGATGCTCTGAGATCTTGGTATTTTTCAGGGGGAGCACGGTGGGAAGCCCCAGCTCCTCCAAGGTAAATTCATCCACACGAGGAACGTCGGTGCCCTCGAAATGGGCGCGTCTGGTCTCCGGCGTGGGATAGAGCAGGCTGAATTCGTTAAAATCGGCTTGTTGCATTTGGGTTCTCCTTTAAATCGGAAATGTAAGAATGCCGTTTGCGGTGGGAACGGCCAGCTCGGTGAAGTCGCAATCGCGGAGGATCTCGGCGGCGCGGTCAAAGGAAAAGGTCACGCGATCCGGGTGATGGGCATCCGAGCCTACCGAGATCAGCCTGCCGCCCGTGCGGCGGTACAATGCGATCAGCTCGGGTGTGGGCATAGTGACCCCCTCGCGGTAAAGGGTGGAAACGTTCAGCTCCAGAGCCACGCCCCGACGGATCATTTTCTCGAACAGTGCGGTGAGTGCCGGGGTAAAGCTGCCGAAATCCAGCTCCTTGCCTACGCGGCGCACGTAGCGATGCATATAGGTAAGATGCGTCAGTACGTGGATGCCGTCAAAATCAAGCAGCGCCATCGTTTCCTCCAGCACACGGGAAAAGAGCGCACCGATCTCGCTGTCGGTCATCTCGGAGAGCTGCGGAGCGGGGAACTCCGCATCAGGCTTGCTCATGTAATAAAAATCGGGTGTGTGTGCCAGATTGTGCAGGGAGGCCAACACGATATCGTAGGGATACTTCTGCAGCAGCGCACGGGCCTCGGCAGGGTACTGTGTCGCTTGCCCCAGCTCTACACCGAACAGGACGGTCAGGCGGTCGGCGTATTTTTGCTTGGCGGCCTGCACCGCCGCAAAAACGCCCTCCTTGTCCAGTACGGGGTAAATCCCCTCGATCTCGCCGTTGATGTCGCAATGGTCGGTGAGGGCGATGAGGGATAGCCCATGGGCAATGGCGCTCTCGCACATGGCATCCACGGTAGCCTCGGGGCAACCGTCAAAGGAAAAGCTCGTGTGAGCATGAAAATTCGCGCGCATATCGTCTCCCTCCTTGCATAAGTGATAATAGATAATTTATTATATCATACTCTGCGCCAAAATGCAATTCTTTTATTTTGTATATTGTAAAATTCTATTTATTTTCAAAATCGCCTTGCCAAGTAGTGCCCCTTTATGGTACAATGCAGATAGTATATTTTGGGGAGGTTTTCGCCAATGAAAGCTTTTATGGACCGGGATTTTCTGCTGCGCACCGAGACCGCGCGGCATCTGTATCACGATTATGCGGCAAAGCAGCCCATCATCGACTATCATTGCCATCTTTCTCCCAAGGAGATCGCAGAGGATAAGCGCTATAACAACATTACCGAGGTCTGGCTCTACGGCGACCATTACAAGTGGCGCGCTATGCGCTCCTGCGGTGTGTCCGAAAAATTCATCACCGGGGATGCCTCGGATTACGAAAAATTCCGCGCCTACTGCTGCTGTATGCCGAAGCTGGCCGGCAACCCCCTCTATCATTGGAGCCATCTGGAGCTGCGCCGCTTCTTTGACTGCGAGCTGATCC
Organism: Oscillospiraceae bacterium; assembly: GCA_015065135.1. Taxonomy (GTDB): domain Bacteria; phylum Bacillota; class Clostridia; order Oscillospirales; family CAG-272; genus Firm-07. Next base: position 12,321 of record SVQY01000010.1, read on the forward strand.
TGAACGAGGAGAACTGCGACGCCATCTGGCAGATCACCGCCGAAAAGCTGGCGGATCCCAAAATGAGCGCCCGCAATCTGATCGTCAACTCCGGCGTTACTATGGTGGGCACCACCGACGATCCTGCCGATAGCCTGGCGTATCATAAGCAGCTGCAAGAGGAGGGCTTTGCCACTCTGGTCGCCCCCTCCTTCCGCCCCGATAAGGGTCTTGCCGTGGGCAAGCAGGGCATCAAGGCGTATATCGCCGCCCTCGGCGCCGCCAACGGCGTGGAGATCACCGATTACGAAAGCCTGCTGGAGGCCTATCGCGTGTCTTTGGATCGTTTTCAGGCATTGGGCTGCCGTGCCGCCGACCACGCGCTGGATAACTTCCGTTTCGTCGTTCCCGACGAGTTCCACGCCAAGGAGATCTTTGCCCATGCGCTGGAAAGCGACGGCAAGAACGTGACCGAGGAGGAGGTCAGACTGTTCGTCTGCCAGATGCTCCGCTTCTTCGGCCGTGAATACGTTCGCCGCGGCATGGTGATGCAGCTGCACTTCGGTGTATACCGCAATCCAAACAACCGTATGCTCCGTCGCCTCGGGCCCGATACCGGCTACGATATCATCCACGGTGCCAACAATACCGCCGAATTTGCGGATCTGCTGAACTATCTGGACGGCTGCGACGGCCTGCCCCGTACCATCCTTTACTCCCTGAACGGGTCGGATAATGACGCAGTTGCCACTCTTTGCGGTGCCTTTACCGGCAATGAGAGCGGCGCCCCCCGTGTGGTGCAGGGCAGCGCTTGGTGGTTCCAGGATCGCCTGGACGGTATGCGCGAGCAGATGCGCTCCTTTGCGGGGCTTGCCTCCATTGGCAATTTTCTCGGCATGCTGACCGACTCCCGCAGCTTCCTTTCCTACCCCCGTCACGAGTATTTCCGTCGCATCTTCTGCGACCTTGTGGGCGATTGGGTGGAGAACGGCGAGTTTCCCTGTGACGAAAAGGCACTCCGCGAGCTGATCGAGGGAGTCAGCTACGGCAACGCCAAGAAGTATTTCAATCTTTGATTCAAAATGGCGCACACCGCAACGCGGCGTGCGCCATTGAAATAAGAGGTAAGCATATGAAGAATTGGCAAAAAACCGAGAACGGGTACGGATTTTTGCAAGAAATGCCCGCAGATCGCCCCATGCGCGTGCTGCAGCTGACCGATATGCAGACGGTGGATCTGACCCACATCCGCAACGCCACAAGAGATCGCCAGATCAAGGGGGCGTATTTCAAGCATGGCGTATACGGTATGGAGGAGCGCACTTATGCCCACGTGCGCACCCTGGTGCGAGAAACGCAGCCCGATCTGATCCTGCTCACGGGGGATAACGTCTACGGCGAGTTTGACGATGCGGGGCTGATGCTGCGGGAGCTGATCGAGCTGATGGAGAGCTTTGGGATCCCGTGGGCGCCCGTGTTCGGAAATCACGATAACGAATCCCGTATGGGGGTGAATTGGCAATGCGAGCAGCTGAAAAGCGCTCCTCATTGCCTCTTTGTTCGAGGGGCGGTAACGGGTAACTCTAACTATGCTGTTTATCTGACCAAAAACGGTGTGCCCGCCTTTGCCCTCGCCATGCTGGATAGCAACGGCTGCCATAACGTGGGCAATCCCGCCGCCCCCGAGGAGGGGGTGCAGCCCGACAATGTTGACTATGATCTGCTCACGCACGAAAACGGCATCTACCCCGATCAGGTGGACTTTTACCGCAACGCGGTAAGGGGCTTGCCAAATGCTGTTTTTCTGCATATCCAGATCCACGCCTTTTATGAAGCGTTGCAGCGTAAGTACGGCTATACACAGGGCACCGACGTCACCACAGACAGAGAAGGGGACGTGGGCTTTTATCCCGAGCATATGGGTGAGGGCGGCTTTACCGACCCTGATCACGCCCTCTTTGAAGCCGCCAAGGCGGCCGATTGCCGCGCCGTGTTTGCAGGGCATCAGCACAAGGTGGACAGTATCGTTCGGTGGCAGGGCGTGACCCTCGGCTACGGTCTGAAAACGGGATATTGCACCTATTGGCGCGGCGGCGCCACAGGCGGCACGCTGCACGAAATTTCCGCCGACGGGTCGATGAAATCTACACACGTGTACAGAATTTGATGACAAAAAGCCCGCACGTTTGCAAACGTGCGGGCTTTTTTATTGTAGCTTTAGCGGAAATAAACCACCACCTGAGGAGGTGGAATAAAAAGCTTTAGCTGTAAGGCCCCCTTGTGTAAAGGGGGCTGTCGCGTTAGCGACTGAGGGATTGTTTGGAGCGCAAATCCAACTTTTACAATCCCTCCGTCTTGCTACGCAAGCCACCTCCCTTTACACAAGGGAGGCGATCTGTAGCCAGATATCCGGCGGCAGGGCGCTTTGTGCAATTGATAATCATTCAGTACATCCCCAGATGTTGCCGGTGTTATGCCCCGGAGGGGCTTGCGCATACCACCGGCTTAGCCGGTGGTTATGATTGTTTGATGTGCGAGAGCGTCAGCTTGACACGATCCGATATTTTCACGGTGCCGATACCGAAGATGGAGGTGTGTAGGATGTCCTTAAAGGGCTCCGTCCAGTAGGCGGGAATGCCTGCTGCGCCCTTTGCAAGTCCCAGGATCGAGCCCACCGTGGCACCGTTGCAGTCGGTGTCAAAGCCGGTCTCTACTGCCATGCAGATCGAGCGACCGAAATCACCCTTACCGTAAAGCAGAGCCGCCGTCACCACCATCGCGTTGGAGATGGTATGGCACCAATCGTGTCCCGAATGTTCATCAAATCTTTCGTGAATATGGGCAAAGCACGCGATCTCACTCACGCCGTTGCGGTACCCCTCCAGTATGCCCGTGATCGCTTCGTGCAGGCGGGAGGTGTGGGGGATCTCGGCAAGACCGCCCCGAATGATGTCCTCAATGTCGTCGGTCACCGCTGCCACCGCCAGCATAGCGGCCACCCACATCTCGCCGTAAATGCCGTTTTTGACGTGGGAGATCGAGGCATCCCGAAAGGCCATTTCCGCCGCTGCCTCGGGATCGCCCGGGTTGATGTAGCCGAAATAGTCGCCGCGGATCTGCGCACCGATCCACTCGCGGTAGGGGTTCTGATAGATTGCCGACTGCGGGGGCTCATAACCCTTTACAAAATTGCAGAATGCCACGCGCTCCGCGGTGCAATAGGCATCCTTGGGCTGATATTTCAGCCACGCCCGTGCTACGTCAAGGGCGGTGAACGCTCTGCCGTATTTTTCAACGATCTTCTGTGCCAGCACCACGTAATTGGTGTCATCGTCCACGGGCATGCCGTCGATCTCGTCGGCATAGGGGCGTCCCTTCAGGGGAAAACGGTATTTTTCTGCCACGCCCTCCCGCAGATCGCTACGATAAATATAGCGATGCATAGGATAGTTATCGCTTTCTTTGAGAAAGGGGATAAGCTCATCGGTGCGCATACCCTCCACAGTCTTGCCCAGCATACAGCCGCAGATGCGCCCGAGCCACGCGCCGCCGATCTTGCTTGCAAGGTGATTTTTGTCAGCTGCGCCCGAAACGGTATAAGGATGACGCAACGCACGGATGCCCTCAAGATCAGAGGGCTCGATATAGGGGTAGCCCTCTTTTTGCTTGGCGTGCAATACAATGTCGAACAGGATATCACCAAGTCGCTTCTTGATCTCGTTTTTAGGAAGCAGTCTGACGGCGTCAAACAGCTCCTTATAGGCTTCAATGTCAAGCCCTTCTTCAACAGATTGACGGTATTCGGTCTGGAGGTTGGAGGAATAAAACTCCCAGTCGTGCATATTGGCATAGCTGGGCTTTACGGTCTTGTTGTACTGCATCTCCTCCACCACGCGGTTGTCGTTGCCAAGGATCAGAGCATCCAACGAAACGTCAAAGTGTCTGGCGATGGCGACCAGCTTGTCCAGCTCGGGCTGCGCCGTACCGCTTTCCCATTTCTGCACCGACTGGCGCGAGACGTGAAAAAGCTCCGCAAATTGCTCCTGCGACAGCTTTGCCGTTGTCCGAAGCTGATGGATCGTGTTACCAATATGCATAAAAACACCTCGCTTTCTGTTTCTATCATAGCATAGAAAGAGCAGAAGCGCAAGCACCCCCGGTGTGCAAAAGATGCAACCGCAGGTTGACACGGCGAAGCGGCCGTGGGAGGGAATGCACGCGAGATCCGTACACGTGCGCCGAATTTGATAACAAAAAGCCAGCCGTTCGGCTGGCTTTTCGTATTACTTCATATACTTCGCAAGGAAGTCTGCGCTGATCTTCAGACTGTTAAAGGGTGTGCCTGCCCAGTTGTTATCCTGCTCTACCACATAGTGCTTGACTCCGATCTTCTCGGCGGCCTTCAGCACGCGATCCCAGGCGACCGAGCCGTTGCCCACCTCGGTGATGGCGGGCACGAGATGCTTCTCGTCCTTATCGCGCTTGAGGTACATATCCTTCAGGTGTAGAATATCGATTCTGCCCTCCAGCTTTTCCATCCAGTCCACTACGTCACCGCCGCCGGCTGCTACCCAGCAGGTGTCCAGCACAAAGGAGGTTGTGGCGGGATCCAGCCCCTCGTAGAGCAGGTCCATGATGGTCTTTTTGCCGTCTATGCGGATGAACTCAAAGTTGTGGTTGTGATAGGTCGTGCGGAAGCCGTGCTTGGCGTAAAGCTCCGCCGCTTTATTGAAATCGCGGATAAAATCCTTCAAGGCATTCAGATCTCTGCGGGGCTCGGAGGGCATACCGCCGATGCCGATGTTGGTGGTGCCCCACATACGGTGGATCTCCATGGTCTTTTCGGGATCGTGCTGAATATCCTCCCAGCTGTAGTGGGTGCCGATCACGGCGATGCCGTGCTTTTGCAGCAGCTCGCCGAAGAGCTTGGCGTCAAAGGCGTTGCCCGCGGTGTGCGCCTCGGTATAGCCCAGCGCGCGGAGCTTGGCAAACGCCAGATCCGCAAACTCGGGATCCTGCAGATAATCACGGACGGTGTAGAGCTGTACGCCCAGATTTTTAAACATGACGGGTCCTCCGTAAAAAATAGAATTTGCAAGCTTGCGATTGCAGTTTCATTTTATCATATGGCAGCGGGATTTGCAAGAGCTGTGGTCATTTTGCTTGTCAGATATCGAAATGCTTGATCGCCCGCAGGGCGGTGCCGTTTTCGAATTCCCGCACCTCGCCGAGGGCAAAGAATTTGCCGTTTGCATCGCAAAGTCGTACACGTGTGCCGATTTTATGATCAACACCAATCTTTTTTTGGTAGATCTCGCAGCCGTTGCGGCAGAGCTTTTCGTAAAAGGCGGGGAGAGAGACGGCGGGCAGATCCGCAAACAGGCTCTCCACGGGGCGGAGCAGGGCAAGGCGCTGCTCGTCGCTCATCGCCTCCAGATCCTCGGGGGTGACCGCCTCCTCCAGGGAGAACTCACCCGTGTGGGTGCGGCGCAGGGCTGCCATCACGCCGCCGCAGCCGAGCGCCTTGCCGATATCGGCGCAAAGGGTGCGAATATAGGTGCCTGCCGAGCAGGTCACCTCAAGAGCGTAATCGCCGCTCTCCAAGGGGGTACAGGAGATAGAATGTACCGTAACGGGGCGCGCTTTTCGCTCAATTTCAATGCCCCTGCGCGCCAGATCCACTAGCTTTTGACCGTTCACCTTCAGGGCACTGTACATGGGGGGCACCTGCAGGATCTCCCCTGCAAAGGAGCTTGCGGCCTCCTTGACACGATCAGGGGCGGGAATGTCCGCGGAGGTGGTGAGGATTTGCCCCGTGACGTCCTCGGTGTCTGTGGTCATCCCCAAGCGCATATTGGCACAATAGGACTTGTTGTGGACGGTCAGGTATTCCGCTGCCTTGGCGGCTCTGCCGATCAGAATGACCAGCACGCCCGTTGCCATGGGGTCAAGAGTGCCCGTGTGCCCCACCTTGCGGGTGTGATACAGGCGGCGTACCTTGCCCACCACGTCGTGGGAGGTCATGCCTTGAGGCTTGTCTATCACAAGCACACCGCAGGGCTCAAATTTTTCTTCCATAGAACTCTCCATTTTTGAAAAAGCCGCAAACGGTACGAGTTTTTCGCACTTTTTGCGGCCTTTTTGTTAAATCAGCACCTCGTCCAGACCGCGCTTGGGCACGCAATGGTTGCCTGCGGCATCGCGGTAATAGGTGAGGGAGCCGTTGTGGGCATCGGTCAGGAGCGCCCGCTCGGCAGGCTTGCCGAGGGCGATCACCAGCTCGGGGCGATAGCGATCGGGAATGTTGAAATCCGTCACCAGACGGCTCGGATCAAAGCTGCCCAACATACAGCCCCCAAAGCCCTGCTCGGTAGCGGCAAGCAGAATGGTCTGGGCGGCAATGCCCACGTCCTTCAGGGCAAGGGTGTCGGGGCTGCCCACTTCTTTGTCGGTAAAGATCATAATATAACCGGTGGGCTTGCCGTTCTCGGGGGGCAGCTTGATATCCTTCAGTGCGGTGCCGAAGCGAGCGTTGCAGACCATCTTGTCCAGCTCCGCGCGTTCGGTCAGAATACGGTAGCGCAGCGGCTGCTTGTTCATGCCCGAGGCGGTGCGACGGGCAAGATCCACCAGCGCGGTCATCGTTTCAAGGGTGATCGGCTGGCTCTCATCAAAGCTGCGGCAGGTGCGGTTGCGCAGCACCAGACTTTCCATCATCATAGCATTACTCCTTAAAGTGGACGGTCACGGCGTGAATGGGGTATCCCTTTTCCGACCAGGCCTTTTCATATTCGGTCATCACGTTGCCCTCGTTTTGCGGACTGTTGTGCAGATCGCGGGTCAGATCGGTCATAGGCAGCCCCATTGCCTCAAACTCCTCCAGCGAGAAATCAAACAGTCCCACATTGTCGGTCTTGAAGCGCAAAATGCCGTCCTTTTTCAATACCGTTTTGTATTTTTCCAAAAAAGCGCGATAGGTAAGGCGGCGCTTGGCGTGGCGAGCCTTGGGCCAGGGATCGCTGAAATTCAGATAGAGGCAGTCCACGCTATGGGCGGGAAACCACTCTGTGAGGTTTTCGGCGTTGCCGATAAGAAAGCGCAGATTGTCGGGGCGGCTCTCCTTGCAGGCATCTGCCTTTTCCAAAGCGGTGCAGGCCACATCGGCCACACATTCCATCGCAATAAAATTCACATCGGGATATTTGGCGGCCATGCCGCAGGCAAAATTACCCTTGCCGCAGCCGATCTCAAGGTGCAGTGCCTTTTCCTTATCGGCAAAGGGGGTGCGTGGGTCTTCTTTCAGTACGGTGGGATCCTCAATGAGCAGGTGGGCGCAGGCGGCAATGCGCTCGGCACCGTGCTTTTTTTTGCGGGCGCGCATCAGACGTTGAAGCGGAAGACAACGATGTCTCCGTCCTGCATCACGTATTCCTTACCCTCGGAGCGCAGCAGACCTGCCTCCTTAACGCCGTTCATGGTGCCGATGCGCTTCAGGTCGTCAAACGCCACCACCTCGGCACGGATAAAGCCGCGCTCAAAGTCGCTGTGGATCTTGCCGGCAGCGCCGGGAGCCTTAGTGCCGCGGACAATGGTCCAGGCACGGACCTCCTTGGGGCCTGCGGTGAGGAAGCTGATCAGACCCAGCAGGGAATAACTTGCTTTAATGAGGCGATCCAGGCCGCTCTCGGCAATGCCGAGAGCCTCCAGAAAGGCTTGCTTTTCCTCGCCGGAAAGCTCGGCGATCTCGGCCTCGATCTGGGCACAAACGGGCAGCACCTCGGCGTGCTCGCTGTCCGCAAAGGCCTTCAGCTTGACGTAATGGGGGTTATCGGTGGGCTCCATACCTGCCTCGTCCTCGCTGACGTTGGCGGCGTAGATCACCGGCTTCATAGTGAGCAGGGGCGTGTCGTAAAGCATGGCGCGCTCGTCATCGGAAAGCTCCATGGTGCGGGCGGTAAAGCCGTCGGAGAGGGTCTGATAGATCCGCTCAAACAGGGCCAGCTCACCGGCAAGGGTCTTGTCACCCTTCATTGCCTTCTTTACGCGATCGATACGACGCTCCACCATCTCCATATCGGAGAAGATCAGCTCCATATTGATGGTCTCTACATCTCGCATCGGATCCACGGCACCGTCCACGTGAATGATGTTATCGTCGTTGAAGCAGCGCACCACGTGAATGATGGCATCCACCTCACGGATGTGAGAGAGGAATTTGTTGCCAAGGCCCTCTCCCTTGGAGGCACCGCGCACCAGACCCGCAATATCCACGAATTCGATCACGGCAGGGGTGTACTTTTCGGGTGCATACATCTCGGCAAGAAAATCCATACGGCTATCCGGCACTGCCACCACGCCCACGTTGGGCTCAATAGTACAAAAGGGGTAGTTTGCGGATTCCGCGCCGGCGTTGGTGAGTGCGTTGAACAGAGTGCTTTTTCCCACGTTGGGAAGTCCTACGATACCAAGTTTCATAAAATCTCCTTACTGCAAAGGGCAGGAGCCCCGCTCATTTGTCAATCATCTCATTATACCGCAAGATCGTGTTTTTTTCAATAGGGGTTTCAAATTTCGTTGCTTTTTTTCAAAGTATGGCGGTTTTGAAGAAAAATTTGGTGATATTATAAAAAAAGGGCTTTTCAAAATTAAAAAACTATGTTATAATATAAAAAATAAACTGCTTTTACAGGAGCAGCTTGCATACTTTTCAGATTTCTTCACGCAACGTGCAGAAGGAACCGATAAAATCAGAGAAACCCGAGAGGAGGCGTTTTTTATGCTTGGAGTAAAATTGCTGGTCGTGGATGACGATCCCAATATCTGCGACATTCTCAAAACGCATTTTGAAAAAGAGGGCTATGACGTGATTACCGCTGGTGACGGCGTGGAGGGCGTTACAGCCTTTAAGGTCGGCTCGCCCGATCTGGTGCTGCTGGATATCATGCTGCCCAAAATGGACGGACAGCAGGTGCTGACCGAGATCCGAAAGGAGTCCAGCAAGCCCGTTATTATGGTCACCGCCAAGGGCGAGGTGTTTGACAAGGTGCTGGGCCTGGAGATGGGTGCAGATGATTTTGTGGTCAAGCCCTTTGATTTAAAGGAGCTCTCTGCGCGTGTCAAGGCTGTGCTGCGCCGTTATCAGGTCCATATGCAGCCCGACGAGGGGGATGTGATCAAGTACGAGAACTTTGAGATCAGCCAGGAAAAGTTTGAGCTGAAGCTGCGCGGCAAAAAGGTGGATATTCCCCCCAAGGAGCTGCAGCTGCTCTATTGCCTTGCCTCCAACCCCAATCGCGTGTTCAGCCGCGAGCTGCTGCTGGAGCACGTGTGGGATTTTGCCTTTCTCGGCGATTCGCGTACGGTGGATGTACACATCAAGCGTCTGCGCGAAAAGCTGGAGGGCGTTTCGGATAAGTGGGCCCTGAAGACGGTCTGGGGCATCGGCTACAAATTCGAGCTGTATAACTAAATCACGGGATGCCGCTGCAGAAGCGTCTGCGGCGGCATCCCCCATATGCGCGCGAGTGCGCGCGAGGATAAAAGCGAGGGCGACTATGTTCAAAAGCGTATATGCCAAATATATATCGACATTTATGCTGATCATTTTCGTCAGCTTTCTGATTCTGGTGATGATCGTGACCGGCATGGTCAACAGCTACGCCTCCGGTGCTAAGGAGGAGCTGCTGACGCACGCAGCCGAGGGCGCTGCGGAATTTTTGGAGGCAAGGACCTCCAACGGGCTGAAAACGGATTTCGGGCAGATGATCGAAAACACCTCGGATGATGTGGACCGTATGCTCCGCGCCTTTGCCGCAATGGATGAGGATATGACTATCCTGCTGGTGGATAACACCGACGGTGCGGTGGTGCGTATGATCACGCCGGGCGGCGAAGCGACGGCAGGGGATGCGGTGATCCCGCGAAATGTTATTCTGGAGGTCAACTCGGGCAGTAGCTCGGGTGAGCTGCAGAGCCTTGACGGGGTGTTTGATACCGCTCACTTTTTCCGCACCGCACCGGTCTATACCGATGACGGATATGCCTGTGGCACGGTGTTTGCCTGTGCCTCCTCCAGAAACAGAGACGAGCTGCTGGGTGTGATGATCAAAACCATTCTGATCGCCTCCCTGTGGGTCATGCTGGCGGCGTTGGTGGCAGTTTATATTCTGACCGAGCGCGTGATCGGTCCCTTGAAGGATATGAGCCGTATGGCAAAGGAATTTGCCAAGGGCAACTATGCGGCGCGCGTGCGCGTGCGCGGCAACGATGAGGTATCCGAGCTGGCGCGTGCGTTTAATAATATGGCGGAGTCCATCTCGCGCCTGGAGCTGATGCGCAACACCTTCGTGGCTAACGTATCCCACGATCTGCGTACGCCGATGACCACCATTTCCGGCTTTATCGATAACATTCTCTCCGGGGCGATCCCGGACGAGAAGCGCGGCTATTATCTGGAGCTGATCCGTACCGAGGTGCAGCGCCTGGCGCGTCTGGTCACCTCGCTGCTGGATATTTCCCGTATCCAGGCCGGGGATCGCAAATTTGATCTCAGACCCTTTGATATCTGCGAGATGGCGCGTCGCATTCTGATCTCCTTTGAGGCAAAGATCGAGGCGAAGCATTTGGATGTGGAGTTTTCCTGTGATGAGGAGCGTATCCTTGCCATGGCGGATTATGACGCGATCTATCAGATCCTGTATAACCTGTGCGACAACGCGGTAAAATTCTCGAGAGAGGGCGGAAAGCTTTCTGTCTCGCTGCGCTTTGCCGAGGAACAGCGTGTGGCCATTTCTGTTTATAATGAGGGTGAGGGTATCGCGAAGGATGACCTGCCTTACGTGTTTGAGCGTTTTTATAAGGGCGATAAGAGCCGCGGCCTCGACAAGAGCGGTGCGGGTCTTGGCCTGTTTATTGCCAAGACCATTATGGATGCACACCATGAGCGGATCTGGGTAGAGAGCGAGCAGGGTAAATACTGCTGCTTCAATTTCATTTTACCTTTGGCGTAAAGGAGATCGTATGGAAGAAGAAAAAAGAACCGAGGCGGCAGCCGATGCTGCCGAGGAGGCTCCGCAGCTGCAGCCACCTACTGACGGGATCGCCGTGGACGCTGCATCGGAGGCGGCAGAAAACGCCGCTCCGACAGAGAGCGTGCGCGAGAGTGTGACCACCGAGGAAACGACTTCTTTGCAGGAAAAAGATCCCTCCGTGACCGCGTGGGATTTTGGCGGCAAGACCGCAAGCGAAACCAAAACCGTCAGACCGTTGCACTTTTTTGCGGTATTCGGCGTAGCCTTTGCCATTTGTATGGTATTGCTTATTTGCGCGGTGCTTTGGGGTGACGGTAAGTTTGAGATCATTCGGAACGTGCTGCAGGAGCGCATCATTTACGTGCGACAGGATGACGGCAGCAGTGGTCTGCTGACCCCCAATGAGGCTGCGGATGCAGCCAAGAAATATGCTGTCAGCATTTCGGTCACCACCGCCAAGGGCAACGGGATCGGATCCGGCTTTGTGTATTCCGCGGATGGCTATATCATCACCAATTATCACGTGATCGAGGATGCCGAAGCGGTGCAGGTGATCCTGCCTGACGGTAAGGCGCAGGATGCTACCGTGCGCGGCTATAACGAGGCGGCGGACGTGGCCGTTCTCAAGATCGCGGCGACCGACCTTGTGCCGGCTACACTTGGCAGCTCTGCGGAGCTGCTGGTAGGGGATGCGGTGGTTGCCATCGGTACGCCCGCTAAGCTGGATTATGCCGGTACGGCGACCTTTGGTACTGTTTCCGCTACACGCCGACTCCTGGCGCTTGCAAACGAGAGCGGCTCGGTCACCAAAAAAATGACGGTGATCCAGACCGATACGCAGGTGAACCCCGGTAACTCCGGTGGACCGCTGGTGGATATGTACGGCCGTGTGGTCGGTGTTGTCGTGATGAAGATCACCGATTTCAGCGGCACCGCCTTTGAGGGTATCGGCTTCGCCTTGCCCATTGACGGTGTAAAGGTCATTGTAGATGAGATCATTGCAAGCGGCTCCTTTAACGGCAGAAACCCCATTGCCGAGGGGCGCTCGCTGCTGGGTGTTACCGGGCACGGTGGCATCAAGGGGCTTTGGTATGCCAACGAGGCGGATGCCAACGGCAGCATGGCCTCCTCCGAAACGCAGCAGCCCGGCTATCATTATATGGCGGCAAACGGCGTATATGTGATGGGTATCAACGGTGGGAACGCCATGGGAAAGATCGTGGTTGGAGATATCGTGTTGGCAGTGGACGGCTTGCGTGTTTCCACCACGCCGGAGCTGATCGCTGCCGTTAATCGCCATTATGCGGGCGAAACAGTCACGCTCACCGTTCTACGCGCGGGGCAGGAGACTGATGTAGAGATCTTATTGTATGAAGAAGCGTTGTCCTGAATTAAAATGACAGTGAGTGAAAGGATACGACTATGCCTGAATTTTTGAGCTTTATGGATCCCCTGCGGCAGCTTACTGCCTCCAACGGCGTTTATGTGACGCTGTTCAGACTGGGGGTTGCGGCTATTTGCGGTGGCGTGATCGGTCTGGAGCGCGGCAGAAAGCGACGCCCTGCCGGCTTTCGCACCCATATGTTGGTCTGTATCGGCGCTGCGTTGGCAATGCTGATCAGTCAGTATCTGACGATGATGGCGCAGACCGATTGGGCCTGGATCTATCAGAAACTGAATCTGACTCCCACCGATGCCTCGCGTCTTGGCGCGCAGGTTATCAACGGTATCGGCTTCCTCGGTGCGGGTACTATCATCGTGACCGGTCAGCAGGAGGTCAAGGGCTTGACTACCGCCGCCGGTCTTTGGGCGTCGGCCTGTATGGGCCTTTGCATCGGTGCCGGATTTGTGGAGGGCGCGCTGCTGGGCTGTCTGCTCATCAGTGTGACTATCATTGTACTGACCCGTGTGGAGCGCCTGGTGATGAACCGATCCCGTAATCTGAACCTGAATATTGAATTTTTACATCTTGACGATCTGGGAAAGATCATTTCCACCATCAAGGAGCAGGATATCCGTATTTTTGATGTGGAGATCCATAAGAACAAGGGAACGACTAATCTGCCCAGTGCGGTATTTTCGATCCGCTTGCCCAAAAAGATGAACCATGCCAGTGTGCTGACTCTGATCGCCGATGTGGAAAATGTCCGCTCGGTAGAAGAGCTGTAAGGAGGTGACTGCAATGCAAGGGTTTTACGATTTCTGGAACACGGTGATCCGTTTTTCTGACGGATTTCATATGTGGGGCGCGATGATCCGTATGTGCCTGGCTGTGGTCTGCGGCGGCATCATTGGTATCGAGCGCGAATTCAAGCGCCGTCCCGCCGGCTTCCGCACACACATTCTGATCTGTCTCGGTGCCTCAATGACGATGCTGACAAGCCAGTATCTGCTGCTCTATCTGCACGAGGTCACCGATATCGCACGCCTTGGCGCGCAGGTGATCGCGGGCATCGGCTTTATCGGCGCAGGTACTATCATCGTTACCAAGCGTCGTCAGGTCAAGGGCCTGACCACCGCCGCCGGCCTTTGGACCTCCGCTATCGTGGGTCTTGCCATCGGTGCCGGCTACGTAGAGGCTGCGCTGATCACCACTGCGCTGATCCTGGTGGTAGAGCTGGTGCTTTCTCGCTTTGAGTATTTTATTATGTCCCGTGCGCGCAATATCAATCTGTACGTGGAGTACAAGGAGACAACGGCGCTGACACAGATGACCGATTATCTGCGCGACCGTCGCGTGCATGTGACCGATCTGCAGATCACCAAATCCGCTGCAGCTACCAAAAATCCCTGCGCTATCTTCTCGCTGGAAATGCCGATGAAGATGAGCCACGACAAGCTGATGACCGCGCTGGCGGGCATTGAGGGCGTGGTTTCTGTTGAGGAGCTGTAAGCGCAAATAAAAGCAGGCCCTTCGCCAACGGCGAAGGGCCTGCTTTTTTGCGTTTATTTCTCGATCAGGGGCAGCACGGTCATGCGGAGGTTGGTGCAGCCGTAGGGGATGAGACACAGCTTCTGCGCCGCGCCCACCGCTTTGCGGCTCTCGGGCAGGGGCTTACAATGGCCGTTCTCCTCCTGCCACTCTACAGGGGCAAGCAGCGCCTCCAGCGCCACGGGAGCACCGTCGGGAGAGAAGAGATAGGCAGCTTCGGGTTCTCTTTCCACGAGCGTAAAGTGATCATCGGCAAAGCCAAAGGCAAAGGGCGTAGTGGGTAGCACCTCATAGTCGCAGTAGGGGAATTTGCGCATCACGCCGTTCTTTTCATACTCCAAGGGGTGCCACTCGTCACCGACGGGCAGGGCAAAGAGCAGAGGACCGCGCTTCACGCTGAACATCTTACCATAGCCCTCGAACATCTCGGTTTCAAACTCCAACGTGACATTGACGGTGGTCTCGCCGCTCCACTCCCGCTCCAGTACGTAAAACTCGCCAACGGGTACGGCTTTTCCGTCCACGGTGGCGGCTTTGGCAAAGCCGGGGATGCGGATGGAGAGAGGGAAACGCACGGGTGCATCGGTGCGCACGGTATAGGTCAACGTGTTGCGGAAGGGGTAACGGCTATCCAGCTCCACAGATACGGCCTTGCCGCCGATTTCGGTGGTGACAGCGGCGGGGACAAGCAGGGTGGAGGCAATGCCTCTATCGGTCCTCATAAAGGCGGAGAGCGCCAGCTTGGGCCAGCCCTGCCCCATGTTGGCGGTGCAGCAGCCAAACTCGGGCTCAAGACCAAAGAGGTGCGCCTCGCCCTTGTTGGTGGTAAAGTGCATCTTTTCGCGGGGGGTGATGCGACAGGCGATCTGATTGGCCATTTGGTCGTATTGATGCGTCCACATATCGGGGGAGCAGGTGGCGGGCAGAGCATTGAAGGCCAGGAACTCGGCGCGGTCGCCCCAGACGGTATTGCCGGTGATGGAGAGCAATGTCTCGTAGGAGAACATGGTCTCTACCACGGCGCACAGCTCGGTGCCCTGAATGGGAGAGCGGCCGGCCAGACACTCGTCACCCGAAAAGATGCCGTAGGGCTGTCCGTGCGCTTCGGTCAGCATGGAAAGCGCCTTGTTTACAAACTCCTCGGGATCCTCACCCGTGCGCAGGCTGTAAAGGGCGCGGCTTTTCAGCATCATACCCTGATTGACAACGTGGTGCAGGAAGTTCCATGCGCGGGGACGGGGCTTGCTGTAATGCCAGCTTTCAAACACAGCGCGCCAGTCCACACCCATGACGGCCATCTTGTCGCAAAGACCGATGATCCATTCCTCGGGGTACCATTCATAAAGGCGATAGAGGGCAAACAGGATCTCGAACCAACGGGCGGAGCCCCAACGCAGGATCATACACCCGTCGGTGTGCTTGTCAAAATTCTTCATGGTGCGGTAAAGCACGTCGGGAATGCGGCTGTCACCCGAGCAGTCGTACCACAGCACCAGCACCTTGGAAATGAGGATCAGCGCCCAGGTATCATAATTGGTGCGCTTTTTATCGTCGCAGGGGCAGATCCAGCCATCGGGGCGTTGACGTGCAATGATGGCATCTACGTATTTTTTGGCGCGGGCGATCATATCCTCGTCCTCCAGCAGATAGGCAAGGGGAATGAAGCCGTCCAGCCAGTAGGGCACGCGCTCCCATGCCTCGTGGGCGCCGCCGATCCAGCTGCTGTCGGCCACGTCGGGCCAGATCTTATCCAGATTGCCCGCCAGACCCTTTGCCTGGATCTCCAGCTGCTTTCTCATCCAGCCGCGGGGCTTTATTTCTTTGGTGGTAAATGGGGTCAGCCGCAAGGGCTTTAATTCTGCCATAGCACAACTTCCTTTCGGTTTATTGACTTTATTGTAACGCGTACGGTTCGGATTTGCAATGCAAAAAAACACAAAAATGGTGCAAAAATCCGATTTTAACGACTCAGGGCAGAGATCGGCGGAGCGGTATCCCGAGCGGTTCGTCGGGAATATGATCAAAAACAAATGTTTTTTGTCCAAATTTGATGCGCACACGCGCGAGTGATATGGTATAATGGGCACAAGGGCAGAGGTAACTCTGCAAAACGGTGCGGCCTGCGTGGCCGCGAAAGGAGCGGAACATGGTAAGGGCCCCTTTTTCTGTTTGTTTCGATTTTTCGGGGGAGAGCGCGGCGCTGCGAGAGGGCGTGAGCTACGTTGCCCCTGATCTTGGTATGATACCGTGCGACGGGGGGATCAGGGTCTCGTTTTGCCGCGCAGAGGAGAATGCGCTTTCGGTGGTCCGCAACGGCGATGCGGTGACGATCACCTACGACGAGCGTATACACGCGTTCCGCGCGCTCAGCCTGCTGGCACAGCATATTGACGATACTGCATACCAAACGCGCGAGACCTGCTATTTTACCTCCAACGGTGTGATGTTTGACGTGTCGCAGAGCAATACCCTTATGACGGTGGACCACGTGAAGCTGATGCTGCGCCGTATGGCGCAGATGGGTCTGAATCGGCTCATGCTCTACAATGAGGATAACTATGAGATCGAGGGCTGGCCTTATTTTGGTTATATGCGCTCCCGCTATAGCGAGGCGGATATCCGCCGGCTCGACGATTACGCCTTCGCGCTCGGCATAGAGCTGGTACCCTGCATCCAGGTCCTGGCGCATTTGATCGATGCCCTGAAATGGCCCTCCTTTTCGGGGATGCGCGAGGATAGAGCCTGCCTGCTCCCCGGTGAGGAGCGGGTCTATGCGTTTTTGGAAAAGGCTATTGTTGCGGCGACAGCTCCCGTGCGCACCAAGCGCATTCATATCGGCATGGACGAGGCGATGAAGCTGGGGCGCGGCAATTATTTTGATAAGCATGGTTACGTCAACGCGGGGGAGATCATGCTGGCGCACCTAAACCGCGTGATGGAGATCCTGCACCGCCACGACCTGGAGCCCATGCTTTGGGGCGATATGTTCTTCCAGCGCATTTTCGGCAAATACAGCTATTATCAGCAGGACTACGGCAATCAGCAGGCAAACACCGTGCCTGTGACCCTGCCCAACGGCATGAAGCAGGAGGCCGACCTTTCCTATATCAAAAATTATCCGCAGGATGCAAGGCTCATCGCCTACGGCTACACGCCCGACACCTATGAAAAATGGGATATGATCATCAATCAGGGCAAGCTGATAGAGCGCGATCCCGTATTCGCCGGTGGCATCTGGAACTGGCTCTCCTTTGCACCCAACTGGTTTTACAGCTTCAATTCCGCTATTCCGCAGCTGCGGGCCTGCAAGCAGAACGGCATCAAGGAGGTCTTTGCCACCACCTGGGGTGACGAGGCTACCGAGTGTCCCATCAACGCGGTGTTGCTGGGCATGCAGCTTTGGGCAGAGCTTGGCTATGCCGAGGACTATGACGAACAGAAGCTACGCGAGCGCTTTGAATTTATCACGGGCGCCGATTTCGATACCACTATGCTGCTGGAGGAGATCGATGCGATCCCCGGCACCCTGGAAAACAACACCGAGGGCTTTAACGCCTCCAAGTGCCTGCTTTGGCAGGATCCGATGTTCGGCCTTTTGGATAAGGAGCTGTTCGGCCTTGAGGACGAGATCGAGGCGCATTATCGCGCCTTGGCGCCGCGTTTTCGCGCCGAGAGCGAAAAGGATTCCGACCTTTCGCGTGAGTTTGGCCTGTATGCCAAGCTGTGCGATGTGATGGAATATAAGGCAACCGTTGGTTGCCGACTCAAGACTGCTTACGATGCGGGTGACCGCGAGACTCTTGCTCGCTATGCCAACGAGGTGCTGCCCGAGCTGCTTGCGCGGCAAAGGGCGCTTTACGAGCATCACCGCGCCCTGTTTTATGATCAGAATAAGCCCCTTGGATTTGAGGTGTTCGACATTCGCCACGCCATCTCTATGCAGCGCACCGAAACGGCGCGCTGGAGATTGCAGCAGTACCTTTCGGGCGAGGTAGCGTGTCTGCAAGAGCTTGCCGACGACCGCCTGTATCGTCACGCGGCGCCCTCCTTCGATACGCATCTCAGCTATATCAGCCTGATCTCTGGCAGTCGCATTTCCTACAATGCGTCAAGTACCATGTCCGATAAATCCGGCAAGAAGCGCACCGGCGATATGCCGATCTTTACCTGACGGAGGATATGATGAAAAAATTTTGCTTTTACCACCCCTACCACCCCATGACATGGCAGGCTATGATCGATCAGGGTCTTGTGCGAGAGGGGGACGGCGTCAAATTCAACCAAAGCCTTTTGATCGGGGGCGAGCTGAAATTCAACAACCTGGCCGCAAAGGACGGTGAGCTGTATCGTTATCTGGAAAGGACCGGCGCGCCCCTCTACATTGACCGCCTGCAGGGTGGCTCCTATATCGAGGAATATCCTTACGATATGGAACTGATCGACGAGTACCGCACCCTGCTTGGCGACAGGTTTATGGGCTGGCAGATGCACGAGTGGCTTTCCAATTATCGCTCTGACCTCAAGAAACTTGAGGGGCTACCTGCAGACAAATGGCAGGATGCCGCGGCGGTGAAGCAGCACATCTTCAAGAAATATCCCTATCCCTGCCTGTTTCTGGAATCGATGTCTGCAGAGGAGATGGCAGCGCACGGCAAGCCTGCCGACGTGACGCAGTTCCGAGAAAATATGTTCGATATTTATCGAAAGCGCCTGCGTACCCACGGCGAGCTGATCCCCTGTGACAGCATCTTTCTTGCCTATGAATTTGAGTTCAAAAACGGCGCACGTGTTGTCATGCCGGAGGTTGGCGCACAGAGCGCCGATGCGCGTATGCAGATCTGCTATGCCCGCGGCGAGGCTAAGGCATACGGCAGGGATTTCGGCGTGTATTACGAGCCGTGGGGCGGCAAGCCCTTCTCGGCTTGTTGCTATCAAAGGGACGGTAAAAATGAGTGGGGGATCGGTGAAAACCGTGATTTCCCGTTTGAAACCAAAGGCGCAAACGGCGGCAGCTCTCGCTCGCTGCAATGGCGTATTTTTCTTTACGGCTATCTGAACAACGCCGCTATGATGGCAGAGGAGTGGGGGCTTTGCAATACCTTTGTGGATTGGGAGAGCTTTGCGCTTTCCGACTATGGCAAGGTCAAGCTGGATTTTTTGAATTTTACGCGAAAATACGCAGACGTAGGCGAGAAATTGACACCGGCGGTCGTGATCCTGCCCGAGGAACTGGATGTGCTGGATGATATCCGCGAGCCGCGATTGCATTGTAGTCGCAAGCTGCCCGATGAGGTGACCGCCATCAAATTGGAGGGGATCAAGGATGGCATCAAGCGGGTGTTTGCAGCTCCCACCGAGGTGCTGGGCACCGAGTGCAAGACTCTGATCAACAGTGAGATGCCCGATGCGGTGGATATGCTGAATGCGGGCGCGGAAAAGGCTGCGGTCATTGATTCCTATCGGTATTTGATCAACCTGACGGGAGATGCCGATTTTGCGGCGGCGCACCCCAACTGCGTGTGCATAGAACAGCTGGAGAGCTTGCTGCGCGAGGCACTGCCTTGTACGGTGGAGGGTCTGCATTGGCTGGTCAACGAGCGGATCGGCGGCGGATATTATCTCACCGTATTCAACAATATCGGCATCGAGCGCACCGTGGAAAAGGGTGAGATCGCATTGCCCGAGGGCAAGCGCTCGGCCAAGGTGACCTTCAAGAACGGCGCTTTACCCACGCTTCTGGAAAGCGACGGAACGCTTGAGACCTCGGGCGATGCGTATATACTCACGCTCCCTGCGGGAGGTTACGCATTCATTCGCTTCTGACATAAAAAAGAACTCTGCTTGTGCAGAGTTCTTTTTTATGTCGGTATGGCCACCAGATCAATATCCCAGGCGGGCAGGCTGCGCTCGCGCGTCAGATAGAGCCGATAGTGGGGAGAAAGCGTGTGCAGCAGGAGCGGGATCTCGAAGAGGTCGGCGCTTTTGTGGTACAGCGCGATGCGCAGGGCGGGGCGATGATGGCGGATGGTCTCAACCGAGCCGCGCAGAGCCTCTTGCTCGGCGCCCTCAATGTCGTATTTGATATAATCCACGGCACGCCCCTGCAGCAGGCTGTCGGGGGTGGCGGTGGCTACGGTCACGCGGCTTCTGCCGGTGCAAAGCCCCGCGTTGCGGTTGCCTGCATCGTCAAAGGCGGCCTCGCCCACCCGGTCGCATACCGCTACTTGATGGCATTCGACCGCACAGTCTGTCACGGTCTCCTGCCAGGCAGAAAGCTTTTTGAAGTTGCGCCGATCCGGCTCTGCGGCCAGAATAAAGTCCAGCGGAAAGCGCTGTAGTGCCTCTCTCGCGCTGTCACCGGTGTAGGCGCCAAAATCCGCGATTTTGCGCACCGTCATAGGGGATTTTTGCAAAATATCCCATGCGGAGTAGGGGCTGACGGCATCCAAAAGCTCCTCCAAAGAGCCGGAAAGACGGAACTTGACGATGCGTTCATAAAGCGCTTTGGATGCCTCGTCTGTCAGCAAATCTCTTGCGGCAAGGAGCTGCTCCTTGTGCGCACGCGCAAAGGGCAGATCAAATAGAGGACCGCCGCAGACGGGAACATCGGGTACCAGCAGATCAAACTCTGCCGCCACACGGCAGATCAGCTCCAGCACGTCGGGGCGTGCAGAGCCAAAGGCCAGCAGGATGACGCAGGTCTCACGGTTATATTTTTCACGCACCTCGGAGAAGGACATCACGCGCGAGCCGTGAAAAAGCTGTCCGCGCACAAAGCCGTCGCTGGCAAAAAAGCCGGCCACCTCGGCACCGCGCGAGTGCAGCTCTGCCACGATCTTGTCGGCACCATTTCCCATACCGTATAGCAGGATATCGCGTTTTTCGGTGGCCAACCGCGCGAAAAGATCCGGAACTGTTTCTGTCATAATTCCTCCGTTAAAAATGGCGCCGTCGCAGGACGGCGCCATTGATTTCGGGCGATCAGCCCATCTGCTCGGAGAGCTTTTTGCCGCCGAGAATATGAAAGTGCAGATGCTTTACCGACTGGCAGCCGTCCTCACCGCAGTTGGTGAGCACACGGTATCCGTTGGCAAGTCCCTCTTGCTTTGCGATCACGGGGATCGCCTCAAAGATCCTTGCCACAACAGCGCTGTTCTCGGCGCTGATGGCATCGGCAGAGGCAATGTGCTCCTTGGGGATCACCAGTACGTGTACGGGTGCCTGGGGGTTGATGTCACGGAAGGCGTAGACCCACTCGTTCTCATAGACCTTAGCAGAGGGAATGTCGCCTGCCAGAATTTTGCAGAAAAGGCAATCCATAGCTGTTCTCCTTATTTTACAAATTCCTTGAAAATAGCGCAGAGCGCAGTCTCATAAGCATCCTCATCCACACCCAGAATGATGTTCAGCTCGCTGGAGCCCTGGTCGATCATACGGATGTTGACGCCTGCGGCAGATACGGCGTTGAAAACGCGTGCGGCGGTGCCCTTAGCCTTGACCATACCGCGACCTACCACGGCAATGAGGCACAGACCGTCCAGGATCTCCACATGATCGGCGCGTACCAGACGGCTGATCGAGTTGATGATGCGCTCACGGCGGCCCTCCAGAGCCTGGGTGGCGACCACGATGCTCATGGTGTCGATGCCGGAGGGCAGATGCTCAAAGGAGATACCGTGATCCTCCAGCACCTCCAGCACGCGGCGGCCGAAGCCCACCTCGGCATTCATCATATCCTTTTCAATGTGGATGACCGAGAAGCCCTTCTTGCCTGCAACGCCGGTGATGATGCGCTTGGCATCGTAGCCGGTGGCGGAGGAAACGATCATAGTGCCTGCATCCTCGGGGGCGTTGGTGTTACGGATATTGATCGGAATATTGGCGTAACGCACGGGGAAGATGGCTTCATCGTGCAGCACGGTGGCACCCATATAGGAAAGCTCGCGCAGCTCGCGATAGGTGATGGTCTCAATGGGGGGAGGATTATCCACCACACGGGGATCTGCCATCAAAAATCCGGATACGTCGGTCCAGTTTTCGTACAGATCGGCATCGGAGGCACGTGCTACGATAGAGCCGGTGATGTCCGAACCGCCGCGGGAAAATGTCTTGACGGTGCCGTTGGGCATCGAGCCGTAGAAGCCGGGGATCACGGCGTACTCGTGCTTCTTCAGCTCCTCGGCAAGCACCGCGTTGGTGCGCTCCTCGTCAAAGCTGCCGTTGTCACGGAAGAAGATCACGTTTTCCGCATCAATAAAGGAAAAGCCCAGATATTTGGCAAGGATCAGGCTATTGAGGTACTCACCGCGGGAGGCTGCATAATCGCGGCCGGAGGCGTGAGAAAGCGCGTTGCGTACATAAGAGAGCTCGCCCGAAATGTCAAAGCTCATACCCAGATCCGCAATGATGCCGTTATAGCGATTGCAGATATTTTCGTAATAAGCATCGATGACCTTGGCATCCTCGTGGGCGCGGATCATCTCATAGCAGCGGTAGAGCATATCGGTGACCTTGATGTCATCCTTAAAGCGCTTACCGGGGGCAGAGGCCACCACATAGCGGCGCGAAGGGTCAGCGTGAATGATCTCGGCGACCTTTTTGAATTGCTCGGCGTCGGCCAGCGAGCTGCCGCCGAATTTTACAACTTTTGTCAACATAGCTTCGGTTACTCCTTGCAGAAATAATACATTTATTATTATATGATTTTTGGGGCTCCCGTGTCAAGAGGGTGAGGGCTCTTTTTGCAAAAATATGGCAATTTACGGTGTTATAGCAGGATGCTTTCGGGTCTGTAGGCAACGGAATAGGCATGGTGCCCCTCTCCGTCGCGCAGTTCAAAGCGGAAAAAGCTGCCGTAGCGGTCGGGCTGATAGGGAAAGCGCGCCTCGGTCAGTGTGCCGTCATCGCTGACCTTGCAGCTGCAGCACCTGCCCTCAGAGAGCAGCGTGATCGCCACAACGGGGGAGGACTTGATCACGATCTCGCCATCCTCAATGTAAAGCTCCAGGAAAGAGGGGCCGTCGGTCGCATAGCAATCGCCGCGTTTATAGGCGTCGATCAATGCCTTGTAGGAAAGCTCCGGTGCCTTGATCATGGTCCAGGCGTGCCCGATATCGCACGCGCGATGGTTATCGTCACCGCCATTGGGCACTACTTTCATGCCGGCGCGAAGCATTTGCTCATAATGCAAAGAGGTGTTGTCGTTTAGAAAGCGGCAGCCGCCGTTGATGGCCTCGATGGCGTGCAGACCACGCAGTCCCAGGTAGTCGGTGGCGGTCTGCAGCGACCATTGCGGATGATTATAGGTCACCAAAAATCCGCTTTTGCTGACGGCCTCGATGTAGTCGCTCAGCCATTCCGTGTCATATCTCACGGTGTCAATAATGTCGTTTTCGTCGTAGATGCCGTGCTTCTCCGCCCACTCCCGTGCGTGACCGGGCATAGAGGGATTGTTCTTGAAAAAGCGAGGCATACACACATTATCCTGATCTTCGGCAATGAGGTTCAGGTGGTAAACGGGCATAAAGAAGGCGGTGTGGCGGTTCAGATCCTGCTTGATGGCGACCTCGTAGCCGTGCAGGGCGATGAACTCCTCGTCGCAAAGCTCCTTGTGGGGGATCAGTACCTCGTGGTCGGTGTAGCAAACGGCGTGATAGCCAAGCGCCTTATATTTTTCTTTGACTTCCTCGGGGCTCATAACGCCGTCCGAGATATTGGTGTGGCAATGCAGGTTCACCTTGTAGAGGTTGCCCTCGGTAGGTAACAGCGGATAGATCATAACAGATTACTCCATTTCTTTTTTGCTTTCATTCAGATAGCGCTCGGCCTGTGTGCGGAAAAGCAGGGCGTATTTACCGTCTTGCTCCATCAGCTCGCGGTGGGTGCCCTCCTCGATCAGCCGTCCGTTTTCCAGCACGACGATCTTGCTGGCCACGGTGGCAGAGGAGAGACGGTGCGATACAAAAATAGTGGTCTTGTCCCGGCGCAGGGCATCAAACTGGCGGAAGATCTCCTGCTCGGCAAGGGCATCCAGCGAGGCGGTAGGTTCATCCAGGATGAGGATGTCCGCATCACTGTAAAAGGCGCGTGCTACAGAGACCTTTTGCCATTGACCGCCGGATAATTCGATACCGTTCTTATCAAAATAACGCATCAGCTGGGTGTCGTAGCCATTTGGCAGCCCTTCGGCCACCTTGTCTGCCCCCGCCATTTTGGCGGCACGTATCACGGCTTCTTCTGAGGCCTCTCGCTTCAGATCGCCAAAACGGATGTTGTCCGAAAGGCTGACGGCATATTTTCCAAAGTCCTGAAAGATCAGGCCGAAAAGCCGGTACAGCTCCTTTACATTGTAATCCTTTATGTTTCTTCCGTCAAGTAGGATCTCGCCCTCAGTGGGGTCATAGAGCCTTGTCAGCAGCTTGATCAGCGTGGTCTTACCCGCACCGTTCAGGCCTACCAAAGCCACCGTTTCACCGGGGCGTAGGGTGAGGCTGATATCCTGCAGCACGGGGCGATCGGTGCCGGGGTAGGAGAAGGAAACGTGGCGCAGCTCAATGGTGTGTGCGGTGCCGCGCTGCGGCGTGACCGGCTCGGCGAGGCAGGGCACGATCCGTGGCTTTTCCTTCATAAAGGAGAGCAGATTGTCAATAAACAGCGTGCCCTCGTAGATCGAGGCGGAGGTGGTGATCAGGGTGCTGACACCGGTGGCGACCGAGGTCAGCGCGCCGGTATAAAGCGAATAGTCACCGATCATATAATCACCGGTGAAAACGCCGTATGCTACGGTGGCAAAGAAGAAGCAATTTACAACGGCGGAGATGATGGCGAATATGATCTGCCAGACGTTTTCCTTGATGATCAGACTCTTCAGCCCCTTGTAGTAGCGGCTGAACACCGTGTCGTAGCGCGTGGTGATCTCGTCTCCGAGATCGTACATACGGATCTCCTTGGCAAGATCCTTGTTGGTGGCAAGCCCGGAGAAATAATTCATCTGTCTGCGATCCGAGGATCGGCGGCGCATATATGAAAAAGTGCGCTTACGGTATATGAAATTCACGATCGTGGCAGGGATGGCAGTCAGAATGATGGCCACGGTGGCCAGGGGCAACGGCCGTGCCAGAATGACGATGTAGCTTACCAGCGAGATGATGGCGCTGATGACCTCAAAGGTGGAGTTCAGAATGCTGATGGGGCGGTTGCCGGCCTCGCGGTTGGCGTTTTCCAGCTTTTCGTAAAAGGCGGGGAGGTCAAAGGAGGAAAGATCCAACGATTGTGCCTTTTTCATGATACGTATGCGCACATGTCGCACCACGCGCTCTCCCGCAATGCGGTTGACCATATGCGAAAGGCGTGTGACGACCTTGTTCAGAATGCGGTAAGAAAACAGCCAGATGAGCGAGATCAGCACCATCGAGCCCATAAAGGCAGCACGGTCAAAAACGACACCGCGGCTCCGCGCCACAATGATCTCCTGCAGACCGTTGAGCACCTGCCTGGAGAGCAGGGCACCGAGCGGGGGCATCAGACCGTTGAAAAGCGCCACGAAGGACATCAGGAAAAGGAAAACGGGGCCGCTTTCCCATACTAACGTAAAAATGTAAAAAAGGCGAGTGAAAAAGCCGCCGAGCAGCTCCTTCAGAAAACGGAACAGATCCTTGAAGGATCTGGGGGGAGCGATCTTTTCGTATTCGTATTGAGGGGGTGGTCCTTGCATCGGAGCGCCTCCTTTCCGCTTTTGAATTTATAGATCTAAAATTATTATAGCATATATTTGTCAGCGAGGCAAGAATTTTTTGCAGCCTCTTGATTTATAGCTGAAAAAATGATATGATTATATTAATTTAAAATTCAAAAGGAGTATCACTATGTCCGCATATTTTTTGCCGGCAGATATTTTGTTGCCCGATTTTGACAAGGTTGATGGCAAGACCTGGTCTGTGGTCGCCTGCGACCAGTATACCAGCGAGCCCGAATATTGGGAGAGTGTAGAGGCTCAGGTGGGCGATAAGCCCTCCACGCTGCGCCTCATTTTGCCCGAGGTCTATCTGGAGGATACCGATGGCCGCGTGCCCGGCATTCATACCAATATGGAGGAATATCTGAAATCTGTTCTGGTGCGCCATCAGAGCAAGATGATCTATTTGGAGCGTACCCAGTCCAACGGTCTTGTGCGCCGCGGCCTTGTGGGTGTGATCGATCTGGAGCACTATGACTACAATAAGGGCTCTCAGTCGCTGATCCGCGCTACCGAGGGCACCGTGCTGGAACGCATTCCGCCCCGTCTCAAGGTGCGCCGCGATGCCACTTTGGAGCTGCCCCATGTGATGCTGCTTATCGATGATCCTGCCAGGACCGTGATCGAGCCTTTGGCAGCCAGAGCCGAAACGCTGCCGCTCGCCTATTCCTTTGAGCTGATGGAGAAGGGAGGCAAGGTGGAGGGGCGCTTTGTGGATAGCGTAGGTCTTGGCCGCGTTGAGGCCGCGCTGAACCGCCTGATCACTCCCGAGCAGATCAAGGCTCGCTACGGCGAGGGGGTCGCACCGCTGCTCTTTGCCGTTGGTGACGGCAACCATTCGTTGGCTACCGCCAAGGCCGCGTACGAGGAGATCAAGGCCAAAAACGGTGCGGCTGCCGCATTGTATCATCCTGCCCGCTATGCGCTGGTGGAGGTGGTCAATCTGCACGATCCTGCGCTGCATTTTGAGCCGATCTATCGCGTGATGTTCAACGTAGACCCTAACGATGTGTTGTCTGCCCTCGAGCAGTATTCCTTCGAGCTGCACGGCAATGCTGCCCCTCAGCAGGCACGCTTCCTCTCTGCCGAGCGCCGCGGCACCATTCATTTCGGCACTCCCACCGAGCAGCTGGTGGTAGGTACGTTGCAGACCTTTATCGATCGCTACCTGGCAAGTCATCCCGAGGCCAGCGTGGACTATATCCACGGCACCAAGAGCGTAGAGGCGCTTGCCACCAAGGAGAGAGCTGTTGGCTTCCTGTTCTCCGGTATGGAGAAGGGGCAGCTGTTCGGTGCCGTTATGCGCGACGGCGCGCTGCCGCGTAAGACCTTTTCCATGGGTGCGGCCGCTGATAAGCGCTACTATACCGAATGTCGTCGCATCAAGTAAAATCACGAAACGGTATCGGAATTTTATAACAAAAAATGCGCAGATGCATTGCATCTGCGCATTTTTTATGTAGTTATAAAGATCTCCCTGATCCGTTCCGCCTGCGCTTTGGTGACTCCTGCGGACAGCATAAAGCTGCGGCAAGCATCCTCTACCGTGTCGCCGTAGGTCATCAGCTGCTTGTAAAAGGCAGAGAACTGATCTGAATAGCGGGAGCGTCGCCCCCAACGGGAGAAGGAGGAGAATTCATAGTCAAGAAAAAGCTGCTCCTCGGGCACGCCCAGCATGCCACCAAGAATGAAGAGCCAGCAGCCGGTGCGGTCTATGCCGCCCCAGCAATGCACGATCATGGGGTAACGATCGGCCTCGGCCAGCAGCGCGTAAGCCTTGCCGTAGGCCTCGATATAGGCTTTATCGGTAAAGATCTTTTCATAGGCCACCAAGGGGAGATTGATCCACGCGACCCTTGCCTCGTCAAGCGCCGGTGCGCGGTGCTCGTTGTTGCAGCCGCGGATATCCAGATCGGTACGGATGCCAAGCGCGTACAAGGTGCGCTTGCCCTCCTCGGTGATCTCTGCGTGGGTATCCATTTCGGAGGTGCGGTAAAGCAAGCCTTGTCGCAGCTGCTTGCCGTCCTTGGTGCGAAAGCCGCCGAAATCGCGCACGTTGGTGATGCCCTCCACAAAGAGCATCCGCGGCGCAATATCCGCGGTGTGAAAGCAGCGCTTCTCCGACAGTGTGTCTCTTACATGCACCTGCCAGTGGTAGGTGCTCCCTATGAGAAGATTTTTAACCTCAGCGTGTCCTGCAATGGCAGGATGGCGCGTTTGACTGCCATCCGGATGCGTCAGGATCACCTCGCCGTCATCAGCAGGCGAAAAGCTGAAAAAAACGGGAACGGGATAGGAAAAATCGGTGCCGCTTTCCTTTAAGCGCAGCCAATCCACATCAGCGGCAGCGGTATTTTTGGGTTCGCGTATATAGTCCAGATGCTCCTGCCGCAGCAGCATTACCGTTTCATCGGGACGCGGGGTCAGCAATTGCACAGCGAAGCCTCCTTATCAGAGCAGAATGAAGCCGAGGATCGCAAGCAGCAGGCAGAGGACCAGCGGCGGATCCTTCAATGCATCCAGCACGGTGTAGAACTGCACGTTGTAGGGAACGGCGCGCTGCGGATCGCGCTCACCCTCCTGATCCCGCTTGCGGTAGAGCATTGCGGCGAAGCGCATCAGCAGCACCGCAGATGTCAGCAAAAGCAGGATGAGCAGAAACAAAAACAGCTCTACGCTGCCGGTAAAATGATACAGCGCATTGAGATATCTTTGCCCGAAAAGTGAGGCCACATTGTAGCAGGCGTGCAGCAGCATCACCGAGATCAGAGAATTGGTGGCGTAAAGCACCAGCGTAAGCAGAGCACCCGAAAAGAGGTAGACCAGCAGATTGCGCAGATCAAAATGGCAAAGCGCAAAAAGCAGCGCGCTCATCAGCAGGCCGCGGAAAGCGCCGCGGCGCTCGTATTCTGCCACAACAATGCCGCGAAAGAGCAGCTCCTCCAGAAGAGCCGGCAGGATCGCTACGGTGACAGCGGCCAGCACGCCCTCCGCCGGAGAGGAAAAGCTAACGCTTTCATATTGTGCGGCGCTGTTGCCCAGTGTCTCGATGCCCTTGCAAAGAATAGAGAGCAGGATGCAGCCGGAGAGCAGCGCGATCAGCGCGGAAAGCAGCAGCGGAATGTGGATGGCACGCGGCGCGCGCAAGCGCAATACGCGCCCATAGCCCTGTCCGCGCAGCAAAAGAAAGATCACGGTGGGCACGAGGAAGATCGTGGGTGCCGCAAAGAGGCGGACCCACAGACTGTCTAATGGCAGCGAGGTGTATCGATCCAGAATGTGAAGGAGAAAGAGCAGGGCAAACACCGCCAGCAGCGGATAGCCGACCCATATCCGTTCCTTGCGGTATCTGGGGCGCTCCGGTATGAATTTATGCACGGTGCTTCAGCTCTCCTTTCTCGGTGACGATGTGAGCCACGCGGTGATCTGTCTCCTCTGTGGGGAGGGTGGGAAAAAGCAGGCATTCGTAGATAGGAAAAACACAAATACCCGGAAACGTATCAAGAAAACGGTCATAGAAGCCGCCGCCGTAGCCAAGGCGTGTGCCGTCCCTTCCGGCTGCAAGACCGGGCATCAGACAAAGGGTGCGCGCCGTGGGATAGGCAAGGGGGGCATCAGCAGGGGGGGCGAGAATGCCGAATCGCCCGGGGCGGAGCGTGTCAAGGGAGTCTACGGTGTGAAAGGTCATCTCCTGTCCCACGCAAACGGGAAAGGCCAGCGCCTTTCCAAGTGCCAGTGCCCGCTCGTAAAGGGGGCGGAGCTCAGGCTCCCCTCGCACGGCTGAAAAGACCAGTAAAAGATCAGCCTCCCGAAAGGCAGGATGTGCGGCAATGCAGTCGCAAAGCGCCTTGTCCGCCGTTGCCTTTTCTGCCTCGGGGATGCCACTTCGTGTGGCCGCGCAGATGCGGCGGAGCGCTCTTTTTTCTTCCGAAACGGTCATTTGGGGCTTTTGCACTGAATATTGCGCCAAATGGTGTCCGCCAAATAGGTGTCACCGGTGAACTGCTCTATCAGCTCCAAGCCGAAGTCGATGGCAACGCCCATGCCTGCGGCGGTGATGATACGGCCGTCCACGACAACCTTTTCGGGGGACAGGATCGCTCCCTTCAGCTCCTGCTCAAAGCCGGGATAGCAGGTGGCGTGCTTGCCCTCTAAAAGTCCGCGGTGACCGAGGATCATCGGGGCGGCGCAGATGGCGGCCAAATAGGCGTTGTTACGCACGGCGGCCTTCAGCGCGGCATCCACCACGCGGCTCTCGTCCAGATTTTTGGCACCGGGCATACCGCCGGGCAGAATGATCATATCCGGCTTGGCATCGGCAAACAGACCGTCGGGAATGTCTGCGTGTACTGTAATGCCGTGAGCACCGCGGATCACATCGCCGCCGATGCCGACGGTGGTGACCTCCAGACCCGCGCGGCGCAGAAGATCCAGAGGCGCCAGCGCCTCGACCTCCTCAAAGCCGTTGGCAAGAAACATATAAATCATAGTATTGCTCCTGTAGGGATCAGCCAAAGAAGGCTGCCAGCTCCGTGAGGGCTACGGCGCTTTCTTCTCTGGTATTCAGATTTTTGATCTTGACGATGCCGCCTTCCAGCTCGCTGCCGCCCATGATCACAACGTGGCTGTAGTTGCCCTTCACGGCATAGTCGATCTGTTTGCCAAACTTCTTGCTGCCAAGATAAAGAGAGGCAGTAAGACCCGCACCGCGGAGCTCGTCCACCAGCGCGGTGTATTTTTCGTAGGGTACGTCGTCAAAGCGGGTGACCAGCACCTTGGTGCCCTCATTGTCCAGATCGGGTACGAGGTTATGGGTGACCAGGAAATTCTCCAGGGTCACGTCGCCCATGCCGTATCCGACACCCGAGATCTTGGCGTTCTTGACGAACAGTCCCACAAGGTTATCGTATCTGCCACCGCCGAACATGGCGCGGTTGTTTTCGGGGGCAAGGTCAAAGACCTCAAACACGGTGCCGGTGTAGTAATCCAGACCGCGGATGATGCCGAAGTCGAACATACAGTACTTGATCAGCCCGGTCTTTTCCAACGCATCAAAGAGAGCGGTCAGCTCCTTTGCGCCGTCAGAGTCGGGGCAGAGAGCGGTCGCTTCCTTTACACCCATAGTATAAAGCGCATCGATCTTTTCAATCTGCTCCTCGGAAAGACCCAGCTCCTCCATAGCATTTTCATAGGCCTCGCGGTTGATCTTGTTCTTGCGATCCACCACCTTGGAGATCTTTTTGCTGCCCTCGGCATCGGTGCCGGCAATGGCAGCGATCACATCGTTGAAGAAACGGCGATTGTTGATGTGAACCTTGAACATCGATTCGTCAGCGCCGTAAGAGCGCAGTACGGCGATAGCGCTTTGCAGCACATCCAGATCTGCCTCGAAGGTGTCGCAGCCGAAAATATCCACGTTCAGCTGCCAGAACTCGCGCAAACGGCCGCGCTGAGGGCGCTCATAGCGATACATATTTGCAATAGAAAACCACTTGAGGGGATAGTTCAGCTCACCCATTTTGCCGGCCACCATACGGGCAACGGTGGGGGTCATCTCGGGTCGGATGGCAAGATCTCTGCCGCCGCGGTCGGTAAAGTTATAGGTCTGCTCCTTAGCCAGCTCCTCACCGCTCTTGGCGGCATAAAGATCCAGCGATTCCAGCATAGGCCCTTCGTATTCCTCAAAGCAGGATTGCTCCAGAGCCTTGCGGATGTTGCCGAAGAACCAATTGCGCAGCTTCATATCACGGGGGTAAAAATCTCTTGTGCCCTTGTAGGGGGTAACCGAAAGCTTAACGTCCATTTTTGACTACCTCTTAAAATATTATGATTTAATATTATATCACATAAAAAGGCTTTTGTCTATATGTGCGACTTTTTTTCTTCAAAAAGAAAACACCTCTTTACAAGCGCTGCAAAAAATGATAAAATAAGAGCAAACCGTACGAAAAGAGGATGGCTATGAATCACGATATGTTTGGTAATAACGGCTTTTCCGGTGGAATGAGCTTTGCTTCCGCCGATGAGGAGATCCTGCAGCCCAAGGCTGCCGCAGAGCCTGTCGGTATGACCAATGAAGAGCGCTTTATCCATATCTTTAAGACCAAGATCCGCCGCGAGGGTGCCGACCGCTTGTTGGATTTCCTTTGCTCGGATAATTCGGATTTTTTTACTGCTCCTGCCAGCACGCAGTACCACGGCGCGGTGCCGGGCGGTCTGCTCGAGCACAGCCTGAATGTGTATGACTGCCTTTGCGACTATCTGTCCCGCGCTCGCGTCCGCGACGTTTACGGGTTGGATTATTCCGAGGAGAGCATTGCCATCGTTGCATTGCTGCACGATCTTTGCAAGGTGAATTTCTATGTGGAGAGCACTCGTAACGTCAAGGAAAACGGCGTATGGGTCGCAAAGCCCTATTACACCATTGACGATCAGCTTCCTTACGGTCACGGCGAAAAATCGGTCTACATCGTCTCCGGCTATATGCGCCTTACCCGTGACGAGGCCTTTGCGATCCGCTATCATATGGGCTTTTCCGGAGATGAAGACAAGCGCAATGTGGGCAACGCCTTTGCTAAATTCCCGCTTGCCGTGGCACTCTCCTTTGCCGATACGGAGGCCGCGTATTTTCTGGAGGAGAACCCGAAGAAGAAATGATGGAAGAAGAGAAGAAAACGCACCCCGTTGAGGGGGATATTGAGGATTTTTGCGAAGAAAACGAGTCGGATGAGGCGATATTTAGCGAGGATGTCACCCAAACCGTTTCCGTACGCGCAAAAATCAAAGAAATGCTGCCACGTGTTGCGATTTTTACGCATTACCTGATGCCGTTGGCGGTTTCCGTCATCGCTTTTGTTCTCTCCTGCCTTTATATCACAAGGATCGCTGTCGGCACGGCCACGATGGAGCTTTCCACCGTGCGGCTATATGCAAATACGTTGGCCGCATCACGGGAATATTTCTTTGGGGATGCCACCAGGACGGTAGCGCTCAACTGGTTCTACGGCCTGACCACCGCGGCATCGATTATCGGCATATTGCTGTTTGTGGCCGGTGTCGCGCTTGCCGTCATTGCTGCTGTGAGTACGATCCGTGCTTTTCGTGCCGGATTTGAAAGCGAGGAGAGCAACCGCGCCAAGGTGCTTTTTCAGATCCTTTTCCCCAACCGCATCTGCTTTTATCTCTCCTACCTGCTTTTAGTGATCCCACTATTTTATCCGGAGTTTTTTTCGGCCATCGGCCAACATCTGCTGCTCTCGGGCAGTAGCGCTGATGCTCTGATCTTTATCCTGCTCAATCGCCCCTTGATCGTGATCGGCGTGCTTTGCCTGCTGGCGCTTTTGCTTGCCGTTTTTGTGCCGCGCCTTGAGCGCAAATGGCAGATGAATATGCATCTGCTCTGGCATCCCGAGGAGAGCGACGAGGGTGAGAAAGAGGACGACGAAGAGGAAGAATGATACAACGGCGTTCCGCCATGGCGGAGCGCCGTTTTGAGGTGAAATATGCAATATAAAAAAGTGATCGCTGCCACGTTTTTGGAGCGGCCAAACCGATTTATCGCACACGTGCTGGTGAATAACGAGAAAAAGGTAGCACACGTCAAGAATACGGGGCGGTGCAAGGAGCTGCTGGTGCCGGGCGCCAGAGTCTATCTCGCGGTGGCGGATGATCCGTCGCGTAAGACTGCCTACGATCTGATCGCAGTTGAAAAGAAACGAGACGGAAAGCCACCCCTGCTGATCAATATGGACGCGCAAGCTCCCAATGCCGTGGCCGCGGAATATCTGCGGCAGCACGCCCTGCTCGGCGTTGACGCAGAGCTGCGCCGTGAGGTGAAATACGGTCACTCACGATTTGACTTTTGCATAAAGCACAGGGAGCGTGTTGCTTTTTTGGAGGTCAAAGGAGTCACGCTGGAGCAAAGCGGTCACGCCTATTTTCCGGATGCGCCCACCGAGCGTGGCGTGAAGCATATCGAGGAGCTGATCGCCTGCCTTGCCGAGGGCTATGAGGCCTATATTCTGTTCGTGATACAGATGAAAGAAATACACGCCTTTTCACCCAATGATCAGACACATCCTGCATTTGGAGATGCGCTTCGCCGTGCCGCTGCGGCCGGTGTTCGGATATTGGCGATAGATTGCTCGGTGTCGCCGGATCGCATCTGCTTTGGCGATCCTGTGCAGGTGATACTATAAAAGAAAGGAAGGAGTGCCACCGCGGTGCGGCACTCCTTTTTTATATCACAAGACGATACAAAAAGGGGAATTTTGCAAAAAACAAGAAAACATCGTTTGAAAAATAGAAATTACATACAAATAATTGGAAAAACGCAAAACAAAATTGGAAAAGCGAAAAACAAAGCAAAAAATCTGCTTTTTGTGTCCGCGCCTTTTCGACAAGCTTTGCGGGCCGGTCGCGGTATAATGATGAACGTGAGGTGAGGTCGTGGAGCAAACGGTTTACGGTGATATTTTGTTCTTTGTGAATTTTTGTATGGATTTTCAATGTCTGTTCTTAACAGCGAAGCTGCTGCGCCGCCCCTTTCGCCTTTGGCGTGGCGTGCTGTTTGCGGCGCTTGGTGCACTGTATGCCTGCGTGGTCTTGTTTTTATCCGTTTCGGGAGTCTGGGCGTTTCTGGCAGATTGCGGTGTTTGTCTTCTGATGTGCATTGGTGTGTTTTGGCATCGTGAGGCACGCCCCTTGCAGCTATTGATCCCATTCGCCCTTTATTTTGGGGTTTCCTTTGCGGTAGGTGGCGTGATCAGCGGCATGGGTGCCTTGCTCTCTCATATCGAGGCACCCGTGGGAGTCGGAGAAGGCGAGCTTTCGTCGGTTGGCTTTTTTCTGTTGGCGGCGCTGGGAGGGCTCGTTACATTCTTATGGGGGCGGCTCTGCCAGCGACGTGCCAAGGGAAAGCATGTGCACCTTACACTTTTTTGGGGTGAAAGGACGATCACGTTGGAAGGGCTTATTGACACTGCCAATCTGCTAAAGGATCCGGTTGGCGGTAAGGCGGTGGTGCTTTTGGAAAGCGATGCGGCAGCGGAGCTTTTGCCTCGGGAGCTACTGGAGGCGAGCCTTTGCGCGGACCGCACCACAGTGGCAACACTGCCCACAGAGCTGGCCCGTCGGGTGCGTTGGATTCCGGCACAGACCGCTACCGGCAAGGGCTTGTTGATGGCGCTCGATCCGGATCGGGCGCTGCTGGATGCCGGTCGTGGCGAGATCCCGGTGGAGCTTCTGATCGCGCCGATGCGACTTTCGCAGGACCTTGACGGATGCAGAGCGCTACTGCCTGCTTCTTTGATTACCGAATAGGAGGAGAGAACAATGAAGCTATGGAGGTTGATCAAGCGGTGGCTGGGTTTGATAAGGCCGCGCGGCATTTATTACGTAAACGGTCCCGACGTGTTGCCTGCGCCGCTTTCCAAGGAGGAGGAATGCGAGGTGCTGGCGCGGTTGCCGGATGATGAGGAGGCGAAATCCACGCTGATCGAGCACAATCTGCGTCTGGTGGTCTATGTGGCGCGGCGGTTTGAAAATACCGGCACAGGTCTGGAGGATCTGGTATCGATCGGCACCGTAGGCCTGATCAAGGCGATCAACACCTTTCGTGCCGATAAAAACATCAAGCTTGCCACCTATGCCTCGCGTTGCATTGAGAATGAGATATTGATGTACATCCGCAAGCGCAGCAATCAGCGCGGAGAGATCTCGATCGATGAGCCGCTCAATGTAGATTTTGACGGTAATGAGCTGCTGCTCTCCGATGTGCTGGGCAGCGAGGAGGATAGTGTTGGCTTTGAATTGGAAAAGCGGGAGGAGCGACGCATTTTGCGCGAGGCGGTGGAAGCGCTACCGCCGCGCGAAAAGCGGATCATAGAGCTGCGGTTTGGTTTTTCGGGCGGGCAGGAGCTCACACAAAAGGAGGTGGCCGATCTGCTCGGCATTTCACAATCCTACATCTCTCGGTTGGAGAAAAAGATCATCGCCGAGTTGAAAGGGGAGATCGCGGGGAAAATTTAAAAAATATTTGAAAAAGGTATTGCATTCGGGGCAAAAATGTGTTATAATCAACTGTAATTTGTAAAAAGCGAGGTGTAAAACATGAAAGCAGGAATTCATCCGACCTATGAAGACTGCACCATCATTTGCGCATGCGGCAATGTGGTGAAGACCAAGTCTACCAACGGCGGGGAAATGAAGGTTGAAATTTGCTCGAAGTGTCATCCGTTCTTTACCGGCAAGCAGAAGCTTGTTGATGTGGGCGGTCGTGTTGACAAGTTCAACAGAAGACTCCAGGCGAAGAAGTAATTCGTTTCTCCTACGCCACAACGTGGCGGAAAAGAGGGGACTGTGCGAGCGCATGGTCCCCTTTTCTCTGCTTGAAATGCGTTTATCCCCCATAACGGGGTGAGAAAAGGAGGTTTCAATGGAGGAAAAGGAACTGACAGTCGGCGCCAAAGCGGCGTTGGTCAGCGTTGTGACTCGCGAGCGGAGCGAGCAGGAGGTGGAGGCAAGCCTTGCTGAGCTGCGCCGTTTGCTGGAGACCGCCGGCGGTGTTGCCGCTTTTACCTTTATACAGAATAAGGAAACGCCCGACGTGCGCACCTATATCGGCAGCGGCAAGGCTGCGGAGCTTGCGTATTACTGTGCGCAAAACGAGGTCACGTTGGCGGTTTTTGATTGCGAGCTTTCTCCCTCGCAGATCCGAAATATTGAGGACGTGCTCGGAAATGTGCGTGTGATCGACCGTTCGATGCTGATTTTGGATATTTTTGCGCTGCACGCTGTCAGCGGTGAGGGTAAGCTGCAGGTCGAGCTGGCGCAGCTGAAATATACCGCTCCCCGCCTGATGGGCAGAGGCACCGAGCTCTCAAGGCTTGGTGGCGGCATTGGCACCAGAGGTCCCGGCGAGAGTCAGCTGGAGACAGATCGCCGTCATCTGCAGCGCCGCGTGCATATGCTGGAGCGCTCCCTGGAGGAGATGGCCGCAGGCCGCCGCACGCAGCGACAGGCGAGAGATCGCTCCGGGCTGCCTCGTATTGCGATCGTGGGTTATACCAACGCCGGCAAGTCGACGCTGCTCAACTATCTGACTGACGCCGGAATCCTGGCACGTGATCAGCTTTTTGCGACATTGGACCCCACGACGCGCAAATGTCAGCTGCCCGGAGGCGAGACGGTTTTGTTGACCGATACTGTTGGCTTTATCCGAAATTTGCCCCATCATCTGATCCATGCCTTTCGCTCCACGCTGGAGGAGGCTGTCTATGCCGATCTGCTTTTGATCGTGATCGATGCCTCGGATCCCGAAGCCCGGGCGCAGCTGGAGGTGACCGAGGCTCTGCTGGAAAGCCTTGGCGCCGGTGGGAAGCCTACGCTTTATGTGTTTAATAAGTGTGATCTGGGGGCGTCGCATCCCGGTATGTCACTTGGCAAGGAGCACGTGGCCTACATCTCTGCCGCTACCGGGCAGGGTATCGATATGATGATGGAAAAGGTAGAGGAGATGCTGCATGAGGGCAAGCGCCGCGTTACCTTTCTGATCCCGAACGATAAGCAGGGCTTGCTGAATAAGCTCTACCAGAATGCTACGGTTGAAAATATAGAATACGGAGCCGAGGGCGTTACGGTGACGGCTATTGTGGATGCCAAGACCTACGGCCCTTTGCGTGCGTATGACGTGCAACCGCCGCGAGAGGAAAATGACGATGAGTGATGAGATTTTTCGTACCGTTGCGGGGGATAGTGAGGAAATACTGGAGGAAAAGCGCTCGGAATTTATTGCGGCCGTGAGGCGTGTTTCCACTGAGGAGGAGGCAATGGCCTTCGTCAAGGAGCGCAAAAAAATGCACCCTGATGCGCGCCACACCGTGTTTGCGTATCTGCTGCGAAAGGGCGCTGCCCGCTATTCGGATGATAGCGAGCCTCAGGGGACAGCCGGTATGCCGACCTTGGAGGCGATCCGCCGTGCGGGCGTGGAGGACGTGGTGGTGGTCACCACCCGTTATTTTGGTGGCATCCTGCTGGGAGCCGGCGGCCTGACCCGCGCGTATGCGGGCGCCGCGCATCTGGCATTGGAGGCCGCGGGCGTTGCGGAATACGTACCGTTTGGCTACTATTCGTTGGATATGACCTATCCCGACCACCAAAAGGTGATGCCGGAGCTGGCACGTCTTGGCGTACGGGAGCGCGGTATCGATTTTGCAGATCGCGTTCGTATGGAGGTGGGGCTACCCGCTGAGATGGGGGAGCAGCTTTGCAAAAGGCTGGTGGAGTTGACCGCAGGCCGCTGCGTTCCGCAGCAGGTCGGCATCGGCATGGATCTGAAATAACCGACCAACGGGGTGCAAAAACGAGGATTTATGAAGAAAAATATTGACAAATTGTTGGGCCTTCCGGCTTTGATTACCGCCGCTGTTCTTTGGGGAACGATGGGCTTGTTCCGGCGCTACATTATGCTCCCCTCCGGAATGTTGGCCTTTGCGCGCGGCGTTTTGGGTGCTCTGTTTTTATTGTTACTATATCTTGTACGCCGTGTCCATCCCGATTTTGCGGCCATTCGCAAAAACGGCTGGAAGCTTTTGCTTTCGGGATTGTTTCTGGGATTGAACTGGATCTGTCTGTTTGAGGCGTATCGCTATTCCATTTCGGTGGCTATTGTTTGTTATTATATGGCGCCCGTATTCGTAACGCTTGTATCACCGCTGCTGTTGAAGGAACGGTTAACGGTCAAAAAAGTGATATGTATCGTTGTGGCCTTTGCCGGAGCGACTATGGTATCGATCGGCGGGCAAGGCTTGCAGGGAGCTCAGTTTCAATGCGTTATATTTGCATTGATCGCCGCCGTTTTTTATGCAGGAGTAACGGTGACAACAAAGATGATGCATGAGCTGCCTGCGGTGGATTGTACGGTTTCGCAGCTTGCGGTCGCAGCGGCGTTTTTGTTACCGTATACGCTTATTTTTGAGAGAAATGCAGAAATGAGCTTTGATCCCATTTCTATCATTTTTTTGATCATTGTGGGCATTTTGCACACGGGCGGCGCATTTGGGCTTTATTTCGCTGCTGTTGGACGGCTGCCCGCTCAGACCGCAGCATTGTGCAGCTATATAGACCCCGTGGTGGCGATTTTGCTGTCTGCCGTTTGGTTCAGGGAGCCAATGGGTGTATGGGGCGTGATCGGTACTGTGCTGGTGATCGGTGCCGCGCTGGTGGGTGAGTTGGACCTTTCTCGCCGGCGAAAAAGAGGTGAGGATCATTGATCCTCGCCTTTTTTGACCGAAAGGCGAAAAAATTTTGACGAAAAAAAGAGTATTTGAATTTTGCTTCGTATATTGTTAATGTAAGTTGCTCGCAGAAAGGTGGTGTTGCTTGTGTCGGGCATCAAGGATCTGATATTGGAGCGTGAGCGCTCCTGCCTTTCAAGGTACGCTTTTCTGACCGAAAATACGCGGGGGAGAGAGCATCCCTGCAAGCCCTGCGAGAGCCGCACCGAATTTCAGCGCGACCGTGATCGTATCATTCACAGCCAGTCCTTTCGCCGTCTGATGTATAAGACTCAGGTCTTTCTGGCTCCGGCAGGGGATCATTACCGTACCCGCCTGACGCATACCCTTGAGGTCACGCAGATCGCGCGCACCATTGCGCGCGCCCTCTCGCTCAACGAGGATCTGACCGAGGCCATTGCGCTGGGACACGATCTGGGGCACACCCCCTTTGGCCACGCCGGCGAGGTGGTGATGCGTGAGCAGTTTTCCCCGAGCTTTTCGCACAACCTGCAGGGCGTGCGCGTGGTGGAGAAGCTGGAAAACGACGGTGACGGTCTGAATCTGACCTTTGAGGTCAGAGACGGCATTGCCTGCCATTCCGGCCCCGTTATGCCGAAGACTCTGGAGGGTGCGATCATCCGCTATGCCGACCGCATCGCCTACATCAACCACGACATCGACGATGCCCTGCGTGCAGGTATTTTGCGGCAGGAGGAGATCCCCGCCGAGCTGCGTGCCATATTGGGAGAGCAGCACGGCGAGCGCATCAACACGATGGTCACCTCGCTGATCCGTGCCAGTATGGACCGCCCCGAGATCTGTATGGAGGCTGATATTCAGGAGGCTACCGATGCGCTGCGCGAATTTCTGTTCGCTCGCGTGTACCGCGATAATGCTGCCAAGGATGAGGAGGTCAAGGCGAGGGAAATGCTCGCGCATCTCTTTATCTATTTTGCCGAGCATCCCGAAAAGCTGCCGATCGCGTATCTGGAGACCATCAGCAAGGAATCTGTGGAAAGAGCTGTTTGCGACTATCTGTCGGGTATGACCGACCGTTACGCCATCGAGCTCTACCGCGATCTGTTCATACCGGAGGTGTGGCGCGTAAAATGATACCAAAGGAAGTGATAGAGGAGATCCGCTATCGCTGTGACATCGAGGATGTGATCGGCTCGTATGTCACGTTAAAGCGCGCGGGCTCCAATCGGAACGGACTTTGTCCCTTTCACGGAGAAAAGACTCCCTCCTTCACCGTATTTCCGGCTACCAAGAGCTTTTATTGCTTTGGCTGCGGCGCGGGCGGTGATGTGATCACCTTTATTCAAAAGATCGAAAATCTGGACTATGTTGGCTCGCTGGAGTTTCTGGCTGCCAGAGCCGGCATCACCATTCCCAACGATACCTCCTTTGCAGAAAAGGATACGGTCAGCCGTAAACGGGTCTATGAAATGAATCTGGAGGCGGCAAAATTCTTCCGCAACTGCCTGTTTGACCCGGTCCTGGGGCAGGAGGGCATGCAGTACCTGACCGAAAAACGCCAGTTCTCAACCATGACCATCAAGCGCTTCGGCTTTGGCTATGCGCCAAATGATTTTGGGCTGCTGACGCGCCATATGAAAAAGCTCGGCTATTCTGACGAGGAGCTGATCACCGCCTTTCTTTGCGGCAGATCGCAAAAGAATGGCAAGCTATACGATCTCTTCCGCGAGCGCGTGGTGATCCCCGTGATCGATGCGGCAGGGAATGTGGTCGCCTTCAGCGCGCGTGCGCTGAATCCCGGTGAGTCAAGAAAATACATCAATACCTCGGATACGCCCGCATTCAAGAAAAGCCGTATCCTATATGGTATGAATTACGCCAAGCATCATTGTGCCGAGCAGATGATCCTGTGTGAGGGCGCAATGGATGCGATCGCGCTGCAGGCGGCGGGCTTTGAAAATACGGTCGCCACCCTCGGTACCGCGATCACGCAGGAGCACGCGCGGCTTTTGGCACGCTATACCAAGCGCGTGCTGATCAATTACGACAGTGACGCGGCCGGGCAGAAGGCTACGCACAAAGCGATGGCTCTCTTGGATCAGGTCGGTCTTGAGGTTCGTGTGCTGAAGCTGACCGGCGCCAAGGATGCGGATGAATATCTGAAGCAATTCGGCGCAGATGCCTTCCGCACGATCATCGAGCAGGGCAGCACCGGCTTTGCCTTTAAGATGGATAACGTGCTGGCACACAATGATGTGGCGCAGGCGGACGGTAAGATCCGTGCGGCGCGAGAGCTTGCGGAGATCATTGCCGCTGTTGGCTCCGGTGTGGAGCGCGAGCTGTATATCGCGGATGTTTCCAAGGCGTTGGGTATCTCCAAGGAGAGCATTGCCAACGACGTGAAGCGATTTATGTCGCGGGAATACAGGCAGCAAAAGGAGAAGGAGCATCGCGACCTGCTGCTCTCCGCCCGGAACTTCGGGGACCGGATCAATCCGGATGCCGCTAAGGATCCTGCCGCGGCGGCCGCCGAAGAAACGATCCTCGGCTTGCTTTTGTGCTGTCCCGAGCATCGTAAAAGTGTGATTTCCGGCCAAACGGTATTGGAAATTGAGGATTTCTTTACCGATTTCGGAAAGCGCGTGTTCCGTGCCATCACAGATATGGAGTCAAGCGAAAGCGGCTTCGTGTTCTCGGCTTTGAACGAGCTGTTTCAGCCCGACGAGGTGGGGCGGATGGTGCGCATGCAGCAGGATCGCGAGCGGCTGCAGATCAACGACGATACCGTGCTGAATGCCGCGGTAGAGGCCTTGCGGCAGAGTCGCCGCAAGCGAGAATCGCGACAGAGCGGTGACTGGATGGCCGAGATCGAGCGTCGCCGCGCCGCAATGAAGAAAAAACAGGAAAAATAAAAGCTTTTGGAGGCATAAAAATGAGCAAGAACGAGCAGATGGAAGCAAAGAACGAGGAAATGGTCGAGAACGCCGGCAACGAGGCGATCGAAAAGAAGGTGGATGTAAACGCCCTGCTGGAAAAGGGCAAAAAGGGCGCGCTTTCCACCAGTGACCTGGATGCCGCGTTGGAGAGCATGGATTTTGAGGATATGGACAAGCTGTACGCCGTGTTTGAGGATAACGGCATTGCATTGCCCGACGATATCTCCTCCTCCGAGATCAGCGAGATCGAGACTGAGGTGGAGCGCTTTGGCGGTGGCGAGAATATGGAGCGCCTGCTGGAGCAGGAGGGGCTTTCGATCGATGACCCCGTTCGTATGTATCTGAAGGAGATCGGCAAGGTGCCGCTGCTGACCACTGATCGCGAGAAGGAGCTGGCAGAGCGCATGGCAGAGGGAGACGAGGATGCCAAGACCGAGCTGGTAGAGGCGAACCTGCGTCTGGTCGTCAGCATTGCAAAGCGCTATGTTGGTAAGGGGATGTTCTTCCTTGACCTTATTCAGGAGGGCAATCTGGGTCTGATGAAGGCCGTGGATAAATTCGACTACACCAAGGGCTATAAATTCTCCACCTATGCTACCTGGTGGATCCGCCAGGCCATCACCCGTGCCATTGCCGACCAGGCGCGCACGATCCGTATTCCTGTACATATGGTTGAGACCATCCATAAGGTCTCCCGCTATCAGCGTCAGATGCTGCAGGAGCTGGGCCGCGAGGCTACCCCTGCCGAGATCGGCGAGAAGATGAATATGAGCGCGGAGAAGGTCCGCGAGATCATGAAGGTGGCGCTGGACCCCGTTTCTCTGGAAACGCCCATTGGTGAGGAGGAGGATAGCCATCTCGGCGACTTTATTCCCGATGAGGATACGCCTGCCCCCGCAGAGGCGGCATCCGCTACCATTTTGCGCGAGGTCATTGAGCGCGAGCTGAA
The DNA here is from genome assembly GCA_015065135.1 of Oscillospiraceae bacterium. Classification (GTDB taxonomy): domain Bacteria; phylum Bacillota; class Clostridia; order Oscillospirales; family CAG-272; genus Firm-07. Next base: position 55,137 of record SVQY01000010.1, read on the forward strand.
TACTCTTACGCCCCGTGAGGCGCACGTGATCAAGCTGCGCTTCGGTCTGTATGACGGCCGTACCCGTACTTTGGAGGAGGTCGGCAAGGAGTTTGATATTACCCGTGAGCGTATCCGTCAGATCGAGTCCAAGGCGTTGCGCAAGCTGCGCCATCCCAGCCGTGCCCGTCATTTGCGCGGTTTCTTGGATTGATTTAAATTATCGTAATAATGCACAAAAAGCAACCGCACGCTTTCGTCATAATCACGATTTTACTGTTCGGTTTGCAGAATGTGCACGGATCCCTTTGTGTAAAGTTGCTGAGCGTTTTGCCTTTACGGAAGGTGTCTCTTCACGGTTTTGACGGCACTCCCCAAAGGGGAGGCTTGACAGAAAACTAAAAATAGTGTAAAATACAGAATGTATTATAATATATTCCCGTGCGAGGGAAGGGGAGGTTCCGATTATGATGAAAAAGATCATCTGCCTGGTACTCGGTCTGATGATGGTCCTGACGGTGTTGACTTCCTGCGGCAACAATGAGGATGCCGTGGATAAGATCACCGACGAGGCATCTCGTAACACCACTACGCTTAATATGTGGGTCATCACCGAGAGCGATCTGGTTGCCGAGGTCAGCGCACTGCTCCGCAATGGATGGGATGCTGACAAGCTGACCGAAGAGCAGCAGGCTGAGTTTGATACCTGGTCCACCGAAAAGAAGGACGCGTTGGTACAGCTTGATGATATCGGTGAAGCGATCAACAAGCTCACCAAGCAAAAATTCAAAACGATGTTGAATGTGGTCTACGTTACTGCTGACGAGTACTACGAGAAGCTGGAGAAGGCTTTTGCGGATCACGAGGTCGCTATTGAGGAGGCCAAGGCCGCTGCCAAGGCCGAGCGCGAGGCGCTGAAGAACGGCGAGACGCTGGCCGAGGAGACCGAAGCCGAGGAGGAGACCGAGATCAACGAGTTCGGTATTCCTGAGCTCAAGTATCCCGAGGCTCCCGGATATCAGGTCGATGTGTTCTTCGTGGGCAGCTTTGAGAAGTATCGTCAGTATGCCGACGAGGGCCTGATGGTCACTCTGGATGACAAGCTAGAGAACACTGCAATGCAGCTTTCTTACTACGTCAACCAGATCTTCCTGGATGCAGCCGTTTATAACGGTGCAACCTATGCGATCCCCAACAACCGTCCCATTGGCGAGTATACTTATCTTTGTGTAAAGACCTCCGAGATGGAGCAGTATGGCTTCAACGTTTCCGATTTCAGCGCACATTCTATTTACGATAGCAAGTTTTACGAGTTCATCAACGAGGTGCGTGTCAACGAGGCTGCTACCGGTGTGGCTCCTATCTACACCAACAGCGCTGACGGCAAGCTGCCTCTTGAGTTGATTCACTACTGGAACTACGACGTAGAGACCTCTGCCGGTGATTGCTTGCTTACTCCCGGTGAATTCTCGCTCTTCGGCAGTATTTACTCAAACCTGACCGAGGGCGGCCTTCTGACCTCTCAGGGGGATGTGCTGACCTGCGGCAATATGCTTGCCAACGAGATCTTTATGAAGCAGTATCTGGCAAGAAAGCTGGAGTACGAGGCAGACTATGTTACGACCGACGCCGCAGTTGATGCTGCCGCCTGTGTCGTTACCGGCGGTTGGGAGCTGCGCGAGCAGTACGAGGAGGCCGGTTATCAGGTGTTGATGATGGCAAACCCCCGCGCTGTGAATGAGGAGGTTTACGATGCCATGTATGCGGTTGGCGCTCATACCTCTGATGAGAGCCGTGCAATGGAGATCATTACCTACCTCAATACTAACGAGGAATTCCGCAACCTGCTGCAGTATGGTATTGAAAATGTAAACTACACCCTGTCCTCCGTTACCCGTGAGGAGAACGGTGTTGATGTTGAGTACTATTACGCTGTTGAGACCGAGAACAACACCTACCGGATGGATATCAACAAGACCGGTAACGTGTTCCTGGCATATCCCGCCAGCGAGGAGAGCGTGTTTGAGTGGGAGTACGGCAAGCGCCAGAATCTGGATGCTGCAATGTATCCTACCCTTGGTCTGCATCTGGATGTTGTCAACTACAAGCTGGACTTTAAGAGCATCCGCATCGTAGACGCAGTCTCCGAGCGTGTTGAGCCCTTCCTCAATAGCCTGACCACCGCACAGCAGGTGATCGATTTCTACGATACTAAGGTCGGCAGAAATATCAGCGATGAGAATATGGCCGCTCTGCTTCTGGAGATCACCAACAACGATATGACCTACGTTGAGGGTGGCGAGGTCAAGACCTTTACTGTAGAGGAGCTTGTGGCTGCATTGAAATGCGTAAAGAACAGAATGATGAGCGAATCTGACGAGTCTCTTCAGTCTCCCTACGCGCTTTACTACAACTGGATCTCTATGAGCGGCTTCTGATCGCCGCGATCTGAAAAGGAGAAGGGGCTGTTGCCATGCGACAGCCCCTTATATAATTAAATGAAGAAAAACTATGATCACGTTATTTGGGATTTTAACGGCACAATTTTAAATGATATACAGATCGGTATCGAGAGCACCAATCTGATGCTCTCGCAGCGCGGATTACCTGTGCTGCCCGATGTTGAGGCCTATCGCGAGGTGTTTGATTTCCCGGTGGAGGAATATTACCGTCGCCTCGGCTTTGATTTTGAAAAAGAGGATTATTACACGGTGTTGGCCCCTCTTTGGGTCTCTCTGTATGAGGAGCGCCGCGGTGCGGCGCAGCTGTTTCCCGGTGTGCAGCCGCTGACCTCTGCTCTGCGCAGGGCGGGGATTGCGCAGTCTATTCTTTCGGCCTCGGATGGCGAAATGATGCGCCGCCAGCTGCAGGAGCGTGGCGCTTTGGCGTGGTTTGATGAGGTGTGGGGAAATGATGGCATCTATGCCCATGGCAAGTCCGGCCTGGCTGCGGCCTGGCGGCGTGCGCATCCTGCGGATCGCGCGGTGATGCTGGGTGACACAGTGCACGATTTTGACATTGCACGCGTGATCGGCGCAGATTGCATCTTGATCGCGGCAGGGCATCATGCCAAAGAACGGCTGCTTACCTGCAATACTACCGTGGTGGATACCTTGGAGGATTGCCTTCCGCTACTGCTTGGCTAAAACGGACTATAACAGATTTTCAATTGAAAGACGCTCGGTATAACATAACCGTTGCACGGTATTTAAGGAAAGAAGGATGGCAAGCTCCAGCTCGCCCTCCTCTTTTCTTTTTGCTTTGGCGCAGACCTCGCTGATGCGATCGGACATCTCGCGCACGGTATCCTGTGGCACCGAGAGTCCGACCCATAGCTTGCGCGTTTCCCAAAAATCGCTGATGGCTGTGGCGGCGCCCTCGGTGTCCTCTGCTTTTGGAAGTTCGGAAAGCGATGCCGTAAGGGCTGCTGCGGTCCTGTGGATGAAAATGCAATTCCCGACGATCACTAAAAGCAGGACGGCAAAGATGATCAGTGACACGTAAAAGGTCCTCATGACTCCTTCTCCTTTTCTATCCAGTATAATTGATGACAGTCATCGATGCCAAGATAAAAAACATCCTTTTGGCACAGTTGTCGCTCTGCTAACCGAGCCTCGAGCCATGTGCGGTCAAGGGCGAGCAGTGATAAATTATAGGCGTTGATACTGCCATCCTCGATCAAGGCGTGCAGAATGCCGCTTTCCTTGGGGTAAATGCCCAACGCCTTGGCATCCGGCGGCTGCGCTGCGCGACGGGGAATCACCGAGATCTTGCCGTTTTGCTCCAGTATAGCGTAATCTACGTCGGCAAGCGTGGAAAGTCCCGCTTGCCGTACCTCGCTGATCAGCTCGTCGATAGAGATGCGGATCCGCCGCAGCTCCTTTTGATCCAGCTTTCCGTGGCGGATCAGAATGCTGGGGCGGGCGGAGGCAATGTTCTTGAGTCGTGGACACTTCAGCAAAATGACCGAAAGCGCGACCTCGCAGACCAGTATTGTGATCAGTGGGATCACGGCGTAGATCACCGGCAGAGAAGGGTCGCCGATCGGTAGCGTGGCGATCTCGGAAATGAGCAGCGTGGTGACAAGCTCGGTGATCTCCAATTCTCCCAGCTGCCGCTTTCCCATCAAGCGAAGCGTTACGATTAATATAATATAAATGATGAGTGTGCGAAATAAAATGGTTACCATGCGGCAGCACTTCCTTTCTGTTTATAGTATGTAACGATTTTTAGGCAACTATGTATAAAAAAGGAGGGAAAGGACACACTAACATAGCAGCTTGCCCAAAAAGAAAAAAACTCCAAAAAAGCTCTTGACAAATTTCGGACAAGATGGTAAAATAAAAAAGCTCCGCAAAACAGAGCATATCACAAAATCGCAAAAAACTTTAAAAAAGTTTCAAAAAAGCCTTGACAAAGGCCTTGCGATGTGATATAATCAAAAAGTCGCCGCGCAAAAGTGGCGGTGAACGGTCCTTGAAAATTGAATAGCAAGAGATAAGTATGAAGCAAAGGACACACGCAAGTGTGTAGTATGTGCGAAGAACATCTCGTGAATTCTGAAAGAGAA
>SVQY01000011.1 GCA_015065135.1 Oscillospiraceae bacterium
CCTGCCCTTTCAAGGATCGTCAATGGAAAGGTGGCGGTCGTAGTCCTTGAAGATCCTTGAAAGGGCAGGGGCCAGCAAATGGGCGCGCTTCAGCCCCTCCTTGGAGAGCAGGCGCGAGGCTTCGGTGCAAAGGGCGTCTCGCAGCAGCAGCGTAAAAAGCTCGCTCATCAGATGATAGATCATGGTGCGGTAATGCGCCCTTTGCTCCTCGTATTCCCGTACCACCTCCCGGATGATCTGCTGCATACGGGGGTGCTCCTCGATCACGTGGCAAAAGGACTGCCCCTTGGTCAAAAGCAGCTCGCGCAGGTCTAAGCCGGTGGGGTTGCCGGATATGAAGAAATCCAGGTCTACCATCAGCAGGAAATACCGCCCCCGATAGCGCTCGGTCTCCATATTGGTGTGCAGCTCATAGGGGTTCACCAGCGTGATCGTGCCTTCCTTGGCGATGATCACCTCGGAGTCGATCATCTGCATGATCTCGCCCTCATATATGTATTTGATCTCGATCGCCTCGTGAAAGGCTCTGCCCGACATGCTGGCGTGCTTATCCACCGCATAGATCCTGAAATCCTCGGCCAGATAAGAAACGTCCTGCTGCAGGCGGTCGTTTGCGCTTTTTTTCATTCGGTTACCTCGTTTTGCTCCGATTCGCATCTCTGCCGACGGGGGAGCGGAATGCCGCACAAGCCGCGCGTCAAGGGCGGCAGCGTGCTGTCAAAGCCGATCTGCTCTGTTTGGCATCTGCGCTCTCCGGGGGATTGGATAGGAGCTCACCTGCATTATATCACGTTTCAGGGGGGATGTAAATGTGTTTTGTGAAAATCACGGGCCGCGCGCCGTTTTTGCATAGCAAAATGGCACTTGATCGGTCGCGGAGACGGATGAGGTGTACCAACCGCAAGCCTATCCCAAAGCCTCCCTGCAAAGGGAGGTGGCGCCGCAAAGAGCCGAAAAGCGGCGGTCGCTTTTGAGCGACCGCCGCTGCAGGGTTATTTTTTCCGGAAGACGCTCACAAGGTCGCTCCACCCTTTCTTTTTGATCGCGAACCAGTAGAGTGCGAAGCCGCCGATGCCGACGACCGCTACCGAGCCGAGCACGATGCCAACGATCGCGCCTGCGGAGAGGCCGTTTTTCGGCAGCGCGGTGCCGCAAGCATCGCAAAGGGCGTTTTTGTCCGCATCCGTGTGCTCGCCCACGGTGCGCTCTGCGCCGCAGATATTGCAATTCACGTCGCAGGCGTTGTCGTAGCTATGCTCTCCTGTCGCTTCGCCCTCGGTGTGGCCGCACACGGTGCAACTAGAGGGTGCCGCGCAGGTGGCCGCCGCCATTTGGTGGGCAGGCTTTTCTGCCGCGGCGGTGCTGAGGTTGGAGTAGACGGGGGTCGTCTCTGCCGCGTCGCAGGTGGTGTAGCCGAAGTAGATCCTGTTGCTGTCGGTCAGGAATACGGGGGAGGGGTCCTTCTGCTCGCCCGAAAGGATCTGACCAAAGACGTCAAGGCCGGCAGCCTCGTTCAGCAGCCACGCGACCGTACCGTTCCGGAAGGCCTCCTCGGGCATACCGAAGACGATCGCCTCGCTGTCCTCGCCGATGTCGGTTCTCGCTGCACCCATAAGGTAATAGGTGCTCTTGAAGATGCCGCCGGCTCCACCCGACACGGCGCCGACGAAGCCGCTTTCTTTACCGCTGACGGTGCCGATGCTGTAGCAGTTTTGCACGCTATCCTCGTTGATACCCGTCAAGCCGCCAACGTAGCTTTGCTCTCCGCCGCTGACGTCGCCGGTGTTATAGCAGGCTTTTATGGGTTGGCCGTTGTAGCCTACCAAGCCGCCGACATAGCCATAGCCGCTGACGTCGCCGCTGTTATAGCAGGCTTTTATATTGCTACTGCTCCTTCCCGACAAGCCGCCGATATAGTAACCGTTCTCACTGCCGCTGACGTCGCCGCTGTTATAGCTATCCCGTATGGTACCGTGGCTTTCACCTGTCAAGCCGCCAACGAAGGACCCGCCGCTCACATTTCCCGTATTGTGGCAGCCCGTGATGTCGCTGATGGCCAGGCCGATCAGGCCGCCCACATAGTTGGTCGAGCTGCCGTCGCTGACATTGGTGCTGACGTCACCGGTGTTATAGCAATTGGTGATGCTGCCCGAGTACTCGCCTGCCAGGCCGCCCGTGTTGCTATGCATGCTGCCGCTCACGGTGCCGGTGTTATAGCTGTCTTCAAGTCTACTGTGGCCATAGCCGACCAGGCCGCCCGTGTAGTCATTCACGCTGCCGCTCACCTTGCCGGTGTTATAGCTGCCCTTTATGTCACCGTAGGCATGTCCCACCAAGCCGCCGATATAGTAACCGCTCTCACCGCCGGTGACGTCACCGGTGTTGTGGCTGTTCAGGATGTCACCGTAGCACTCGCCCGTCAAGCCGCCAACGAAGAATCCGTTGCTTACGCTGCCCGCATTGCGGCTGTCCTCAATGCTTTTGTTGTTATAGCCCACCAGGCCACCCACATAGCTGCCTTCACTACCGCTGACGTCACCGGTGTTATAGCTGCCTTTTATTATGTTGTCAGCATAGCCCGCCAGGCCGCCCACATAGCTGTTGCTGACGTTACTGCTGATGTTACCGGTGTTATAGCAATTCGTAATGCTGCCATAGCTCTCGCCTGCCAGGCCGCCCACACAGTAATTGCCGTTGAGACTGACGTTACCGGTATTATAGCTGTCCCTGATAGCATAGCTGTTGCTTCCCGCCACGCCGCCGACATAGGTGTTGCCGCTGACGGTGCCGGTATTATGGCAATTTACGATATCACCGCAGCCATAGCCGACCACGCCGCCGACATAGGTGTTGCCGCTGACGGTGCCGCTGTGATAGCAGCCCGTAATGTCGCCGAAGGTTTCTCCTGCCACGCCGCCGACGTTGAAGTCTGCACCGCTGACGATACCGTCATGATAGCAATCTATGATGTCACCGTTGCTTTCTCCCACCACGCCGCCGACATAGGAGTTGCCGCTGACGGTGCCGACGAAATAGCAGCCCTTGATCAAGCCGTTATTTGCTCCCGCCACACCGCCGATGTAATAGTTGCCCTTCACGTAAGAATCGATCACGCCTACGTTTTTGATCACGCCCTCGTTGTAGCCGATCAGACCGTAATATTCATTCACGGCATTGACATAGATGCCGCTGACGGTCTTGCCCGCGCCGTCGAAGGTGCCTGCATAAGATGATGTTATGCCGATCGGTGTCCATACAAGAAAGCTGCCGTTCGGATCCGGGGTGCCGTCCTCCCGCAGGACGTTGCTGTTGATCGTGATATCCGCCGTCAGCCTCGCGTTGGCGGTGGCAAAGCTCTCATGTTCATTGTTGACCTTGTCCGCAAACCAGTAAAGCTGGCCCGCGTTGCCGATCTCGTAATAATCGTCGGCGAGGTGCGCCGCGGTGCCGTTGTCGTTTAAGGTCGCCGCCTCGTAGTGGGTGCCGTCTGCCGAGCAAAAGCCGTTTTCATAGCTGCCCGTGCAGCCTTCCGCGGTGCAGGGGGCGTTCTCCGTTGCGGCGCTTGCGGACAGAATGCCCAGTCCGAGCGCTGCGGAGAGCAGAAGTACTGCCATCAGAATTGCTGCTAATTTTTTCATCGTTTTTCTCCTTGATAGGTAAAAATAATCGTTCTTTCAAAAGAGCGCCTTATCTGCGCTTTCTGATCGCGAACCGGTAGAGTGCGAAGCCGCCGATGCCGACGACCGCTACCGAGCCGAGCACGATACCAACGATCGCGCCTGCGGAGAGGCCGTTTTTCGGCAGCGCGGTGCCGCAAGCATCGCAAAGGGCATTGCCGTCGCCGTCAAAATGCTCGCCCACGGTGCGCTCTGCGCCGCAGATATTGCAATTCGCGTCGCAGGCGTTGTCGTAGCTGTGTTCTTCCGCTGCCGCGCCCTCGGTGTGGCCGCAAACGGTGCAAGTAGAGGGTGTCGCGCAGGTGGCCGCCCGCATATCGTGTTCAAGTGCCGCGCCCTCGGTGTGACCGCAGTATTGGCAGGTCTTTGCCACCGTGCAGGTGGCGGGCAGGAATACGTGATCATTCACCAATACCGCACCAAGCGATACCGTTATATCCTCGGTGAGCGCCACCTCGGCGCCTTGCTCGATAAGCAGGATATCCTCCTTGGAGAAGGTGTGCGTTGCAGCACCGCCGGGGATGAAGGTGAAGTACACCATCTTGCCCGTTGCCTTGAATACACAGTTGGTCAGGTACACCGTCACCGTGCCGTTGCGGTATTTGGTCACGCCGTCGGTGGCAAGTGCGTAGGCTCTGCTATCCTCAAAATCAACAGTCGTATAGCCCAGGCGGTCAAGCGAGAAGTCCTGCTCGGCCACGGTAGGGCGATCCACCGAGATAAAATAGACGTACTCATTTCCGTCCTGGTCCATATAGGAATAGCTGAACTTGACCGAGGCGGTCACCGTGACGGTCACGAGGGGCGTGCCGTTGCCCTCCACACTGACGCCCTCTGCTCCTTCGGGCAGGGTCACCAGGATCCTGTTATGATCTGCTCTTTGCAGGCGGATGACGGTGCCGCTCGCCGTATCCTGGCGGGTGACGCTGGTTTGGGTATCGCGCGGAATATCTATGACGTATTGGTACTCCCTCATATCGCCGTAATGATCGGCAATCTGAACGGTGTGGGTGCCTGCGTCATACACGTTGGTTTTGATGACGTTGCCTTGCGTTGCATAAAAGGTAAGATGCAGAGTGGCGCCGTAGTCCGTCAGCTCCACCTGCATTTCATAGTCGACGTACTGTAACGTAAAGCTGCCGCTTGTCTCCGTTACATGACCGTCCTCGTCAGCAAAGCGAATGGTATATTGCATCATGACGGTCTCTCCGACAGGATGCTCCTCGCTTGCGCGGGGGAACGCATAACGGAAGTACAGCTGATCAGCAATGATCTGCCCATCGATATAGCCGATGGTGTTTTGTGCGCCCAAGGAGCCGTTTGGCGCCACCAATTTGCCGTTATATAACCCCAGGGTCACGCTTTCTGAGAGAAAGCCGCCCGAGAAGGTAACGGTAGCGCTGTCACGGTGGAAGGCGGCGGGGTTGATGACCGTATGGGAAACGGTCACGTGAGTTTTGGCCGCATCGGTAAAGGTCTGCTCCACGCCGAGCGCGGTATAATGTCGCTCCGATTTGCCGCATACGATGCATTTTTTCGTGCCATCGTGTGCGGTTTCCCGCCAATCGTGTTGGGGCCTGATCGTGTTAACCGCAGCATTGGTATAAATGGGTGATGCCTGCGCTATATCACAGGCGGGGCTTCCGTTTGCTGCCGTGATCTCTACGGGGAGATCAGCCGCCGCCTCCGCGCTCGTCAATACTGCGCCAAAGGCACAGAACACGCAAAATGCAAAGAGCAAAATGCAAAATGTCCATGTTTTTTTCATAGCTGTTTTCTCCTGAATGATATTTCGTAGCTTTTGTTTTTCGGGCAGGCGCAGATGCCCAGCCACTCCTCGCCGCGCTTGCAATGGGTGCATTCCGCGCAGGTCGTATCGTCGGTGCGCCTGCACTTGCCCTTGAAATGCTCGCAGGCATCCTGCATCATGGTGATGAAGGGCTCGCCCTCCTCTGTATATACGGGCACCGCCCGAAAGTCGGGGTAGATCACATCGGGCTCGCCGCTGCGGTCTATATCGTCGTAATATCCGTACCGCAGCTCAAAGGTCTTTCCAAAGGTGGTCACCGTGCGGTAAAGGTCGCCCTCGCGCGGTCTGTTTTCCGCGGATGGGGAAGGGTCTGCCATGATCTTGCGGAACATATCGGCCTCCTGTGCTTTGTTTTGGCAAAAAGAAAAATCTGCCATAGCTGACGGTATCAGTATAGCAGATTTTTGGATGCCTTGGCACTACCCGTGACCCGCTTTTTTGACCATGCCTTTTTGCAGGGAGCATAGCCGTCTTGGGGCTACGGGGGATATGCTTTTCGGTATCGGATCGGTCGTATAGAGAGGTGCTTCCACGCGGCCGCGCAGGAGGCTCGTTACAAATACGCGGCGAACTGATCGCGCCCCACGCCGGTTTTGTCGGTGATGGCAAGCAGCGCCTGCTTCACGCCCGAGAGGGACATGCCGAGCTTGTCGGCGATCTCCTTGTTGGTCATGCCAAAGGCCGCAAGCCTTGCCACCTCGCGCTGCTTTGTGGTCAGCGCGGAGATGATCCTTTTGCCGCGCACCTCGCCAACCAGAGCCGACCACCCCTCGTTATATGTCTTATAGAGCTTTTTGACCTCGCTCCACGCCGTGGGATCAAGCAAAGAGAGGCGCTGCTCCATAAGGGAGCCCAGAGCGCGGCAGTATTCGGCAAGCACGCCGTAAAGCCTGTCGGGCAGGGAAAGGGAGAGCGCGCGGTCGATGTGGCGGATGGCGTCCTCGTCCTTTCCGCAGTTGTGGTAGACGGCGGCGCAGGTCAGGCGCAGATAGATCTCGGACATTACGGAGTTCTTTTCGTTTGCCCAGCAGATCATCGGCTCGATGGTATAGGGGACTGAGGACATCACGTAAAGCCCCTCCGCGCCCTGCAGCTTCAGCGTGCCCGTAGCAACGGCGTACGCGATGGCATATAAAAATTTGGCATAATAGACCTTGGCGGCAGGGTAAGCATCCTTGTGCAGCGGCTCAAAGCAGCCGATCTGGAACCATTTGGGAAAGCTTTGCACGTTGTAGAGCATAATATCCACCGCGCTGATGGCCAGCTGCATGGTGTCGCGGTCAAAGTCGCCTTTGGCGGGTGCCTCGGCAATGTGGATCTTGGCGCGGCGCCACATATCGATGTCGCCCTTCCAGATGGCACACATAGCAAGCAGCATACCGGCGGAAAGCATCGCATAAAAGCCCGAGTGCTTGGAAAGCAGATAGCTTGCGCTTTCGTATACCCTGTCGATCTCGCCGCGGGAATAGGCCACCTCTGCCTCAAACAGCACCTGTGCCTCGTGGTGATAGGCGAGCCCTGCGCTCACCTCGTCGGCGGTGCCGGGCGTGCGGTAAAGATCGCTCATGTAAAGAAAGGGCGTTTTACGGGGCAGGGGCATGTCGCGGTCGAGCGAGGCCCTGCCTGCCTTCGTTCTGCCGTCCACCGGCCTTTTTGCGTTTTTGGGGATCATCCAGGCGCGCCCCAGGCGCGTAGCCCCCTCGATCCTGCCACCGGCACAGAGCAGCTGCGCGCTGCGCAGCGAAATGCCCCATTTCTTGGCGATCTCGTCAATACCGATATACTCCATTTCTCCCTCCAAAGGCGTGCTTACCCTTCGCAACTACGAAAACACATATTTCGCAAATGCGAAACATATATACTTCGCGTTTGCGAAATATATTATACAATATCGCAAAGATTTTGTCAAGCGCCGTGCAGCGCGGTGCGCGATCGGATCAACGCCTCTCGGGCCGTCAGCCTGCCGAACGCCGTATAGGCTTGTCGAAAAAATGCATATAACGGAATGGTGCTTCACCAATGCTTTCGCGCTGTTCCTCAGACGTTTCTCCTCATCACTTTACATGGAAAACGGGGCAAATTCACCCCGTTTTGCCCCTATTTATTGGAAAATGTCAGAAAACTGATAGAAAAGGGACGAAAACTTTGCGAGAAAAATGCTTCAAATTATAGGCGAACATATTCTCTGTTTACTAAAATCTTTTTTTATGTTATAATAAAGTCAATATACGGAAGGAGATTGAATTATGGGATTTTTTTCTCAACTTAAAAGAAGCAAACAAAAAACAAAATTAATGGCTCGCCTTATTGATGTTTTGAACAACTCAAATGATACGCAAGAAATAGACTGTGCTGCAAAAAAATTTTATGACTATATTAACAAGGACTATATTCTTGGTCCAATCATAAAAAAGTATGGGGCTGATTACGTTACGATAAAAAAACTAATTCTTGCTCTTGACGATGCTGTTGGGGGTAAGTACGGAGGTTGGTATAAAAATCAATATATCCCCGTGTCAACTTTCGGTTTTTCAACGAGTTTGGAATGTGCGCTGAAAGAATATCGCGAAGGATCTTCTGTTGAATTGATATTGTACGAAGTTCAAAAATTAATGTGAGGGGATTTATGAAATATCGCGCAAGAAAGTTTTTTTTGCTAGGCGAACAATATTTCAAAACTGCGGAATTGTTACTTGAAACTTTAATCAATGGCGGAAATTCCAATGCGGGTGTTGGGAATTCTTATGAAGAAGCCTACGAAATTATGGAAAAGAATGTCGCAAAAAGCGATGCAACACTTTTTATACCGGCTATTTTTATGTGTCTTCAAAGTACGGAGCTTTTTGTAAAGGGCTTGATGTTGCTAAATGAAATTGAAATAGATGGAACTCATGAAATACAAAAATTTTTGGAAATATTGAAAGAACTGTACACTGAATCTTCTCTTTTGTACAAAGAAATTAAGAAGATGTATTATTCCCACCAAGAAATACTCAAAAAATATAAAAAAGATAATGGCATTACAAATTCCCACGATCTCTACATGTCATTACGTTATCCCGAAAAAAATAATACTTCGCACGATTCCATTAGCTATTATGCATTAATATATAACAATGATGAAGGAATAGAATTGTTCCGTGCTATCAAACAGAACCTTACCAACATTAGAAATAGTATTTTGCTAGAATATAATCGTTTGTTTTAGTCAAGAAAAGGGCTGACGGTTTGCCGTCAGCCCAAATTTATTTCATCACTTTCACAAAGCGGAACATCTCGTCGGGTCCCTCGGCGGGATCGTGGCTTTCACCCTCAAACATATCGTGCTCGGGTTGAAAATACTCGCACCAAAACTGATCGATCTGAAAGCCGCACTTGTTGACGTAAAAGTGAATGTTGCGCTTTTCAAAATAGGGCGTGCAGGTCTCCCAAACCTCGGTTTCGGGGTGGAGCGCCTCCACCGCCTGCCACGCGCCGTAGCCGATGCCGCGGCTGTGCGCCTCGGGCAGCACAAAGAGAATATCCAAATGGTTGCGGTGCGTTTCCTTGTCAATGGTGAGGATCACGCCGCCCACCTTCTCGCCGTCAAGCACAATGCGGTAGGTTTCGCTTTTCGGGTCGTCCATAGAGCGCTCAATGGTCGCACGGGAGATGATCTCGCCATCCCCGTCAAGATGGTCATCGCGCTCGCCAAATTCCATCAGCGCGCCATGCTTAAACGCCCATTGATTGTCAAGGATAAATTGCTCGCGGTCATCCGCCGCGAGGGGAACAAGTGTAACCTTTGTGTGTTTCATCATAACCTCCAAAAAAATAAAGCCCCGGCTATTGCTTTGCAATAACCCGAGCTCACTCGGACACCTAATCCGGCAATTTGAACGCTACGGCGTTCTGCCTCCGGTGACCTATTCTGTTACAAGGAGATTATATCACGATCCGGCGGCGGTGTCAAGGGCTGACGGAAACTTGCCTCCGCCACCCGATTGCAATACGCACAGAAATGTGTTATAATATCCTTAGCATCAAACAATGATTTGACGGATATCGTTTATTGAAAACTATCAAAGAAAAAAGGAGAGCCTATGAAGATCATCATTATCGGTGGGGTCGCGGGCGGCGCAACCGCTGCGGCAAGACTCAGAAGATTGGACGAGAATGCGGAGATCATCATTTTCGAGCGCTCGGGCTATATTTCATACGCAAACTGCGGCTTGCCGTACTATATCGGCGGCGTGATCGAGGGCAAGGAGGATCTGACGCTGCAAACGCCCGAGGGCTTTTATCGGCGTTTTGGGATCAAAGCCAAGGTAAACCACGAGGTCACCGATATCGACGCGAAAAACAAAACCGTTTCCGTCACCGACCTGAAAACGGGAGCGCGCTTTACGGAAAGCTATGATAAGCTGATCCTATCCCCCGGCGCAAGGCCTGTTTTGCCCGATTTCTATACCGAAAACGAAAGAACGTTCACGCTCAGAACGGTAGAGGATACGCTGAAGATCCGTGCCTTTGTAGAGCAAGATCGGCCCAAAACAGCGGTCGTGATCGGCGGTGGGTTCATCGGTCTTGAAATGGCGGAAAATCTTGTTGAGCTTGGGGTCAAGACAACGATCATTCAGCGCGGCAGCCATCTTTTGCCCACGGTTGACTGTGATATGGCGTCGTTCATCCACGCAAGCTTCCGTTATCGCGGCGTACAGCTGCTACTGAGCAGCAGCACCGAAAAAATGAGCGTGACAGGCGACAAGGTATTGCTCGAGCTTATCGACGGGCAGCAGCTCAGCGCGGATATGGTCGTGCTTGCGGTTGGCGTTGCCCCGGAAAATACACTTGCGAAAAAGGCGGGACTGGAGCTTGGCGCAAAGGGCGCGATCAAGGTGAACGGCAAAATGGAAACCTCTGCTCCCGACATCTACGCGGTGGGGGATGCCGTGCAGGTAAAGCACTTTATCACCGAGCAGGATGCGGTCATTTCGCTGGCAGGACCCGCGAATAAGCAGGGGCGTATCGCTGCCGATCAGATCTGCGGGCTTGACAGCGAATACAAGGGCTCACAGGGCTCGTCGGTGATAAAGCTCTTTGATATGACGGTAGCGACCACGGGTATCAACGAGCAGCAAGCTAAGGCAAGAGGCTACGACTACGAAAAGGTGATCCTAACGCAGAATTCGCACGCAGGCTATTACCCGAGGGCAACGGCAATGACGCTGAAGCTGATTTTTGAAAAGGGAAGCCTTCGGATCTTAGGCGCGCAGATCGTCGGCTACGATGGCGTGGATAAGCGCATTGACGTGATCGCTACGGCGATCCGCGCGGGGCTGAAGGCCGACGAGCTGAAGGATCTGGATCTCGCGTACGCGCCGCCTTATTCTTCCGCGAAGGACCCCGTGAATATGGCAGGCTTCGTTGCCGAAAACATCAAAAACGGCGTGGTAAAGCAGTTTTATTACGAGGATATTTCCGCTTTGCGTGAGCGGGAGGACGTGATTTTGCTTGACACTCGCACTCCGTTTGAATATATGCGCGGGGCGGCCGACGGCTTTATCAATATTCCGCTGGACGATCTGAGGGCGCGCATAGGTGAGCTTGATAAATCCAAAAAAATCTACGTGATGTGCCAAAGCGGCCTTCGCAGCTACCTGGCAACACGGATCTTAATGCAAAACGGCTTTGACGCGTACAACTTTGCGGGCGGCTTCAGATTATACAGCAGTATCAAAAACGAGGAGCTGCTGTCTAACAGGTGCTACGCTTGCGGGATGGAAAAATAAAAAAGAAAGATCTCATCGGAGGTGTGCCATGGCCAATCATAAACTGAAAATCTTATATTTGATGCGTCTCTTTCTGGAGCGAACCGACGAGCGCCACGGTCTGACCTTGGAGGAGATCGCAAGCGCGCTCTCGGAGCTTGGCATTTCGGTGGAGCGCAAGGCGCTTTACAGCGATATTGAGGCACTGCGCACCTTCGGCATCGACATTCAGATGCGCAAGGAGGGCGCCACGCGCTATCACGTGGTCAGCCGCGATTTTGAGATGCCCGAGCTGAAGCTCCTGGTGGATGCGGTGCAGGGCTCCAAGTTCATCACCCCCAAAAAGAGCACCGAGCTGATCAAAAAGCTGGAGGCGTTGGCAAGCGAGCACGAGGCAAGACAGCTTCAACGCCAGGTGTTTGTGGCAGGGCGCATCAAGACCATGAACGAGAGTATTTATTACACCGTGGACGATATTCACGAGGCGATCAACAGCAACGCTAAGATCTCGTTTCAATACTTTGATTGGAATGTGGAAAAGGAAAAGGTGCTGCGCCACGACGGCAAGATCTACCGCGTCAGTCCCTTTGCGCTCACGTGGGACGATGAGAATTATTACCTCATCGCATACGATAGCGAAAACGAGCAGATCCGCCACTATCGCGTGGATAAAATGCAGAAGATCAAGGTGCTTCCCGCGCGCCGTGACGGCGCCGAGCGCTTCCGCGACTTTGATATGGCGCAGTACTCCAAAAAGACCTTCGGCATGTTTGGCGGCAAGGAGGAATTGGTCACGCTCCGCTGCAAGAACAAGCTGGCAAGCATCATCATCGATCGCTTTGGGCGTGAAACGCAGTTCTTTAAGGTAGATGGCGAGCATTTTGAGATCCGTGTCAGAGTGGCGATCAGCCCACTGTTTCTCACGTGGGTACTTAACTTCGGTGCCGATATTGAGATCGTTTCGCCCGGCAGCGTGCGCGCAGAATTTGCAAAGCTGCTCAGAGAAGCGCTGGCAACATACGAAAATTGAATTTTCCTTCAGGGGTGTACGTTTCGTACACCCCTTTTTCTGTCCAATTTTTGGGACAGTTGGCGTGCTATAATATAGAAAAGGAGGGATCAACGATGTTTTTTCAACTGTCCGAAAAGGAGCAAGCACTTTTTGCATTGTGTGCGCGCGTTGACGTAGACCTTTCTACTGTTGAAGCCTATATTCGGCAGCATGCTCTCGATGGTGTGGAGATCACACGTGTCGCATTGCAACTGTTGGATCAATACCAGTTTGAAGTCGACGATTACATTTGGGAAAACGGAAAAGAACCCCGCCCCGAGGAGCTTGTCAGCACCAATTGGGTCGCGCTTTTTGATCTTCTTTTGCGTTGCGGTTTGCAGCCAAATTTTGTTTTGCAGGATGACGAGCATCGCGCTTGCTGGAATGTGATGGATGATCTTCGCTTTGCCGCCAACGGAGATATTGCGCCAAGCATCATGCGTATGATGATGGAGCGTGGAGGGGATCCCAATCTGGAAATATCCGGTGAGGCGCTATTTGAAAAGCTTGATTTCGACATATGGTTTGATATGGTGGAAATGCAAGAAATGATGTGGAAATTTGACATCGAATTCAAAATCTGGTTGGTGTTGATCTCCTACGGCGGAGGGGGATCGGATGAAAATCGCCCGCTGGATATGCAAAACGGCTATCGTGTAGAGGATCTGCGGATGTTTGAAAATTTTGATTACGAGTTAGATTTTTCAGGTAAGACGCGTGCATTGCGTGTCGTTTGCAAAGGAAACGGAGAGGTAGCTGCTATAACGCGGTGGTGAGGAACGAAGGAAGGTGAGCTATTGAAAACTCTAGTTATTTTAATGGGATTGCAGGGCAGCGGAAAAAGTACGTTTTATCATCGGTACTTAGCCGAAAAATATATTCGGATCAATCTGGATACGTTAAAAACGCGGCATCGGGAGACGATGCTGTTTCAAAAATGTCTGAGCGAGGGAAGTGATATGGCAATCGACAACACCAATCCCACTCGCGCGGACAGAGCAAGGTATATTCCCGCGGCGCTAGCGGCAGGTTATCATGTGATTGGGTATTTCTTGGAATCTAAACTACAGTCCTGCTTGGCAAGAAACGCTGCGCGGGAGGGACGGGAAAGAGTGCCGGATATTGCCATTCTCGGGACGTCGAAAAAGCTGGAAATGCCTGCATACGAGGAAGGCTTTGACGAGTTGTATTTTGTCGCCAATGATGGCACTGAAATGAAAATATCGAAATGGAGGAAAGAAGATGAAATTTGATGATTTGGATAAAATGATGCGCGTTTACGAGCGTTCAATTGATCAGTGTGTTTTACCTGATATGTTTTTGGTGGCACGGTTGGATGGACGAAATTTCTCGCGTTTGACTAAAAAAGTGTGTGATTTTGAAGCACCGTTTGATGTGCGCTTCCGGGATATGATGATCCATACGGTCAAGCATTTGATGACCTGCGGCTTTCGGGTTGTTTATGGCTATACAGAGAGCGATGAGATCTCCTTGCTCTTTCACGTAGACGAGCAGATCTTTGGGCGAAAGGTCAGAAAATTCAACTCTGTTCTGGCAGGTGAGGCGAGCGCCGCTTTTTCGTTACAACTGGGACAGGTCGCGGCCATGGATTGCCGTATGATCCCGTTGCCGAATCGCGAGCGGGTAAAGGATTATTTCTTGTGGAGACAAGAAGATGCTCACAGAAACGCACTCAATGCGCACTGCTACTGGATGCTTCGCCAAGAGGGGATGAGTGTTAAGGATGCAACCGAAATGCTTGAGGGTAAGAGCGTAAGCTTTAAGAACGAATTGCTTTTCTCGCGCGGTATAAACTTTGATAAACTACCATCTTGGCAAAAGCGCGGTGTCGGTGTTTACTTTTCCGCATTTGAAAAAGAAGGAATGAATCCTAAAACACAGCAAAAGACAACCACCACGCGCACGGAGCTCAAGGTGGAAACCGAACTGCCTCTTGGCAGTGAGTATGGCGATATGGTGCTGTCTTTTTTGAACGTAGACACTGTAAAAGAATAGGGGGCGCATCTGCGCCCTTTTTTCTGTCCGCTTTTTGGTACAGCTGTTGTGCTAAAATGGATATGAGGGGAGGGGAAACTATGTTATATTTGAAAAAATTTTGGATACCTACCGCACGAGGCGAAGAACGAGCATTGCAATATAATGGCAAGCTAAATATGGAGTGCTTTTCGAATACAAACATATATCCGTTTCGTGTGTTTCCGCCCAAACAACTCAGTGAGATAGAGTTTGCACCAATTACCATTTTTTACGGTGGAAACGGTTCGGGAAAATCTACGCTTCTCAATGCCATCGCGGAAAAATTGCGCTTGGAGCGCTCCGCGATGTTCAATAAAACGCCGTACGTAGAGGATTATTTGGCGTGCTGCAAGTATGAAATGGTGCACGGTGCCAACAGAGCGCCAAGTGGCAGTCGTATTATTACAAGTGATGATGTGTTTCACTTTTTGCTTGACGTGCGTGCGATTAACGAGGGCGTTGACTTCAGGCGCGATGAGGTGTTTGAGGAATACGCAGCATGGACACGTATCAAAATGCAGCCGTTGCGCTCTATGGATGATTATGACCGCTTTTCAACACAACTGGAGGCGAAACGCAGCAGCATGGGGGAGTACACCATGCGCCGCATTCCGAAGGAGCTTGATGGAAAATCAAACGGCGAAAGCGCGTTTTCTTATTTCACGCAAAAAATCGTTGAGCGCGCGCTCTATCTGCTGGACGAGCCGGAAAACAGCTTGTCCGCAACGCTGCAAAAGGAGCTGGCGCGCTTTATCGAAGATTCGGCGCGATTTTACAAGTGCCAGTTTGTTATTTCCACGCACTCACCATTTTTACTTGCTATGAAGGATGCTGTGATATACGATTTGGACCGTGTTCCCGTAACTGTTCGTCCATGGACGGAGCTTGCCAACGTGCGCGCTTATTATGACTTTTTCAAGGAACATGCGGAGAAATTTTGATATGATGTGGTTTTTGCTTATTCTTGCCTTTGCCATCGGATTTTTTGAAACACTCTATAAAAACAACAGATAAGGCGCTTGCGAGGCGAGCGCAAGCTGTCCGCTTTTTGGTACACCTCTTGTGTTATGATGGTATCAGAGGCAAAGGCCTTAATACAAAAAACGGAGGGAAGCTATGAAGAATATTTTTATCACGATCACCGGGCAAAACCATTATCTCGGTATGAAGCCGTTTAAGGTCGGTCGCATCGTCAAGATCGTCAAGGATGTGGAAAATCCGCACGATGACGAGGCCATCCGCGTGGAGCTCCCCTTTATCGATACCATCGGTTACGTGGCAAACAGCACCAACACCGTGTTTGCGGGAACACATAGCGCCGGGCGGCTTTATGAAAAGATCGGTGAGTATGCCTATGCGCAGGTGATGTTTATCACGCATTCCAGCGTGATCGCGCTGGTGCTTCCGCCCGAGCTGGTAGAGGAGAACGGGGAGGATGCACCGCAGGTAGAGATCGAGCGTCCCGAGCCCGAAAAGCAAACGGGGCCGCTTGCCAAGATCGGCTTTTGAGGAGGCGTGCGATGTTGTATTATAGCAAGAACGGCAAAAGCAAGATCGTGCATTTTGTATCCTGCCGACATAGAAAAGCAATGCTGCTTCAAAATCTGGGTAGCTTCAATACTTTGGCGGAAGCAAAGCGCGCGGGGTATCGCTTGTGTAAGCATTGTGATCCTTTGGCACGTTTCTATCGATGTGAATTAAAAAACGTTTCAAAGTTCTGCAAGTCGCACCATATGAGTCAGCGGCTGCAAGGCGGCGCAATTTGCTTGAATACGCCGTATAGCGGTTGGCAATTGGTGTGTGGCGATGAGGGTGAGATCTTGCTGTATCACCGCAACAGATGGGAGTTAAAGAGAGATTCTAAAAGTGCAGTAAAAGGCTTTCACCACCAAAATATGCAGTGCGATAGCTTGCTTGAGTATTGCGAATACATTGTGAAGCACGATAAGTATCGCCGAGAAAATCCGGAAAAGAAGCCACCGAAGTGGGAGCACAAGCCCCCGAAAAAGGGCACAAACGCGTGGCGTGCCGAGCACAAACGCGAGGCAAAGCGCGACCGCCGTCGCGCGATTGCTAACGTATTCAAGTTGTTCGCCCAGCTGGAAGCGGCGAGGGCGTAAGAGCTTAGAGCAATGTTCTTGTTTTATGTGTGAGGGTGTGCTATAATGTTATTTGAAGCAAAGACTCAACTTGAAGAATGGAGGTGGCGTAATGTCAACGTACAGTGAGCTGATCAAGAATTTTGAAAAGATCAGAGCATATATGCGTGAGTTTTACGTTTACGGCTTCAAGAGCCGCGACGAATACAGTGTCAAAAGTGCGCGCTCCTATGACGATGAGCGCCGCCGTATGGAAAGCTGGCTGGGCGATCACATGAGCTTTGTGCGTACACCCGAGGGCAAAAATATGTTCATTTCCATCGATAGCCGTTCCATCCACCACAATCCCTTCTACCACGCGTGGAAAGCCAAAAGCTTCACTGACGGCGACATTACACTACATTTTATTCTGTTTGATATTCTTCACGATCCCGCTGTGAAGCGGAGCATCACTGAGATTCTGCAGGAGATCGACGAAAAATATCTTGCGGTCTTTGAAAACCCCATGATGTTTGACGAATCCACCATTCGCAAAAAACTGAAGGAATACTGCGAGGCGGGGATCGTTGTTGCCGAAAAGCTGGGCAGAAAAATGTATCACCGTCGCGCCGAGAGTGTCGATGTTTCCGATTTGAACGACGTTTTGCATTATTATTCCGAGGCAGCCCCCTGCGGCGTGATCGGCTCGTTTATATTGGATAAGACCGATGCGGACTCCGATGCATTTACCTTTAAGCATCATTACATAACAGCTGCTATGGATAGTGGTGTTCTTGCAGCGTTATTTGATGCCATGCGTGAAAAGCGCGCCGTGACCGTGACCAACCACAGCCGCCGCAAGAGCGAGGCGATAGAGAATCGCATCGTGCCGCTTCGCGTGTTCATCAGCGTACAAAGCGGTAGGCAGCACCTGATCGCCTATTTGCCGGAGTACGATCATTTTCAGTCCTATCGCTTGGATTATCTTTCGGATGTCAAGCCGAGAGAGCTGACACCGCGCTTTGACGAGCTGCGCGCTGAGCTTGACCGTATGCGGGGGAAAATGTGGGGCGTCAGCGTGCGGCGCAATAAATGGGGAAACGAGCAGCTTGAGCACGTAGAATTTACCGTGAAGGTAGAGGACTTTGAGGAGCATATCGTAAGACGTTTGGAGCGCGAAAAGCGGATCGGTACAGTTGAAAAGCTGGATGAGCACACTTATCGCTTTTCTGCGGATGTTTACGATACCAGCGAGATGGTTCCGTGGATCCGAACCTTTATCTGCCGCATCGTGCAGATGAATTTTTCAAACCGTACGGTGGAGAATTTGTTTAAGGCTGATCTGGAGGCGATGTATCGTATCTACGGCATTGGAAAGGAGGTTGAGGAATGATTTTCAGTGAGTTATATTCCGCCTATTACAATGCAGTAGCGGCCATTCTTTCCCGTGTGCTTGAGGGCGAATGCTCCGAAAAAGAGCTACAGCAAATCGTTGTTGAGCGCGCCTTTGGCGAAAGTGTGCTTTCCATTCTGCCGTCGCTCAAGAGCGGGAAATGGCAACTGATTCACCCCGATATGACAACTCCTCTGGAGCATATCCCCACCATGCCTATGACACTGCTGCAAAAGCGGTGGCTGAAGGCGATCTCTCTTGACCCGCGTGTGAAGTTGTTTGGCGTAGCGTTCCCCAATCTTGATGATGTGGAGCCACTGTTTACCGAAGCGGATTATTATGTTTACGATAAATATAGCGATGGGGATCCTTTTGAGGACGAGGGGTATATTCAAATATTTCGCGTGATCCTGACTGCCATTCGCCAAAAAACGCCGATCAAATTTGAAATGATCAATCGAAAGGGCAGAACGGTGTTCGGGCGCTTTTTGCCCCAACGTCTGGAGTATTCCGAAAAGGACGACAAATTCAGAGTGGTTGCCGCGGGGAACGGCTTTGTCGGCACGGTCAATCTTTCTCGCATGACTCGTTGCACGCACTACACGGGTGACAAGCCGTTGGATAGCAACGAGCGTGAAGTGCTTTACGATATAGCAACGGTAAAGCTTGTGGACGAGCGCAACGCACTGGAGCGCTTTATGCTTCATTTCGCTCATTTCGAAAAGCAGGCGGAGAAGTTGGACGAGAAGTACTATCTCATTAGGATCAAGTATGCGCGGGATGACGAGCCGGAAATGGTGATCCGCCTGCTTTCCTTTGGCCCGATGATCGAAGTGGTCGGCGGGGATACCTTGCGAAGACTGATCATAGAAAAACTAAGAAATCAGAAAAATTGTGGATTAAAATAGCAAAAAAGCTCTCTTTCGAGGGCTTTTTTGTCGTTTTCGCAGCTTTTTTTCCGTGATAACAGAGGAAAACAATGGTAAAATGAGGTCACAAAAGGCGCAGACAGCAACGTTGTGTTGACCATAGGATTTCAATTCCTTTAGGTCGTCGGGTTCATAGCCTGGAGGCGCCTTGATAAAGATACGAACAGCAATCAAAGAACCGCAACAGGCTGATCTTGAAAAAGGTTTGGCATCGCGATGCATCCGGCCCCTGTCTTAAGCAGGAATGCTCGATGCTGTCACACTGATGACCGTGCAAGCGGTCAGGTCAAAAACGTATCTTGTTTACTGCATCGCTATAATTCTTTACCTTGTACGTATTGCGTTCACTGGCGGTGTGAAGAAAGGCACGAACAGCAATTGCGTAAGCATCTGACTTTTAATCAGTGAAGCTAACGGGCTTATCACCCGGGGAAACGTGCCTTGTAGCGATCCGTCCGAAGGAAATCGTTATTGTCCGGAGTGGCTTGGATCGAAAATGAAAGATGCCAACAGCAACGAAAACATATTAACTTTCCCTCCACTAGGGAGGAGCTGCTTCGTAAGCAGACCGGTGCGGGGTGAAAACCCCCGTAAGTTTGAAAAACGGCATCTTGTTTCTATTGATATACACCGTTATGGCGGTGTATATATTGGCACACTGAACCGCAGGTGGTAAGTAGAGCCGCATTGCCGCAGTGTGCCGAAAAAGAGATGCGTACAGCCATCTTGGAAAACCTGCCCACCGCATTCCATAATCCGGCGCGAGTAGTGCGTCGCGTTCACCGGCTTGCAGTACAGGTCAAAAAGGCATCTCGAAAAAGATACAGACAGCTAACTCTTAGCAGTGTGGTTCCCAAAGGAACGCCCGTTTTCGGAACGGGAGTGGCGCGGTGAGATTCCGCGCAGCTGCTGTAAACTGTATCTTGTCAGAAAGGCACCTGCAGCAATTTTTGTCGTGCAGGATCCCGTTAAGATCCATAGCACCTCCGCTTTGCGGAGAGAAAACGGTGCCTTGCTTTTTGAAAGGAGAGACGATATGTTTCGATACGGAGGGAAAGATCGATTCAAGGATCGCTTTGACTTTTTTGAATGGTCCGCACCCTTTTACGAGACACCCGAAGAGGTGTACCGTGCCCTTAACAAGGCAGGGATAGAGGGAAAAACGCTTGTGGCGATCCACGCGGTGGGGGCCTGCCGTTTTTTCAATTCTCCCATGCTGTATTGGAAGATCAAAGGCGCGGGTATCGAGCCGGGCGATCTTTGGTGGGAGCGGTATGAGCATTTAGACGACGTGCTCGTTCCGCATAGCGTAAAGCTTTGCGAGCCCATTCAATTCGTGTTTGATGACCGCACCAGTATCGAGATCCTGCCGATCGATGAGGGCGGCGCAAGGATCGGTGTCAACAGTATTCCCGTAGGTCTTGTGGACGGTCTGAACAAAAGCGGCGTTGACGCAAACAGCCTGTTTCGTGAACTGCTTGGCAGAAAGATCGAACATATCGACCTCAAGGAGATCACAAACGAAACAAGATGGATCAATCGGTACACGATTGAAAAAAGCAAGGGAAACAAAGAGCTTCGCTGTCAGCACGTGATACGGCTGTCGCTTGGTTCCCCCTGCAAAATTGAGCTGATCAGCTCGTGGGAAAGCTGGTATGAGGTGACGGCAGAGGTCGATCATAATTCTCAGGGAATTGCATACAAAAGAGTGAAAAGTGCCCAAAAGGAGAGAAGCGAGGCCTGCATTGTGAATGGTAGGGACGGCGGAGGCACCTTCTGGATCATCGGAACGCGCACCGACGACGGGAAAACGCATCCGGTGGCGCATTGCGACGGCACGGGCATTTCCATAGACGATATGTATGTAGAAGAATACCTGACGGAGTTTCTCTATCGGTATTTCGACCCCAAGATCCAAGAGGATCGCTATGAGCAAGAGCCTTCCTTTGACTGGTATGGCGGCAATCTTTACACGTTTGACGTGATGCGAAAAATGATCGCGGATATCCGTGAAACGGTCGTGATGCTGCAAAGCGATTACGATAATTCTGCGCTCGATGCCATAAAAGCACATTGGGGATCTTACAAGTATACGGAAAAATCAAGGGATCAGCTGAGCGAAAAGGAGATCAACGAGCTGAAAAAGAATGTGGTCCCGAAGGCGGTCAATTTTTATGAGAGATTTTGCGATCGCATGGAAAAAATGCTGCAGATCCCCGAAAATAACGTGATGTCCTTCGCAGGTCCCTGAAGCATAGAGGGATCTTAGCGATAGCATATTCTTAAAAAAGGCGCAAACAGCCATAAAGATGCTGAATAGGCGAGGAGAAATCCGACCCTTATCAAAAAATGCGCCTTGTATACGGAGGGCGGCTCTGTGGAAGAGCAAGGGATTCCCTCGGGGCAGGTTCAAATCCTGCCGCCCTCCACACCTTCAAAGGCGCAGACAGCGATTATTTCGCGCCGAGCACCGCCTCGTAAAACCGTAGCCGAAACGCGAATGCGGCAAATGCGCCTTGTTATATACGGATGTAGCTCAATGGATAGAGCAACGGATTTCTAATCCGTCGGTTATAGGTTCGAATCCTATCATTCGTGCCAAAAAGGCGCAGACAGCGTGAGCTTTTAGGTGACTTGGCATTTTCATGCCGAGCGTTCCAACGGGAGCATCCGAAAAACGCGCCTTGTATATGCCTCGGTAGCTCAGTTGGTAGAGCGAGGGACTGAAAATCCCTGCGTCGCAGGTTCGATTCCTGCCTGAGGCACCAAAAGGCAAGTACGGCAAAATTAGTCTCCGAGTAGCGTCTCTATAATAAAACGAGCCGCGCTGACGGCGCGACAGCTTGCCTTGTTATATGCATCGGTAGTTCAGTGGTAGAATAGGGGACTAAAAATCCCGGTGTCGCAGGTTCGATTCCTGCCCGATGCATTAGCTCATAGCACAGGCGGGCTTGTAAATTCGAGATACCGCTATGAGAAAGGAGAGGAAAATGTCAAAGGAACTTTGTTTTTGTCATCAAGAATTTGAGTGCATTGTGCGTGAGATCTTGTCGATACACGACCGACCACTGACCGATGCGGACGTTGCCGCGATCACCGAGCTGGATTGCTCAAATTTCAGCTTTTGTGCAGAAGATATTGACGCGCTTTCTTGCTTCAAGGGGTTGCGAGATCTAACCATCAATATCAATGCCGACGACCTCTCCTTTTTGCAGAGAATGTCGCAGCTGGAAAGCTTGGATATAGAATGCTGGAGTCTGAAGGAGGGGCTTGACCTTCGTGCGCTTTCGCATTTGCACAGGTTGAGGTATCTGTTTATATCGGGTGGAGATATTTCGGATATGGACATTCTCCATACGGAGGCGCTGGTTGGGCTTCGTGAACTGGAGAGCTTGGGCTTTCACGAGTTCGGGACAGTGGATCTGCAGCCCCTTGGGCAGATGTCGTGGTTAAAAAGCTTCTTATGTGGTTGGGCGAACAGCGTCAAGCACGTTGAGGCCATCGGCATGTTGCAAAATTTAAAAGAGTTAACACTGATCTATCTTGCTATGAAGGATCTTGATTTTTTGGACACCCTTCCGTCAGATATGGAGCTGGAATTGTGCTCTCTTGGCGTGGAAAAGGGTATCCCCTATGAGAAGCTAAAACGATTTTATAAGGGTAACTTTGACGAGATAGACAAGTACCCTTGACACACTGAAAGGAGTGAGTTTCATGTTAGAATATCTGAAAAAGGAAGCAAACAAGACCGTCACCGAAAACGGTGCGGCGACCCATATGACTACCGAATCCGACTGCCTCGATCTGTTCGCTACTATCGGCGCCTTGCGCCGTGAGAGCAATAGCGAGATCGTAACGCGCTTTGTTCGTGCATACAGTGAAAACAAGGACATCGCCATGAAGCTCCTGTTTTTCGCACGTGATATTCGCGGCGGTCTTGGGGAGCGCCGTGTATTCAAGGTTATTCTGAACTGGCTTGCCGACAACGAGCCCGAAGCCGTTCGCAAAAATCTTGCTTACGTAGCCGAATATGGACGCTACGATGACCTGCTTTGTCTTATGGACACTGCCTGCGAGAAGGAAATGCTTGACGTTCTTAAGGCTCAGTTCGAAGCCGACAACGAGGCTCTTAAAAACGGCGGTGAAGTATCTTTGCTTGCAAAGTGGCTACCTTCCGTCAATGCATCCGGTTCGGAAACTGTACTGTGTGCAAAGAAGATCGCAAGACACTTTGGCATGAATGATGCCAGCTACCGCAAGGCACTTGTTGCCCTTCGTGCACGCATTCGCATCATCGAGAATAACCTGCGCGAGAAGGATTATTCTTTTGATTACGAGAAGCAGCCCTCCAAGGCCATGTATAAATACCGCAAGGCATTTATACGCAACGATGCCGAAAGATACGGTAGCTTTATCAGCAAGGTGTCCTCCGGCGAGGCGAAGCTCAATGCAAAAACGCTTATGCCTTACGAAGTCATTACCCCATTTTTCGATAGTAACGTAAGCGATGCCGAAAGAAAGGCGATCAATGCCACTTGGCTCTCTCAAGAGGATTTCGGCGGTGACGAAAACGCACTCGCTGTCATTGACGGTTCGGGCTCTATGTATGGCTACGCTATTCCCAAGCCCATCACGGTTGCCCTATCGCTTGGGCTCTATTTTGCCGAAAGAAACAAGGGTGCATTTAAGAATCATTTTATCACCTTCTCGGAAAACCCTCAGCTCGTTGAGATCAAGGGCGAGGATCTTCTTGAAAAGCTACGTTATTGCTGTGGCTTTAATGAGGTGGCAAACACGAATATTCAAAAGGTGTTTGAACTGATCTTGAATGCGGCAAAGAAAAATTCCGTTCCTCAGAATGAGCTGCCTAAAAAGCTGTACATCATTTCGGATATGGAATTTGACTATTGCGCAGAGGGGGCTTCTCTGACCAATTTCGAGTACGCCAAAAAGCTCTATGCCGAGGCGGGCTATGCGCTTCCTGAAATCGTTTTCTGGAACGTGGCAAGCCGCAATCGGCAACAGCCCGTTACCAAGAACGAGCAGGGCGTGGCTCTCGTTTCGGGCTGCACGCCTCGTCTCTTTTCCATGGTGGCGAGCGGCACGATGAATCCTTACGCATTTATGCTTGAGGTCGTCGAGAGCGAGCGATACGCTAAAATTGTAGCGTAAATAGAAATAGGGGGCGTGATAAACGCTCCCTATGTGCGTTTAAGGAGGAAAAAGATGAAGACAGCAAAATTGTGTGCATCTTGTCAGCACAAAAAGGACAGATGCCGTGTCCTCGAAAGTGAGGATTGTATTAAGTATTTACCTTTGAAAAATACAAATTTTATCCATATAGACGGCGTAGTTGAAACACCCCCGGGGGTTAATGAAGATATCTTTGCTCAACAGTTCATAAATTGGATCGAGAGTTTTGGATATTACTTCGGTGGGGGCATTTCTTTAGAAAAAGATGATAAGTATAAATGATTTGATTCTTTTTATGTCAATTTGGGACTGCGATTTGATGATTAAGTCGATAACTTCTTGTGTTTCTGCATTTATAGCGTGTGCGGAGTTATTTCCGTAGTTCTTGTGGCAATAATGCTCAATGTCTGATTTAGAGCAATTCGAGGACATTTGAAATAGTTTTAGAAAAGAAAACGGAATGTCATCATAATTGCCAGAAAGATAATCGTTTATATATTTATAGATGGTAGGGCGACTTCTTTTGGTCAATCGTGACAATTCGGTTATAGTTACTTGGTCGGTGATAAACATTTGATCCCCCCTCAAAAGACATTATACGACACGTTGTAAAATGTGTCAAGAGTTTTTTACACATTTTTACAAATTTAACTTGGGTTATGGTGGACGCATTGCCGCCACGCGGCAATGCTATTTGTCACGCAAGCTTGCGGCTTGCTGTGAAGATGCCCTTGTCGCCTGAACGGCTCCATTTGCTTTGCAAATCGGGCATCTTCCCCACGCCGCCCTGCGGGCTACGTGATCTCACAAAGCACCTTTTCCGCCAAAGCAAAAGGGGCGCCCATTCGGGTGCCCCTTTTGCTTTGGCGGAGAAGGTGGGATTTGAACCCACGCGCCGCGTTAACGGCCTACGAGATTTCGAGTCACGCCTCTTCGACCACTTGAGTACTTCTCCGTAAAAAATATTAAATTGTCAGAAAAGCTCTTGCAGGAAAGTCAACGAGTCGGCGTCGCCTCTTCGATCCTGTTGCCGTTACCGCATCGCACTTTGCAAATGCAATTTGCTGGCGCTCTGCGACGGCTGCCACTCCTTATTGCTCGCTTGCTCCGCCACCGGCGGCACTCGCAAACGTCCCCACTTGAGTACTTCTCCGTAAAAAATATTAAATTGTCAGAAAAGCTCTTGCAGGAAAGTCAACGAGTCGGCGTCGCCTCTTCGATCCTGTTGCCGTTACCGCATCGCACTTTGCAAATGCAATTTGCTGGCGCTCTGCGACGGCTGCCACTCCTTATTGCT
Source organism: Oscillospiraceae bacterium (assembly GCA_015065135.1). Taxonomy (GTDB): domain Bacteria; phylum Bacillota; class Clostridia; order Oscillospirales; family CAG-272; genus Firm-07. The sequence continues at coordinate 25,216 of SVQY01000011.1, forward strand.
CGCTTGCTCCGCCACCGGCGGCACTCGCAAACGTCCCCACTTGAGTACTTCTCCATAAAAAATATGAAATTGTCAGAAAAGCATCTTGCAGGAAAGTTCGGGAGTCGGCGTCGCCTCTTCGATCCTATTGCGGTGCCCGAAATTTGTTGCTCACTATTCGCTTCGCCAAATTTCGACCGCGGCTACTCGCTCGCCTTCCTTCATCCGCCACCGGCGGCGGTCGGCTCGCTCCCCACTTGAGTACTTCTCCAAATATGAAATTACGTGCGGCGGATGCCGACTTTGTTATTATAGCATAATTGCTTCAAAAAAGCAAGAGGCTTTATAAAAAAAGTGCGAATGGAAAGGCGCGATTGCAAAAATTGACAAAATCGGAGCTGATTTGACTCCAAACGAGAATTTTCAAAAATAATAATTGGAATTATTGAAATTAAAATTGGAATATTGCAAAAACGAAATGGAAAATGCGAAATTTCCACGAAAAAGGGCCGGCAAAATGCCCGGGCTCAGCCATTGACCTTTTGCCGACCTGAAAAATAAGGTTTTCGGGATCACCGAGATCACAAATACTCCTTGGCGCGCGCAATATCCTTGCGGATCTGCGCCTCCAACTCCTCTGCGGATGCAAATTTCTTCTCGTCGCGCAGAAAACGCAGCAACGAAACGCGCAGCCGCTTGCCGTACAGATCACCGTTGAAATCAAAGATGAAGGTCTCACAGTTGGCCGTATCGCCACTTTCAAAGGTGGGGCGCACGCCCACATTACTGATACCGGTAAAGGTGCGGCGCCCGATGCGCACCGTGGAGACGTAAACGCCGTGCGCCGGGATCAATCCGCCCTCCGGGAAGGCCAGATTGGCGGTGGGAAAGCCCATTTTGCGGCCAATATGCTTGCCATCGCTGACGGTGCCTGTAATAAAGAAGGGGCGCCCCAGCAGTCTTGCGGCATCCTCGGGATGGCCGCGCTCCAGCATCGCGCGGATGGCGCTGGAGCTGACGGTCCGCGGGCCGTCTGTAACGGGCGGCAGCACCGCAAGGGTGCGATCGGGGGCGGCGCCAAAGGTTTCGGCAAGCCGCTTGGCCGTGCCGGCGCCCCCCGCGCCGTAGGTGTAGTTAAATCCGCAGACCGCCAGGCGGCAGCGGCACTCACCGATCAGGATCTTCGTCACAAAATCGTCGGGAGAAAGGCCCATCAGCTCCTCGAAATCGTAAAGGATCACAAAGCGCAGCCCCGCCTCGCGGAGCAGCTCCAGCTTTTCCTCCAGCGTGGTCAGCTGTGGCACGGCGCTGCCAGTCAGCACCAGCGAGGGCGGACGGCGGAAGAGGATGGCGCCCAGCGGCAGCTTTTGCTGTCGTGCGGCATTTTGCCGCCGCAGCTCCTCGATGAGCGCACGGTGCCCACAGTGAACGCCGTCAAAATTGCCAAGACAAAGGCCACACGCTTCCAGAACCAGCTCGCGGCCCGGATGCTTCAGATCGTAGATCTCCATAGGGCACCTCCTTTTTCAAAACTTTCTTCCATTATACTGTAAAGCCGCGTTTTTTGCAAGAGAATTTTTTTTGGGATCCGAAAAAGCGGTCAAAAAAACGCAAAACCGTTGACAGTAAATCCAATGCATGGTATAATAAAATATTACAGAAAGGAGGGACTTTTATGGCTCAAAGCAAGCAAAATCCGGACGATTTTTGGGATCTTTCGGCCCTTGTGCCGCGCCGTAAGAGCCCTTCGACGTCGGTTTCGCGCGAGGTGGAGACCACCGAGATCCACCTGCCCCCGAGGCCGCAGGTGAACACGGTCACCGATGTGCCCCTCGCCGAGCGCTTCGTCTCCTTTGAGGAGCAGCGCCGCCAGCAGTGCGCGCCCAAGCCGGAGCGTGTCTATCACCCCGAGGGGGCGCTGGTGCGCGAGGTGCGCATCTATCCCTGGAAGAGCGCCTATACCTATTACGAGCAGTTTCGCCGCCATGCCGAGCATCTGGTGACAAGAGAAGGGAAGCGTTGCCCCGCAGTCGACTTTTTCTCCTATATGCCGCAATATACGCAGCTGAACCGCGACCAGATGGCATACTATTTCTGGTGGCGCACCGCCTTCCGCCGCGGCGAGGTGCTGCCGGCCGCCTACTCCTATCTGCTGCTCTATTTGTACGAGCTGATCAATCTGGATGCGCAGCATCAGGATCCGCGCGAGGGGCAGGAGCTTATGCTGCGGCTGTGGCTTTGCTACAGAGAGGAGCACCCCAGACTGGATGCGCTTTTGCGCGAGTGGCTTTGCGACTATTCGCTCCTGCACGCCCTGCCGCCTCCAAAGCTGGATCCGGGGCAGTACCGCAGCTTGCTTTCGGGCTGTCGGCTCAAGGAATTTTACGTTTCCGCTGCCGGCAACACCGATGCGCTCGGTACGGCGATGCTGCTCTTTTGTAACAATTACGACTACACAAAAAGTAAGTTTTATACCGATGAGACCAAGGAGGAGTACGAGCGTGTGCTGGGCGGAGCCATCCGCGTGGCATTGGATTTTCTGCGTGAGGAGCGCGGCGATGCGCTGACTGATCTGAGCGGTGTGAGCACCGTTTGCCGCGATACCTTTGCCGGCGCGGTCTGCTCCTGGCAGCTCAAGCGCCGTATCGAGGTGGACTATACCTCCTTCTCGCACACCCACGATCTGCGCTACGTGATGACCGACGTGCTGAAGTACGCCGAGAACGCGCTGCGGCAGAGCAGGGGGATCAAATCCCGACTTTCGATCTATGCCCTTGGCATACCGCTGCGTGAGCGCCTGAACGCATACCTGGAAGCCGCGCTGCCGCACCGCCGCAAGGCTGTGGCCGAGCCGGTGATCCCGGAGTACGAGCGCCGCTACGAGCTGCCAACGGTAGAGCTGTCGCCGGAGCGTGCCGCCGAGATCGAGGCCGGCTCCTGGCAAACCACCAAGCGGCTGATCGAGGCCTTTGGAGAGGAGACAGAGACCGAGGAAAATGGAATTACCCCCGAAACGGGTGTAAAAAACGCAGAAAATGCGCCGTTTGCGGTGCCTGCTCCGCCACCTGTGACGGAGCAGCCCGTAGTGGTCGCCTCCGTGCAGAGCGCAGCCCCCGAAAGTGCGCTTGCTGCGGCTGTGGGTGAGCTGTTGCCCTTTTTGCCCCTGGCGCTGGCCAAGGACAGAGCCGGGCAGCGCGCCTTTGCGCTTTCCCGGGGGATGCTGCCGGATGCCATTGCGGATCGGATCAACACCGCCGCGCTGGAGCTGCTCGGCGATATTCTCCTGGAGGAGGAGAACGGCTGCTATACCGTTATCGAGGATTATCTGGAATATTTGAGCGAACAAGGAGTTATGTGATATGGAAAATACGCAAAATATAACGGTGCCGCGCCGTATTCTGACCGCGCTGCTCTCCTCGCTGTCCGCCGGCGTTGTGCCGCGCGCGGGCGCGCCCTATATCGCCATCGGCAGAGGAGACGAGATCGGTGCTTTTCTCTCGGATCTGGAGAATATCGGTGAGGGCGGCTCGGCGATGCGGTTTCTCATTGGCCGATACGGCAGCGGCAAAAGCTTTTTGATGCAGCTGATCCGCGGCTACGCGCTGGAGCGCGATTTTCTGACCGCCGATGCCGATCTGACCCCCGAGCGCCGCTTGTACGGCAGCGGTGGCAGCGGCCTTGCCACCTACCGCGAGCTGATGAAAAATCTGGCCTCCAAGGCCTCTCCCGATGGCGGTGCGCTGCCCAAGATCATCGCGCGCTGGATCGGCAATCTGCAGGCCAAGGTCGGCGAAAATGACCCAACGGGTGCTAAATTGCGTGACGCGGTGATGCAGGATCTGCGCGATGTGGAGTTCCTTGTGGGCGGCTTTGACTTCGCCCGTGTGATCTCTGCCTACTACCGCGCCTATCTGGAAGGGAATGACGAGCAGATGTCGGCTTGCCTTTGCTGGCTGCGCGGCGAGTTCGCCTCCAAGACCGAGGCGCGCCGCGCCCTCGGCTTTGCCATTTCCACCATCATCGACGATGAGAACTGGTATGATTTCATCAAGCTCTTCGGCGTGCTGGCGCGCCGCATCGGCTACCGTGGATTGGTGGTCTTTATCGACGAGTGCGTGAACCTTTACAAGATCGTGCACCGCGTGAGCCGCGAGAACAATTACGAAAAGATCCTTTCTATGTTCAATGACGCCCTGCAGGGCAAGGCAGAGGGACTTCTGATGGTGCTGGGCGGCACGCCTCAGTTCCTGGAGGATCCCCGCAGGGGGCTTTTTGGCTACGAGGCGCTCCGCAGCCGCCTTTGCGACAGCCGCTTTGCCGATGCCGAGTTCAAAAATCTCATCGGCCCCGTGATCCGTCTCCGCCGCCTTTCGGATGACGAGCTGTTCGCGCTCATCGTGCGCGTGACCGCGCTGTATGCGCAGTGCTATCGCTGGGAGCCGCGCATCACCGCCGAGCAGCAGATGCGCTTTCTCTCCATCTCGCTCTCCCGTGCCGGCAGTAACAGTATGATCACGCCGCGCGAGATCCTGCGCGACTATCTGACGGTGCTGAATATCCTGATGCAAAACGAGCAGACCGATTTTGAAAAGATCGTGGCGCGCGTGACCGCCGAGAGCGGCGCCCTGCAGGCGGAAATGACAGAAAATACCGTAACGGGTACGGAAAAACGCGATTTTTCGTTGGAAGATATCCAGCTTTGAGGTGGATGCTATGACAGAGGCAGATCGCATTTTTGACCGCTTTCCCCCCTTTATCCGTGAGTATATCTTTACCCACTCCTGGGAAAACCTGCGCGGCGTACAGATCGCCGCGGCGCGCACGGTGTTCGATACCGATCACCATCTTTTGCTGACCTCCGGCACCGCCAGCGGCAAGACAGAGGCAGCCTTCTTTCCCATCCTGGCCTCACTTTACGAGGCGCCCGCTGCCAGCGTGGGCGTGCTGTATATCGCCCCCCTCAAGAGCCTGATCAACGACCAGTTCGGCCGCATGGAGGAGCTGCTGCAGGAAAGCGGCATTCCCGTGACCCATTGGCACGGTGACGTGTCGGCCTCCCACAAGCGTCGGCTGCTGGAGACCCCCTCGGGCATCCTGCAGATCACGCCCGAGTCGCTGGAGGCGATGCTGATCCGCCGCTCCAACGATATGGTGCGACTTTTCGGCAACCTGCGCTTTGTGGTCATCGATGAGGTGCACACCCTCACCGGCACCGACCGCGGCAATCAGATCCAATGCCAGCTTTCCCGTCTTGCCCGTCTCATAGGACATCAGCCGCGCCGCATTGGCCTTTCCGCTACTGTCGGCGACCCCGAGCTTGCGGCCGCGTGGCTGGCCGGAGATAGCAATATCCCCACAGACGTACCGCGTTTTTCGGCCGAAAACCTTCGTTGGCGGCTGGGAATGGAGCACTTCTTCTTCCAAAACGCCGACCCGGAGCAAGCCGACGATCAAAAGACTGCCGACCCGGAAAAGACGGCCGAGCTGGATGCGGGCTACGAATATATGTACGACTGCGTGAAGGATAAAAAGGCGCTGGTCTTTTCCAACTCCCGCGAGGAGACCGAATACCTGACAGCCACCTTCCGCCAGATCGCTGAGCGCCGTCGCGAGCCCGATGTGTTCCTTATTCATCACGGCAACCTTTCCGCCGCTTTGCGCGAGGATGCGGAGATGAAGATGAAGGACGAGGACACGCGTGCCGTGACCTGCGCCACCGTGACCATGGAGCTGGGCATCGACATCGGCAGATTGGAGCGTGTGCTGCAAAACGATGCGCCCACCTCGGTCTCCTCCTTCCTGCAGCGCCTTGGCCGCTCGGGCAGAAGGGGACAGCCCCCCGAAATGATGATGGTCTTCCGTGAGGAGGATCCGCTCCCCAACACCCCGCTGCCGCAGCTGATCCCCTGGGGACTGCTGCGTGCCATCGCCATCGTGCAGCTCTATATCGAGGAGCGCTTTATCGAGCCTCCCCGTGAAAAAAGAATGCCGATGAGCCTGCTGCTGCACCAGACCCTTAGCCAGCTGGCCTCGGGTGGCGAGCTGAGCCCCCGTGCGCTGGCCGAGCGCATCCTTTCCTTGCCGCCCTTCAGGGCGGTCAGCAAGGAGGACTACCGCACCCTTCTGGTCTCGATGCTGAATCATGAGCTTTTGCAGATGACCGAGGAAAAGGGACTGATCGTCGGGCTTGCAGGCGAGCGGCTGCTTGGCAGCTTCCAGTTTTTTGCGGTGTTCAAGGATAGCGAGGATTTCACCGTCCGCGCCGGCGACAGAGAGAAGGGCAGCGCCGAGGAGATCGGCACCATCACCACGCCGCCCCCCGTCGGTGAGCGCTTTGCGCTGGCCGGTCGCGTGTGGGAGGTGGAGGAGCTTGACGTGCGCCGAAAGCTGGTGTACGTGCATCCCGTTCTCGGCAAGATGGAGGTCTCCTGGCCGGGTGATTATGGCGAGATACACACCAAAATCCTGCAACGTATGCAAAAAATCCTGCAAGAGGACACGGTTTACCCCTATCTGAAGCCCAATGCGGCGCACCGCCTTGCGGTGGCGCGGCATCTGGCGCAAAATACCGGCGTGACCGATCACGCCCTGCTGCATCTGGGCGGCTCTACCTGGTGTCTGTTTCCGTTCCTCGGCACCAGATCCTTCCGCACGCTGCGCCGCTTTCTGGCCGCCAATGCCCGGGAGCTTGGCATCAGCGGCATCGAGTTTGACGGCTGCTATTATATCACCTTTCATATGGAGGGGGATCGCGAGGACTTCCTCTATGCGCTGGCACCGCTGCTGGCCCGTGGTATGGATTGCGAGGCTTTGGTCGGCCCTGCCGAAATGCCGCTTTTTGATAAGTTTGATCCCTTCATTCCGGGGGAGCTGCTGCGCCGTGCCTATGCCACGGATCGCCTGCGCCCCGACGAGGCGCTTGCCTTTCTGCAGAGTCTTGTAGAAGAGGGATAGGAGATGCGTAGGTTGCGAAAGGAAAGGGGGAGGGGCTTTTGCAAAAGCCCCTCCCCCTTTCCTTGTGCCTGCGGCACATCCTTACCCCCTCCCCAAAACCTTCACATGTGTTTGAAAATAACGTGTTCTGCCGTTTGGAGGTGTGCTTGTGGGGGCGACCATCGGTCGTTCGCTATCACACCCGTCGCACCGCGCCACGCGGCGGGAAGCGCCCTTCCTCAAAAATCAAAATTCCCATTGACATCGCGCTCACGGCGTGCTATAATGCAAGTGGTTAAAAAGTAAGATAGGAGGGGTGCCCTTGCTGCTTTATCAAACCGAAAATTTTGGCCGCAGCTTTGACTATCGCCATCGGTATCACGATCGCTTTGTGATACCCACTCACATTCACGAGTACAGCGAATTTCTCTACGTGATCGAGGGGGAAATGACGATGTACGTGGGTGGCACGCAGTACCGTGTGCCTGCCGGGCACCTGGCATTCTCGCTGCCCAACGAGATCCACGCCTATACTGACGAGACCCCCTGCCGCTGCCTTTGCGCCGTCTTTTCCAATGATTTTATTCCGCTGTTTTTCAGCCGTCTCGGTGACGGCAGACCCGAGACCCCTGTGCTGGATATGCGGGATCAGCTGCCGCTGCTGAAGGCGCTGGAGCAGACCGATTTCGGGGATGCGATGCGGCTTTCGGGCCTGCTCAATCTGATCTATGCCGCCTTTTTGCAAAAAACGGCCATCGTAGACCGTCCGCGCGAGAGCGCGAGCCTCTACCGCTCAGCCATTGCCTATATCGCGGCGCATTTCACCGAGGATATCTCGCTTGCCGATGTGGCGGCGCAGCTTGGCTATCACGAAAAATATCTCTCCTCGGCGCTGCATTCGCTGACGGGAATGAATTTCTGTATGTTTCTCGCCTCCTATCGGGTGGATCTTGCCAAGCGCATCCTCCGCTCCGCCGAGGGGCGAAAAAAGAGCATTTCGCAGGTGGCGATGGAGGTGGGCTTTTCCTCGATCAACACCTTCAACCGCTCCTTTAAGAGATTGACCGGTGTCACGCCCGGAGAATATTGCAAGGCGCAGAGCCAAGGCTCTGCCGAACGGAGGTAAATTATGATGAAAGAACAGCTTACACCCCTTTCGTTTTGTACGGGGGAGGGCAGCGAGCAGCGCCCTTATGCTTCTGCCGACGGCACCGCAGGCTTGCAGGCGGCACTGGCGGAGCTGACACACGGCGGCGCGGTGCGCCTGCCCGCCGCTCGCTACAACATGACCGAGACGGTCACGGTCACCGAGTCGGGCACCGCCCTCGTAGGTGATATATGGGCCTGCAACACCGACCCCAACGGCGTGTTTGAGACCTCCTTCGGTGTCAAGCTGCGTCAGATCGGAGAGCACCCCGTTATTCGCGTAGGGTGTGATCGGGTGATCAGCGGCACCCTTTTGCGCGAGATCGGCGTGCAGGGCGATATTCCGGGTATGGATACCAGAGAGCGCTTTGATGTCAACGCCCCTGTCACCAATGCGGGGCTTTTGCTGGATGCGGTGCGCACTGACCAATGCACCTTTGACCGCCTTTCCTTCTGCGGACTCGGTGCCGGCATTGCGGTCTGCGGCAACGCGGAGGTAGATGCCTGCCGCTTTGAGAATTGCAACACCGATGGCTGCGCCGTGGGCCTTTATTTCTCCCCCCGCGCCTCCTTTTACGCCCGCGTGCATCGCTGCGTGATCGCGGATAACCCCTATTACGGTGTGCTGGTGGACGGCCGCGGCAAGCTCATACACAATCTGGAGCTGACCGAGACCCATTTTGTCCGCAACGGCGGCTGCTTCCGCCCCGAAATGCCTCAGCAGGCGGCCGTGTCGCTGCTACAGGTGTCGGGCTGTGCCGTGGAGCGAAATAACTTTGACGATCCCGGCACCTTCTGGTATTATGAGGACACCGCCACCGAGAACAATCAGCGGCAGCCTCGCAAGAGCGACGTGGTGGCGCTGCACGTCAGCGGCAACAAAAACCGCATACGTGATAACATTTTTCAGCACAGCAAGAGCGTTGCGATGATCGTGGAGGGCGATGCCAACGTGCTGATGGGCAACATCACCGACGGCGACGTGGTGGTCTCGGGCAAGGGGAATATCATCTGCGGACTGGCCCTGCAAAAGGATGCCCGTCTCATCCTGCGGAGCGCAACGGATACCGTGATCACCGGCGTTCCCGAGAACCGCATTGTGAGAGAGTAAAATAAAAAGGAAAGCGGAAAGCCAAAGGCTTTCCGCTTTTTGCTTGCTTCCGCAACTGCACCACGCGGCTTTGCGCCATGCTCGCACAAACTTAAGCCCTCCCTTGTGAGGGAGGGGGGACCGCTTGCGGTGGGAGAGTAGTTCCTCCTATGCCCCTCGCACCGCACAACGCGGCTTTGCACCACACCACGCGGTGTCCCGAGGGGCCACCGCTTTCACCGCGAAAAAAGTCCACGCACGGCGCGTCCTTTTTCCGCGCAGCGGGTGGACGGCGGCGCAGCCGCCTATTCGTCACGCAAGCCTGCGGCTTGCTATGCAGTTTTGTGCCAAAACTGCACCACGCGGTGTCCCGAGGGGCCACCGCTTTCACCACAAGAAAAGCCCGACACAAACGTGTCGGGCTTTTCTTGTGGTGGGAGCGGGTGGATTCGGACCACCGAAGGCATTGCCAGCAGATTTACAGTCTGTCCCCTTTGGCCACTCGGGAACGCTCCCATATGAAATTGAATGTGTTCGGCGGCGAGGCCGCCGCCGAGCATCACTGGAGCTGGTGAACGGAGTCGAACCATCAACCTGCTGATTACAAATCAGCTGCTCTGCCATTGAGCCACACCAGCGATTTTCGGAACGTTGCTATTATAACACATTCAAAGGGGCTTGTCAATACCTTTTTTCATTTTTTTGAAAAAGTTTTTATGTATCCTCCCGCGCGGCTCTGTCGGCGATCAGAGCAAGCGCCGTCAGCGCCAGAAAAGCCGCCAGCGGATAGGTCAATGCCTCGCCGAAATAGCTCGCCGTTGCCGCCGAATAGGGCGCGCTGCGCCGCACCTCCAGCAGTAATCGAAGCAGGGAAAGCAGGATCGGCGGCATGCCAAGCAGCAGCATCCGCTCTGCGATCGGCATCAGAAAGTGCTTTTTTCTATCAATTTTCTTTATATTCATGCAAGACCTCCGTTTATGCATAAACGCGTGCGCAGAACATGTCCTCCGTCAGCTCTATTGTAGCAGATATCGGCACTTTCGGCAAGTCCTCAATATTTGGAAGCACAGGGAGACCTTGGATGCATACACGCAAAAAAACATCGTATTTTTACGCAAAATCACGTTCTTTTTTTATCTTGTGTGAATAAATATTCGTTCTTAATGATTAAAAATGCCGATGCAGATGATGCGTCGGGCAAAAATGATCCAAAAACCGGAAAAACTGCACAGAATGTGGGTGTGTGCGTATGAAGCGGAAACAAAAATTCTCGTGCCGTGCTATAATGGCGAAGCAGCACGGCCGCAGCACCCAAAACACCGAAAAGGAGAAAGCGATGCAATCGGAAAGTGGATCATCGTCAGAAGCAGAGGTGACAGCGCAGGTAATTTGCGAGGAACACCGCATTGTAGCGGGACGTACAGTTGTGTACCGCCTGCTCGCGCTGCCGTCGCAATACGCGATGGAGCTGCAGATGGGGAAGGAGATCTGCCGCATAGAGGTGGGAGAGGCACACCCGGAGGCAGAGCGCATTTTCGCGCTGATGGTAAAAGGCCTGGTCACGCCCTGCAGTGCCCCGTATATCTGGGAGGACCTGAATGCTTGAATTGTAGGAAATACCGCAGAAAAAGCTGATTTTAGGTCTTTACAAATCCATGGATTTGTGTTATAATCGTATACGGAAAAGATTTTCTATTCTACAGGAAGGAATGCCCTGCGCATATCAAGAATTTATGAGATGTCCCAATTGCGGTTGCCCTGACAGCAAGGTGATCGATTCCCGTCCCGTTGAGGAGGGAAACAGTATTCGTCGCCGTCGTGAGTGCCTGGAGTGCCAGAAGCGCTTTACCACCTTTGAGGTGCTGGAGTCGGTCCAGATCCTTGTGGTGAAAAAGGACGGCAGCAAGGAGCTGTTTGACCGCTCCAAAATGCTTTCCGGCATTATGAAGGCTTGCCAGAAGCGCCCTGTCAAGGGTGAAGAGATCGCCGCCGAGATCGAGGCGGAGCTGCAGAACAATCTGGTGCAGGAGATCTCCTCCCGTCAGCTGGGCGAAATGATCATGGTCAAGCTCAAGCAGCGTGATGACGTGGCCTATGTGCGCTTTGCCTCGGTCTACCGCGAGTTCAAAGATCTGGATACCTTCCTTGCAGAGCTGAAGGTGCTGAAGGATCATAGCGAGCGCAAATAAAAAAGTGCCATAACGGTATGAAAAATCGCACACGGTGCGACTTTTTCGTGCCCCCAATACAGCAAAAGCGCGGCGCCCGATACGCAGGGCGCCGCGCTTTTTGTGCCTCCGCCCAATGCCTCGGCTGCGGCGGCACTTCTCACGCCTAAATTCGCCTGCGGCGAATAAATAGAGATTTCGCGGCGGCTAAACGCCGCCTGATTTACCTGCTCGCAAGCGAGCAAAAAAGGCTTGCACCTCGGCATAGCCTCGGTTTTGCTATGCAAAAACAGCAAGCCTTTTGCAAGCAAATTACCGAAATCTCCGGTGACGTGTTGTACCAAATCGCAGTTCCGCGCCGCCTGCCGGCTGCACACGATGCTCGCACAAATTTAAGCCTTCCCTTGCGAAGGAAGGGGGACCACGAAGTGGTGGAGGGAGTGAGCGCAACAACGGAAAAGCAGTTGCGATATGGCGAGTGCGGAACCCCCTGTTCCGCTACTCCTTCCGTCGCCTGCGGCGCCACCTCCCTCCGCAGGGAGGCTTTTGGATAGCCTTGCGTTTGGTACACCTCATCCGTCACGCATTCGCGTGCCACCTTCCCCCACTGGGGAAGGCAGAAGTGCAGCGAGCCTTTTATAAAACCGTTCTGTGGGCAAGCATTCTGTTTACCAAATGCGCACCCACTTTAGCCTTCCCCCACTCGAAGTGTAGCGAACCGTTTTGAATACTTCTTTATGGATGAGCCTGCTGTTTATCAAATTCGCACTCACTTTAGCCTTCCTCTACTGGGAAAGGCAGAAGTGCAGTGAACCGATTTGTAAGCAGCAAACCGATTTGTAAAATCACTCTACGGGTAAGCGTTTTGCTTATCGAATTCGTACTTGCTTTAGCCTTCCCCAGTGGGGGAAGGGGGACCGCGATAGCGGTGGATGAGGTGTTCTCCCGTCTCCGCACCACCTGCCGGCTGCGCACGATGTTCGCACAAGCCCTGTAGGGGGCGACCATCGGTCGTCCGCTGCTACCACGCCGTCGCACCGCACCACGGGGCGGATTTTAGCCTTTCCTGTGTGTGCGCCTCACCTTTTCGCCCCATCCTTTTGTTTGCGTATTGACATTTGTTGCGCGGATGTGTATAATAAAAACGGTTCAATTTCATTTTATCAGAAACGGAGTTAGTTATGAGTAAAAATGAGCTTACACCGACCGGGCAAAGAGAAAAATTCTCCTCCCGTCTCGGCTTTTTGCTGATCTCGGCAGGCTGCGCCATCGGTCTTGGCAACGTTTACCGCTTTCCCATCATTACCGGCGCTTACGGCGGCGCGCTGTTCGTGCTGGTCTATCTTTCCTTCCTGCTTCTTCTCGGCATTCCCGTGATGTGCGCCGAGCTTGCGGTGGGCCGCGCCAGTCAGCGCAGCATCGCCACCTCCTTTGAGAAGCTGGAAAAGCCGGGTCAGAAATGGCATTGGATGAAGTTCCTCGGCATCGGTGGCAACTATCTGCTGATGATGTGCTACACCGTTATTGCCGGCTGGATGCTGCTCTATTTCTGCAAGTATCTGTGCAATCCCGAGGTGGCCGACGGCGTGCGCTTTATGAGCATTTCGGGCGCTGAGGCGCTGGGCGCGCACTTTGGTGCCACCGTCAGCAGCACCGGCACGGTGATCGCCTCCACCCTTGTCACCATCGTGCTCTGCTTCCTGGTCTGCTCCCTCGGCCTGCAAAAGGGCGTGGAGCGCGTTACAAAGTATATGATGCTCGCGCTGTTCGCGCTGATCATCGGCCTCGCCATCTACAGCTGCACGCTGTCGGGGGCAGGGGAGGGCCTGAAGTTCTATCTGATCCCCTCGGCCGAAAGCCTGAAGAACGTGAACGTGGGCACCGTGATCACCGCGGCAATGGGGCAGGCCTTCTTCACCCTCAGCGTCGGTATCGGCTCTATCGCCATCTTCGGCAGCTATATCGGCAAGGATCGCTCGCTGCTGGGCGAGGCGGTGACCATCACCGCGCTGGATACCTTTGTGGCGTTGGCCTCCGGCTTCATTATTTTCCCCGCCTGCTTCACCTTTGCCGGCGGCGTGAACGCGGATGCCTCCACCGTGGGTGCCTCCTTCCTCTTTACCACCCTTTCTGCCATTTTCAATGCGATGGGACCGATCACCGGCCGCATCATCGGCACGCTGTTCTTCCTCTTTATGATCTTCGCGGCCTATTCCACCGTGATCGCCGTGTTTGAGAATATCATCTCCTTCTGGCTGGATATGACCAAGCTGAAGCGCTGGCAGATCTGCCTCATCAACATCGGCCTCATTTCGGTGCTGGCTCTGCCCGCGGTGTTCAGCCTTGGACTCTGGGATCAGGTCACCGTGCTGGGAATGGGCTTTCTGGATCTGGAGGATTTCATCGTTTCCAACCTGCTGCTGCCCCTCGGCAGCGTGCTGTACGTGGTGTTCTGCACCACTCGCTACGGCTGGGGCTGGGACGGCTTCTTCGGTGAGATCAATGCCGGAAACGGCCTGAAGCTGCCCAAGTGGATCCGCATTTATATGACCTTCGTGCTGCCTCTCATCATCCTCGCGCTGATGGTGGTCTCGCTCGTGGGCAAGTTCGCATAAGCAAAAAAGAGCAGCCGTGCAGGCTGCTCTTTTTTTGTGCCCTGTGGCATCGGTGATGCCGCGTTGATAATATATTATATATTATATTAAATGTGTGAAAAGTTTCGTTTCGGTTTATTTTTCTGTGGTAAAATGTCGCGAAAGCTCGCATTCTGACCCAAATTGTCAAAACGATTACAGGAGTGATGATATGAGTACACAGATCCTTGACGGTAAGCGCTATGCGCAAATGCTGCTGGGCGGCGCAGCCCTGCTTTCCGCACACGCGGAGGAGCTGAACGCCCTGAACGTTTTTCCCGTTTGCGACGGCGATACCGGTACCAATATGAGCAAGACCATGCAGGGCGGTCTTGCGGAGCTGGACGATGGACAAAGCGCCATCGGCCGGCTCTCCAATCTCTTTGCCAAGGGCATCCTGCTCTCTGCCAGAGGCAATTCCGGCGTGATCCTTTCCCAGATCTTTGCCGGCATCAATGAAAAATTAAAGGAATATGAGACCGTCAATGCCATCGAGCTGGCCGATGCTTACCGCAATGGCATTGCCAAATCCTATGCGGCGGTACAGAACCCCACCGAGGGCACCATCCTCACGGTGTTCCGCGAGAGCACCGAGTACGCAAGAGCGCGTATTGACGAGAGCTCCACGGTAGAGGATTTCTTCCGCTTGCATATCGATGAGGCGCGCCGCTGCCTGCAGAAGACCAAGGAGCTGCTGCCCGTGCTGGCCGAGGCCGACGTGGTAGACTCGGGCGCTGCCGGCTACCTTTTCATCGCAGAGGGCATGTACGAGGCGCTGAGCGGTAAAAAGATCGAGTATCAGCCCCAGCCGCAGCAGGAGGCACGGCTGGATATCGATGCCTTCACGCGTGACAGCGTGCTGGAGTTCGGCTATTGCACCGAGGTGCTGATCCGTCTGACCACCGCCAAGGTGGATCCCGACACCTTCGCTCTTGACACCGTGCTGCAAGCGCTGCAGGCGCTGCAGGGCGAGAGCGTGGTGGCCTATAAGCAGGACGATATCGTTAAGGTGCACGTGCATACCTTTACCCCCGGCGCCGTGCTGGCGGCACTGCAGAATTACGGCGAGTTCCTGACCGTTAAGATCGAGAATATGTCGCTGGGTCACTCGGAGAGCGAGCGCCCCAAGCCCGAGAAGAAAAAGCCCTTCTCGGTGGTGGCGGTGGCCGCGGGCGAGGGCATTGCCGCGCTCTTTACCGATATGGGCGCGGATCAGATCATCGAGGGCGGTCAGTCCTTCAATCCCTCGGCAGAGGATTTTGTCAAGGCCTTCCGGCACTGTAACAGCGAGCATATCATCGTGCTGCCCAACAACAAGAACGTGGTCATGGCCGCCAAGCAGGCCGCAGAGCTGTACGAGGAGGCCGAGATCCATGTGATCGAGACCAAGAATATCATGCAGGGCTTTGGTGCCCTGTCGGTGATCACCCCCGGCATTGATGACGTGGCGGCGCAGATCAGCGGTGCCACCCGTGCCGCTGCAGACGTGATCGACTGCGAGGTCACCGCCGCCGTGCGGGACGCCCACGTTGGTGGCTTTGATATCAAGGCAGGGGACTTTATGGCCATCAGCGGTGGCCACATCGTGGCCGTCAAGCCCACCGCCGAGGAGGCGCTGCTGGAGATGCTGGCAGGGGCGGATGCCGACCTTTGTGAGATCATCACCGTGTTCGTGGGCAAGGCCGTTACCGAGGAGCGCCGTGCGGCGCTGGCCGAGGCGCTGGAGGAGACCTACGGGGACTGCGAGATCTCCTTCTACGAGGGCGGTCAGGAGATCTACGACTACTATCTGGCTTTGGAATAAGAGGTGCGAAATGGAAAAATTTGTAAAGATACTGATCGATACCAAGGGCGGCGATAAGGGCCCTGCTACTATGATCAAGGGCGCCGCTCTGGCGCTGGAAAAATATCCGCAGCTGCAGGTGGCGCTCTCCGGCGATACCGCCGTGATCACCGCCGAGTGCGCGGCGCTGGGCATGCCAATGGATCGCGTGGAGATCCTGGAGGCCCCCGGCGAGATCACCAACTACGATAACCCTGCCGAGGCGCTTTTCCGCAAGACCGATTCCTCTATGCTCCGCGGCTTCGCGGCGCTGGAGCAGCGCGAGGAGCTTTTCGGCATGATCACCACCGGCAACACCGGCGTGGTCATCACCGCGGCCATCCGTTACCTTTCGGGCAAGGATCGCGTGCGCCCCGCGCTGGCAGCCGTGCTGCCGGCACAAAAGGGCGGCTTTACCTGCCTTGTGGATACCGGTGCCACCGTAGATTGTACAGCGCCCATCCTACAGCATTTCGCGCACCTCGGTGCCGCGCTGATGCGCGATATGTACGGCATCGAGAGCCCCCGTGTGGGTCTGCTCTCCAACGGCTCTGAGGCCGGTAAGGGCAACAAGCTGGTCAAGGAGACCTATCCGCTGCTGGAGGCCGACGAGGCGCTGAACTTTGTGGGCAATATCGAGGGCACCAACGCCCTTTCGGGGGATTGCGACGTGCTGGTCTGTGACGGCTTTGCCGGCAACCAGGTGCTGAAGGTCACCGAGGGCACTGCCACCCGTATCATCACCGACGTGATGAAATACGCCCATCGCACCGGCAGCAAGGAGGTCATGCAGCTGGGTGCCCACCTGATGAGCCTGTACGACATCGGCTCGCTGGGCGGCGGCATCCTGCTCGGCACCGCAAAGCCGGTCATCAAGGCCAGAGGCAGTGCAGGGGAGAGCGCCGTGGTCAATACGGTGGGTATGATGCTCAACCTGGCCGCCAATAAGGCCGTATTCGATACCAAGGATAACAAAGTAAATTGAGGGAGGCAGAAATATGTCCAAGATCAGAATTATGTGTACCTCTACCGGCTGCATCGACTATGCGCCTGCCCGGTACAAGGAGCTGGATATCGATATCCTTCGCATCCACGTGATCTTCAACGGCAAGGAGTACAAGGAGGGCCTGGATCTGGACCCCGTGGCATTCTACGAGCAGCTGGAGACCATCAAGGATCCCAAAAACAACCTGCCGCATACCGCGATGCCGGATACCGAGGAGATCTGCGGCTACTTTGAAAGCGCCATTGCCAACGGCTATGAGGAGGCCATCGTGTTCACGCTTTCCTCGGCGCTGGGCGGCACCTTCAACAAGATCGGCCTTTTGGCCGAGCAGTATGCCGACCGCCTCAAGGTGCATATGGTGGATACCAAGATCACCTGCTTCGGCGAGGGCCTGCTGGCCATCAAGGCAGCCGAAATGGCCGCCGCCGGCAAGAGCTCGGCAGAGATCCTGCGCGAGGTAGAGTGGATGCGCCGCCGTCAGGCCTTTCTCGGCGTGGACGGTAAGCTGGATTACCTCATCTACAACGGCAGACTGAAGGGCGGCAAGGCCTTTATGGGCCAGCTGCTGAACATCTGCCCGGTGCTGCAGTTCACCCCCGAGGGCGAGTGCGGCGCGCTGGAGAGCGTGCGTACCCAGAAAAAGGCGCTGGCGCGCCTTTGCGAGCTGATGCGTGAGAAGATCGGCGATCGCGACCCCAAGGACTACATTCTGTTCCACATCTATACCGGCCCCTCGCTCATCGAGCAGCTGCGCGGTATCGAAGCAAGATTTGGCATCGAGACCAACCACGAGGCGGTGATCATGTCCCCCGTGAGCGGTGCCAACAACGGCCCCTGGCTGGCAGGCTACGGTTATCTGCCCCTGCGCCGTGCCGATGAAGCTTTGGATGACTGATTTTTAAGGAGATATTATGAGCAAGATCAAGATCGTTTGTACCTCTACCGGCTGCATCGAGTATGCCCCCGAGCGCTATCGTGGCCTGAACATCGACATTCTGCGCATGCGCGTGAAATATGACGGCCAGGAGCACCTGGAGGGTCCCGACCTGGACCCCGCACATTACTATAATTATCTGGAGACAGTGAAGGAGCCGAAGAAGAACCTGCCCCGCACCTCTACCCCTGCCACCGAGGAGGTGCAGGACTGCTTTGCGCGTGCGCTGGCCGAGGGCTATGACGAGGTGATGGTCTTTACCATCTCCACCGGCCTCAGCACCACCTACAATATGGTCAACGTAGTGGCCAAGGATTTTGAGGGCAAGCTGAAGATCCACGTGATCGATACCAAGATTACCTGCTTCAACGAGGGCTTCCTCGCCGTGAGGGCCGCCCAGATGGCAGAGCAGGGAATGCCCTCCGAGCAGATCCTGAAGGAGATCGAGTGGATGAAGCGCCATCAGCTGCTGATCGGCGTGGACGGCAAGCTGGATTACCTCATCTATAACGGCAGACTGAAGGGCGGCAAGGCCTTTATGGGTCAGTTGCTCAAGATCTGCCCCGTGGTCTATTTCAACGAGCAGGGCGAGCTGGTGCCGTTGGAGAGCGTCCGCACCCCCAAAAAGGCGCTGATCCGTATGTGCGAGGAGGTCAAGGCACGCATCGGTGACCGCGACCCCAAGGATTACCTGCTCTGGCATATGTACACCGGCCCCTCGCTTATTGCGCAGCTGCGTGAGATGGAGGGCAGCCTCGGCGTGCAGACCAACCACGAGGGCGTGGTCATGTCCCCGGTCAGCGGTGCCCACAACGGCCCTTGGCTGGCAGGCTACAGCCTGGTATTCCTGCGCCGCGAGGATGAGCCGCTGGAGGACTGAAATGGTAGAGATCAAGGAAGTCAAAACGCGGAAGGACATCAAGGAGTTTATTGAATTTCCTTTACGGCTTTACAAAAACGTACCCTATTTCGTGCCACCGCTTTACGGTGACGAAAAGAAGCTGCTGCAGACCGGCGGCTGCAACAAAAATGCCGACTCGGTCTTTTATCTGGCGGTGCGTGACGGCAAGACCGTAGGCAGGATCCACGGTATCATCCAAAAGGAGTATAACGCCCGTCACAACACCAGAAAGGCGCGCTTTACCCGCTTTGACAGCATCGACGACGGCGAGGTGGCAAAGGCGCTGTTTGACGCGGTGGAAAAGTGGGGCGTTGCCCACGGTATGCAGGAGCTTTGCGGTCCCCTGGGCTTTAACGATATGGAGCGCGAGGGCTTGCTGGTAGAGGGCTTTGAGGAGCTTGCCACCTTTGAGGAGCAGTATAATTACGCCTACTACGGTCCGCTGCTGGAGGGCGTGGGCTTTGCCAAGGAGGTGGACTGGCTAGAGTTTGAGCTTCGCCGTCCCGAACGCTCAAACGAGATGCTGAAGCGTGCCGCCCAGCGCTCGCTGGAGATCAATCACCTGCACCTTGGCGATATGTCGCTGCCCAAGCGAAAGTACATCGAAAAGTACCGAGACGGCTTTTTTGAATGCCTGGATCGCTGCTACCGCCACCTGTACGGTGTGGTGGAGCTGACCCGCGCGGAGCAGGACGATCTGATCTCACAGTTTATGCTGCTGATCGATAAAAAATATGCCATCTTCATCTGTGACGAGCAGGAGAAGGTGGTGGGCTTCGGCCTTTGCTTCCCCTCGCTTGGCAAGGCGCTGCAAAAAAGCGGTGGCAGACTGACGCTGCCTGCCATCTGCCGCGTGCTGCGCGCGGCACGCGACCCCAAGGGGCTGGATCTGGCCCTTGTGGCGGTGCTGCCCGAGTATCAGCTCTCGGGCGTGAACGCGGTGCTGCTCAATTTCATTGCCGAGGCGCTGGAAAGCGGCTGCGTCGAGACCTGCGAGAGCAATCTGAACCTGGAGACCAACACGGCGGTGATGGCGCAATGGAAGTATTTCAACGCCCGTCAGCACAAGCGCCGCCGCGCATATATTAAACAAATAGGAGAATAACCATGCTGGAAAAACTGAAAGTGATCATCAAAAAGGTATTGCCCCATGTGGACGTGGATCGTGTGACCGAGCAGACCAATCTGCTCACCGATCTTGGCTTTGATTCGCTGGCGCTGATGATGCTCTCGATGGAGATCGAGGAGGCATTTCAGTTCCGCTTCACCGAGTTCGTACGCTTCGAGACGGTCGGTGACGTTTGCGGCTATCTGGAAAGCCGCGTCTGAGCACACGGAAAAGAGAAAAGCCCCGGGCATCCAAACGGATGCCCGGGGCTTTTCCGCCTCCGCACTGCATCCGGCTGCGCACGATGTTCGCACAAAATTTAGCCTTCCCCAGTGGTGGGAATTGCCCTCGCTACGCGAGCGCGTCGACACACTGCTTTGCAGTGGTCGCGGGGACCGCGATAGCGGTGGATGAGGTGTTCTCCCGTCTCCGCGCCGCATCAGGTCATCACTCAACATATTTCAAAAGCATTTGTAAATTATGAACAAAGTATTGACAAATGATTTCAAAATTGCTATAATATAAGTGAAAGCCCCCACTTTTTCGGAATTTTCCACGAAATACGCAAAGGAGGTGCCCACCTTGACGAAAAAAAGATGGCCTTGGATCACGGTCGCCCTTGTGGCGGTGATCGCCCTCGCTACCGTTGGCGCGGTGCTGTATCACAACGCGCAAAAGCCGACGCGCCCGGCGGAAACAGAGCCGGCGTTTTGTGCGGACGGCTTCTGGCAGTACGAAAAGGCCTATTTGAAGGACGTGTATTTTTCGCAGGGTAAGGTCTACTACACCGTGGTCAATGATACCGGTTTTTCCTTTGATGCCGGCGAGCGCCCCAAGGTGTACCGCAAGGAAAACGGCGTCTGGACGCAGCATCATATCTGGCAGAACACCACCGAGATGGGCGCTCATCTGAAGCCGCGTGCCAGTGGCAGCTATAGCGAGGCGGTGCGCCGCTTCAGCACCGAGGCCGACCTCATCGGCGAATACCTGCTGACCTACGGCGAGCGCAAGGGCAGCAACGGCGAGGTCCATGCTATCGTCGGCTATCTCACCATCACCGAGGAGATGATCGACTATATGGGCATCGAGGGGGAGCTGTACTATACCGACGACGGCATCCGGCAGAATACGCTGCTGACCCTGCAGGATCTGCGCTTTGACCGCTACGTGGTGAGCTATACGGTCACCAACAATACAGGTGTGCCGCAGGCAAGCTGGTATCAGCCCGTGATCGAGAAAAAGGTGAACGGCAGCTGGCAGCGCGTGGTGACCGATCCGCTTTATGATAACGATCTTGTTTGGGAGCTGGCGCACGGCGAGAGCGCCTCGGGGTGGTTCCATATGCCCCACGCCGGTCTTTCGCTGGTAGGGGAATACCGCTTCATTTTCGGCGGCTCTCCCGGCGATCCCGTCAGTAAATATACCGATCTCATCGTGGCGGAGCTGACCATTACCGCCGAGATGCTGGAGGGCGTGGTGTAAGAGATTTTAATATATGTGATAAAAACTCGCTTTTTTTGGAATTTTCCGCAAAACACGCAAAGGAGGTGCCCACCTTGAAGAAAAAAAGATGGCTATGGATCACGGTCTCTCTTGTGGCGGCACTGGTGCTTTCTGTGCTTGGCACGGAATTTTATCAGATCGCCAAGGATGGGCGCAGCCGATTGCTGGCGGCGCTGGAGCCGGAGGTGTACAAGGACGGCCGCAGGCAATTTCGGGATGCTTATCTGACCGACGTGTATTTTGAAAACGGGAAGGTCTGTTACACCGTGGTCAACAACACGCCCATGAAATTTTCCGCAGGATATAACCCCGATCTCTATCGTAAGGAGAACGGTGCTTGGGTACCGTGGGATATATGGGCGGAGCATATTGAGCCCTCCAGGCATATCATGCCGAACACCACCACAACGCGCAGCTCACGGGTGCGGGCGGTCAGCGCAAAGGAGGACATCCTCGGGGAATATTGCCTGATCTATGGGTATTGTATGGAGCGCTGCATCGTCGGCTATCTCACCATCACCGAGGAGATGATCGACTATATGGGCATCGAGGGGGAGCTGTATTATACCGAGGACGGCATCCGACAGAACACGATGCTGACCTTGCGGGATCTTCACTTTGACCGCTACGTGGTGAGCTATACGGTCACCAACCATACCGGTATACGGCAGAGGGGCTGGTATCTGCCTATGATCGAAAAAAAGATCGACGGTGCCTGGCAGGAGGTCAAGATCCCCGCACCGTATGTCAGCGAAATGTACTGGTCCCTGGAAAATGGCGAGAGCGCCTCGGGGTGGTTCCATATGCCTCACGACGGTCTTGCGCTAGTAGGGGAATATCGCTTCATCCTCGGCAACGATTGGTGCGAAATCGATCCGGACGGCAACCGCCACATCAGGTATTTTGAGGAGATGGATCACATCGTGGCGGAGCTGATCATTACCGCCGAGATGCTGGAGGGCGTGGTGTAAGCGCGTCTGACTATAGAAAAAGGCCCGATACCGATCGGTATCGGGCCTTTTTGCCGCTTATTCCAGATAGCCGCCGTGGGCGCGGATGATCGCTTGCACCTCGGTGACGGGCACCTCAGCCGCGGCGCAGCTTTTTTTCACGGCCAGCGCGGCGGTGATGCCTGCGGCCTCTCCCATGGCAAAGCAGGGGGGCATCACGCGGATGGCCGCGTGGGCGTATTTGTCGGCGGAAAGGCATTTGCCTGCTGCCAGCAGATTATCCACGTCCTTGCTGATCAGCGCCGAAAGGGGAATGTAGTAGTTCTTTTTCGCCTTGTACGCCACGTATTGCACGCCCACTGCTTGATGGATGTCGATGGAGTTGGCGCACACGGCGATCTGCTCCTCGGCGTAGCGACTGTTCGCCACGTCCTCACCGGTCAGCAGCACGCGGCCCGCCATGCGGCGGCTTTCCCGCACGCCAAGGTCGGTGGCACTTTGGATATAGCGGATGTCGCGCAGGGCGGGGATGTTCTTTTTCAAAAACTCGAAGATCTTTACCGTCTGGGCGCGCTGGTCGATCTCGGCCTCTGAGAGCGCCTCGCTATCCAGCTCGTTCACGCCGTTGTCGGTCTGCGCCATATTGACCAGCCAGGAGCCATCGGGGCGCTCGTAAATGCGCAGCTTCTGGGTACCGCAGGGGAAGCTGCCGTCGGCAATACCCTTGTCAAAAATATCCATATAAAAGCGCTCGCGCATCTCGTTGTGCTCGGCCATATAGGCGTTCAGCTCGTCCGCGTGCACGCCGTCGATGACGAAAAAGAGCGAGGCGGTCTGCAAAAAGCCGTTCTCGTCACCGCGGAAGGTCTCTGCCCCTGCCTTGGCGGCAAGAGAGGCGCTGCCGCTGGCATCGATGAACACGCTTGCCGTCACGGCGGAAATGCCCTCATTGTCCGCCAGATAAGCGGTCCTGATGCGCCGCTGCTCGGTGTCGCAGCCAATAAGGGTATTGTGATATAGCACGCGCACGCCCGCCTCGCGGCAAAGCGTTTCCGCCACGCGCTTCATCGTCTCGGCCATAAAGGGGGTCACGCCGATATGACCCTTCAGGCGGTAGCCCGAGTGGCTGTTATTGCCGGGGCAATCCTCATAGGAGATGGCGCCGCCCTCTGCAATCATCCGCTCTACAAATTCGCTGAAAAAGCCGCGGATGATGCGGTTTTTGCCCTCCGCGTCATAGCAGGTCATAAAGGGGCCGACCAGACCCTTGGTGGCGGTGCCGCCAAGACAGCCGCCGCTTTCACACAGAATGACACGGGCGCCCTCGCGCGCCGCGTTGACGGCAGCGGAAATGCCGGCGACACCGCCGCCGACCACCAGCACGTCGCAGTCATATGTTTTTTGAATGGGAAAGAAAACATTTGCCATAGTGATATCCTCCGTGTCTTGGAATTTTTGATTTGTGGGGATGCTTGATGTTTTTTGTTTTGTGTGAAATGCTCGCCCCTACGGGCTCTGCGTTGTTTCGCTGCTGATGCGGAGACTACTCTCCCACCGCTAAAGCGGTCCCCCCTCCCTCACAAGGGAGGGCCAATTATCTCCGCAGCTTCGACATAAAGTCCTTTGCAAAAGCACTATTTATCCATCCGCTGTCTGAAAGCAACGACCCCAGTAGCCTTTCCTTGTGAGGGAAGGTGGCGTCGAGCGAAGCGAGGTGACGGAAGAGTAGTCTCCAAACAATAACCGGCTTTGTACTGATCCCCGGCTGATCCGCTATCGTCCCTTTTATTTTATCACGACCGCTTGCATTTTTCCATACAATATGCTAAAATGTTTTTTATAAAATCCAACAATGAAAGGGGCGAAAGAACGTGGAAAAGCCGTTTCGGTTTATAGAATACAAAACCACCTACCGCGACGAGTTCGATGTGACCGAGGGGCGGCAGCCCACCTTTGCGCTGTTCTATTTGAAGGAGGGCAGCTTCCGCCTGCGCATGGACGGCACCGAGACCGTGATCGGTGCGGGGGATTGCGCGGTCTTTGCCGATGATGTGGATTTCAACCGCTCGGTCATCTCCCCCATCCGCTTTATCTATTTGAAATTCGCGCAAAATCCCCAATGCAGCTTTTCGCTGCCACTGCCGATGGGCAGGGTCACGGTACGGGATCGGCAGCGCTTTCTCTCTAACCTCGATCGCTACGAAGCGCTGATGGATGCCACCGATGCCCGTTCTTTGTATTACAGGGAGCATTGTCTGGAGGATATCCTGGTGCAGCTCTCGGACGAATATACCGGCGGCAGAGTCGCCGCCGCCACCGACGGCCTTGCCGATTGTCACGATCCTCTGGTGCATCGCGCGGTGACCCTGATACGGGAGGGCATACGGGGCAAGCTGCGGCTCGCTGAGCTTTGCCGCGCCCTTTCCACCAATCCCTCCACCCTGAATTTCAAATTCCGCAAGGAGCTGTCTCTCTCGGTGGGGGCGTTTATCACCGCAGAGCGGATGCGCACCGCCACGCGGCTGCTGGTGGGCACCAGCTTTTCGGTCTGCGAGATCGCCGCGCGCTGCGGCTATGAAAATATCTACTATTTCAGCACTGCCTTCCGCAAATGCTATGGCGTTGCCCCCTCGGTCTATCGCAGCCGCTACCGTGGGTGAGCCGCACCGCTTGGGATCCGAAAGCTACGCATGAAATATGTGGCACAATCGTGGTAAACCGATGAAAAAACAGCGAGTGACAGATAGAGGCAGAATGCATTTTGTAAAAGGCTCCCTTGTGCAAAGGGAGCTGTCAAGCGAATGCGAGACTGAGGGATTGTAGGTTGCATGAAGGTGAATACGGTCCCTCTGTCATTTTCTTGCGAAAAAGCAGACCGGGGGAGCGTTTTATTTTATGGCGTTACATAAATTTTGCTTTTTTTGCCGGGTGGACTTGTAAAAATCGTTTTTATATGTTAAAATAACAATATTAAGCCAAAAGGAGGAGGGGAGTGCGCTATGGATCAGGCTGTTACGGCCGCGCCGATGCGGCAAAAGCCGCGCGCTGCCGATACTGTTTCCGGCGTGATGAAAAACGCCACGCAGCTCCTGCAGCGGCCGGGCAATCTCGGCACGATGATCACCTCCTTGCTCTTTTGCCTGCTGCTGGCAGTAGGCTGGCTTGCCGCCATGCAGCTGCTGGCCATCCCGGTGACGATGCTGCAACGCAGCGTGACCTCCTTCGGGGCCTATCTGCTGCTGGAGGTGCTGTACTGGCTGCTTTCCGGCGTGCTGCTGACGGTGAGCGTGCTGCCCGCCCTTCTCGGCAGGATCCGTCTTGCCGGTATGCTGGCGATGGGAGCGTACCCCGACCTCGGGGAGCTGCTCTATTATTACACCTCCTGGCGGCGACTTGGCCGTGCGGTGATCACGGCGCTGATCGCCTTTCTGGAGCTGATGATCCCCGTCACGGTGGGGCTGGGGCTGGCAGTCGGCAGCTTCGCGCTCTATGAATACGTGTTCTGGGAGGTCTTTTTTAACGAGTGGGTGGCACAGCTCTGCCTGGTGCTCTGTCTGCTGCTCTCGCTCCTGCCCACCCTGATCACGGCGCTTCTCACCGGTATGCTGGCGCTTTCCACCGCCTTTGCCGTTGGCAACGAGCAGCTGCCCCTCACGCGCTGCGTGGCGCTGTCCTGGCGCCGCTCGATCCGCCGCATCGGCACGCTGCTGCTTTTTGCGCTGCGCACGGTCTGGCATCTGCTGCTATCCCTTTGTACCATCGGCGTACTGCACCTTTTGTGGTACGGCCATCACAATATCATATCTTATCTGTGCCTTGCAATGGCACTGGACCAAGGAGACTGAACATGAAAGAAAAATTCTATTTGACTACAGCCATCGCCTATGCCTCCCGCAAGCCCCATTTCGGCAACACCTATGAGGTCATTATGGCCGATGCCGTGGCGCGCTACAAGAGATTGCGCGGCTATGACGTATTCTTCTGCACCGGCACCGACGAGCACGGTCAGAAGATCGAGAATCTTGCCAATGAGGCGGGCATCACCCCTCAGAAGTACGTGGACGGCGTGGCAGGGGAGATCAAGGGCATCTGGGATAAGATGAACTCCTCCTATGACTATTTTATCCGCACCACCGACCAAAACCACGTGGACGCCGTGCAGAAGATCTTCAAGAAGTTCTATGAGCAGGGCGACATCTATAAGGGTCATTACGAGGGCTGGTACTGCACCCCCTGCGAGTCCTTCTTCACCGAAACACAGGTGGTGGACGGCAAATGCCCCGACTGCGGCCGCCCCGTGCAGCAGGCCAAGGAGGAGGCATACTTCTTCAAGATGAGCAACTATGTGGAAAGACTCCTTGCCCACATCGATGCCAACCCCGATTTCATCCAGCCCGAGAGCCGCAAGAAGGAAATGATCAACAACTTCCTGCGCGTAGAGGGCGGTCTGCAGGATCTCTGCGTTTCCCGTACCTCCTTCAAGTGGGGCATTCCGGTTGACTTTGATGACCGCCACGTGACCTACGTGTGGCTGGATGCCCTGACCAACTATATCACCGCCCTCGGCTATGACCCCGACAAGAGCTACGAGGAGCAGTCCGCGCACTTCAAGAAGTACTGGCCCTGCGACGTGCATATCATCGGTAAGGATATCCTGCGCTTCCATACCATCTACTGGCCCATCTTCCTGATGGCCCTGGGTCTGCCGCTGCCCAAAAAGGTGTTCGGTCACCCCTGGTTCAATGCCGCAGAGGAGAAGAAGGGCGGAGACGGCGCCGAGGTCAAGATGTCCAAGTCCCGCGGCAACGTGATCTATGCGGACGAGCTTGCTGAGACCTTCGGTGTGGACGGCGTGCGCCATTTCGCGCTCTCCGAGATGCCCTACGATCAGGACGGCCGCATCTGCTATACCAACGTGCTGACCCGTTACAATACCGACCTTGCCAATAACCTCGGCAACCTGGTCAGCCGCACCCACGCCATGACCAAGAAGTATTTTGACGGCGTGATCCCCGCACCTGCCGCAGAGGAGGGCACCGACGGCGAGCTGAAGGCCGCCTTTGCCGCCGCCAAGGCTGATTTTGAGCGCTATATGGACGATTACCATATTGCCGATGCCTGCGATGCCATCTTCAACGCCCTGCGCCGCGCGAATAAGTATATTGACGAGACCACCCCCTGGGCGCTGGCCAAGGAGGAGAGCAACAAGCCCCGTCTCGGCACCGTGCTCTATAACCTGCTGGAGTGCATCCGCGAGGCTGCCGTGATGCTGCAGGCGCTGCTGCCTGCTACGGCCACCTCTATCTTCGCCCAGCTGAACACCGACAAGACCGACTACGCCACCATTGATGCCTTTGGCGCGCTGGAGAGCGGCAAGCCCCTCGGCGAGGCGGCAATGCTCTTTGCCCGTGTGGACGAAAAGGTAGTGGACGAGATCATCAAGAAGCGCGAGGAGGCAGCACTTGCCGCAGAGAAGGCAAACGCCCCCGTAGAAAAGCCCGAGGGCTGCGCCCTCATCGGCATCGAGGACTTTATGCAGGTAGAGCTGCGCACCGCCAAGGTCATCGCCGCCGAAAAGGTGCCGAAGGCCAAGAAGCTGCTGAAGCTGCAGGTGGATCTGGGCTATGAGCAGCGCCAGGTGGTTTCGGGCATTGCCAAGTTCTATGAGCCCGAGGCGCTGGTCGGCAAAAAGATCATTCTTGTGGTCAATCTCAAGCCCGCCGTGCTTTGCGGCATTGAGTCGAACGGCATGATCCTTGCCAGCGGCGAGGAGCAGGTGCGTGTGGTGTTCCTGGACCCCGAAACGCCTCTTGGTGAAAGAGTCCGTTGACCTTTGAAAAATCGTGCATAGCGGTGTTGCTCCTCAAAAGCGGCTCGATGTAGAGCTACTACACCCTTCGCCTTGCTTTTTGCGGTGCGCCGTGCTCTACACAATTTTGCTTTGGTCAAAAGCGATGAAAAAATACTCGACGCCGCCGCGAAAGCGGCGGCGCTTGCCCTTTTTGCGAAAGTTTTCGTCCACCTTTTTCAAAAGGTGGTGGGGGGGAGGGGGCAACGCCCCGTATTACGCCGTTTCTTTTTGATAACTTTTTCTTTGCGGCTCATACCGACAAAGAAAAAGTGGCTAAGGCATTTTGAGATCTTATAGGCGTCTCGCTTTGTATGATCAATTCTATGAACGGAGAAACCATGGAAAAGCTATTTGACTCCCACGCACATTATTACGATAGCCGCTTCGCGCAGGAGGGCGACGGCGCTCACGCGCTGCTGACCGCGCTCTTTGCCGATAACGTGGGTCATATTATCAATATCGGTACAGATATTGAAAACTCCAAGATCTGCATCGCCCAGGCGGCGAAATACGAGAATATGTATTGCACCGTGGGCATCCACCCCTCGGACGGCCTGCGATATGCCGACCCCGATGCGGCATTGGCTGACTTGGAGCAGCTTTTGGGCACGCCCGAGAGCCGCAAGCGCGACAAGATCGTTGCCCTGGGTGAGATCGGCCTGGATTATCATTGGGATGCCGATAAAAAGACAGAGCAGGCCTATCTGCTGGAAAAGCAGCTGCTGCTGGCCGAAAAGCACGGCCTGCCGGTGGTCATCCACGACCGCGAGGCCCACGGCGATTGCTTTGACGCCATCTGCCGTCATCCGCAGCTGCGCGGCGTGTTCCACAGCTATAGCGGCTCGGCCGAAATGGCAAAGGATCTGGTGCGCCGCGGCTGGTATATCTCCTTTTCGGGGGTGGCCACCTTCAAAAACGCCCCCAAGGTGCGGGAGGCCATCGCCGCGGTGCCGGATGACCGCATCCTCATCGAGACCGATGCCCCCTATCTCGCCCCCGTGCCGCACCGCGGCAAGATGAATCATTCGGGCTATATGTACTATACCGCCGAGGCGGTGGCGGCGGTGAAGGGCATCGACACCGATGCCGCCATCCGCCTGACCGCCGAGAACGCCAAGCGACTGTTTGATATCTGAGGAGTGCTGTATGACCCCTGACTTTAAACGAACGAAATTCGCCTGCTATGCGGCGTATTTTACCATGGCGTCCATCTTCAGCCTGCCGCCGCTGCTGTTCGTGACCTTCGAGCAGCTGTACGGCCTCTCCTATACCCAGCGCGGCGCGCTGATCCTGATCAATTTCTGTACGCAGCTCGCCGTGGATCTGATCTTTACGGTCTTTTCCAAGCACTTCAATGCAAAAGTGATCGTGCGGATCATGCCCCTCATTACCACGCTGGGGCTTACGACCTATGCCGTGGTGCCCTGGATCTGGCCGAGCGCCGCTTACGTGGGGCTTGTGATCGGCACCGTGATCTTTTCGGTGGCATCGGGCCTTTCCGAGGTGCTGCTCAGCCCCGTGATCGCCGCCATTCCCTCGGATCATCCGCAGCGGGATATGAGCCTGCTCCACTCGCTTTACGCCTTTGGCGTTTTTACGGTGGTAGTGATCAGCTCGGTCTTTTTCAAAATATTCGATCAGAGTAGCTGGATGTATCTGACCCTCTTTTTTGCCGCTCTGCCCGTGATCGCGGCGGTGCTCTTTATGCTCTCTCCCATGCCCGATATGGCGGCAGGGGCGGGGGAAAAACCGAGCGTGGAGGGCACCAAGCGACGGGCGCTTGGCATGGCGCTTTGCGTTGGCTGCATCTTCTTTGGCAGCTGCGCCGAGAACGTGATGTCCAACTGGGTCTCCAATTACGTGGAAAGCGCCCTCGGTATTGATAAAACGCTGGGCAATATCCTCGGCATGGCCATGTTTGCCATCCTGTTGGGGTTGGCGCGTATCCTGTATTCCCGCTACGGCAAGAATATCACCGCCGTGCTGCTTTGCGGCATGGTCGCCGCCATTGCCTGCTATCTGACCGTGGCCTTGGTGAATAACGCGGTGGTGGCGCTGATCGCCTGCGCGCTGACCGGCTTCGTCACCTCTATGCTCTGGCCCGGCTCGCTTATTATGATGGAAGAAAAACTCCCCGGCGTAGGTGTTGCCGCCTTTGCGTTGATGGCCGCCGGCGGAGATCTCGGCGCCTCGGTGGCGCCGCAGCTCATGGGTGTCGTGGTGGATCAGGTCTCTGTCAGCGGCTTTGCCGCCGGGCTTGGTGAAAGGCTGGGGCTGACCACCGAGCAGGTCGGACTGAAGGCGGGTATGCTGATCACCGCCGTATTCCCGCTCCTTGGCACGCTGCTGGTGATCGTTATCATGCGATACTTCAGGCAAGAGCGGAAGAAAAACGAAAAATAAAGCCATTTCACGCCCCGACGGCACCCCGTCGGGGCACAAAAAGGAGGAAAACACTTGAAAAAACGTTGGATCGTGCTGCTTTCACTATTGCTCGCCATGCTGTTGATCGCCTCCTTCTTCCTGATAACAGCCGGCCGCGTATACGAGGCCGACGGGAAAGTGCAGAACAAGCGCATCTGTGTGAAGGATATTACATATGAAGACGGTGTTCTTTACTGCACCTTTATCAATAAGACGTGGTGGAGGGCGAGCTGTGGCTATTGGCCTTCGACCGAAAAAATGATCGATGGAGAGTGGAAAGGCTATACGCTTCACCCGGGATTGCCCGTCAAAAAGATGGCTCGCATCGTTGAGCCGTTTCAATCCGTTACGGTGGAGGTCCCCATCACACGGGATAAAAGCGAGCTGGTGGGGAGCTACCGTGTCAGAGATTGCGATCAGAGGCATCCCTTGACCGGGGACCACACGATAGCCGTCGGCTATTTCACCATCACCGAGGATATGCTGCAATAGAATTCACGCCCCGACGGCACCCCGTCGGGGCATTTTTGCGTGTTTTTCATTCACTTTTTGTTTATATTGCACAAACACGTGCTGAAAAATTTTACATCCAATGTCAAAAAGTTCCTATTTTTCTCTTGCAAAACTGTCTTTTCTTTTGTATAATAAAAGTAATGTATGAAAAAATATCCTTTTCTACAGCATTCTAATCCCGCTCGAAGCGGAAGACAGGAGGAAACAATTATGGCTACCTTTTACAACACGA
This sequence comes from Oscillospiraceae bacterium, assembly GCA_015065135.1. Taxonomy (GTDB): domain Bacteria; phylum Bacillota; class Clostridia; order Oscillospirales; family CAG-272; genus Firm-07. The sequence goes on from SVQY01000011.1 coordinate 56,410, forward strand.
AACAGATCCGCAATCTGGCGCTGCTCGGTCACGGCGAGTGTGGCAAGACCTCTCTTGCAGAGGCAATGCTCTATCTCTCCGGCAAGATCGACCGTCGCGGCAAGATCGCCGACGGCAACACCGTCTGTGATTTCGATCCCGAGGAGCAGAAGCGCGGCATTTCGATCTCCGCAACCCTCGCGCACGTGGAGTGGAAGGATACCAAGATCAATATCATCGATACCCCCGGTGACCCCGATTTCGTGGGCGAGGTCGGCCAGGCGCTCCGCGTGGCCGGTAACGCCGTGATCGTGGTGGACGGCAAGGCCGGCGTTGAGGTCGGCACCGAGCTTGCCTACAACGCCGCTTGCGACGCAGGCGTGCCCCGCGTATTCTTCATTAATAAATGTGACGATCCCGAATACCAGTTCGCAAAATCCTTCTACGAGCTGCACGATAAGTTCGGCAACACCCTTTGCCCCGTGTTCATCCCCTGCCAGGTGGGCAAGGAGACCGCGATGATCGACCTGATCTCCGGCAAGGCCTACACCTATGACAAGGACACCGGCAAGCGCTCTGAGGTGGAGTTCACCGACGATATGAAGGAGATGGTCAACCAGTACAAGGATGCCTTCTATGAGGCCATCGCCGCCACCAGCGACGAACTGATGGAGAAGTACTTCGCAGGTGAGGAGATCACCCGTGAGGAGGCCACTCTCGCGTTGCACGAGGGCATCATCGCCGGCTCCATCACCCCCGTTTACTGCGGCTCCGCCACCAAGCTCTGGGGCGTGATCGCCATGATGGATGCCGTGGCCGAGTCCTTCCCGCGCTTTACCGCACGCAAGGTAGAGAAGTACGAGAACGGCGACGAGGTGGATATCGACGTAGAGGGCGACCCCGCCATCTTCGTTTACAAGACCGTGGCCGATCCCTTCGTGGGTCAGATGTCCTTCTTTAAGGTCATGAGCGGTACCATCAAGCGCGATATGACCCTGAAGAACACCAACGGCACCGTTGAAAAGCTGGCACACTTCTACGTGATGAACGGCAAGAACCAGACCGAGGTCGAGCAGCTTGCCTGCGGCGATATCGGTATGATCGCCAAGCTCTCCGCTACCGCCACCAACGACACCCTGTCTGTCGGCGGTACGGTAGAGTACAGCAAGATCAAGTACCCCACCCCCTATATGACCAAGGCCATCCTGCCGCTCTCCGCCAAGGACGAGAGCAAGATGTCTCCCAGCATTGCCAAGATGCTGGATGAGGATAAGACCCTGCGCTATGAGAACAACAAGGAGACCGCGCAGATCCTGATCTCGGGTATGGGCGAGACCCATCTTTCCGTTCTGGTAGCACGCCTGGAGAGCCGCTTCGGCGTCAAGGTGGTGCTGGACGATCCCAAGATCCCTTACCGCGAGCGCATCACCAAGCGCGTGGACGTGGAAGGCAAGCACAAGAAGCAGACCGGTGGCTCGGGTCAGTACGGCCACGTCAAGATCCGCTTCGCTCCCGCCGAGGAGGAGGGCCTGACCTTTACCGTCTCTGTCGTGGGCGGTACCGTTCCGAAGAACTTTAACCCCGCCGTTGAAAAGGGCCTGCAGGACGCTATGGCCAAGGGCGCGCTCGGCTATCCGCTGGTGCAGCTGGCCGCAGACCTCTATGACGGCTCTTACCACGCCGTTGACTCCGACGAGCTTTCCTTTAAGCTTGCCGCGCAGATCGCGTACAAGAAGTGCCTGGAGGAGGCAGCCCCCGTGCTGCTGGAGCCTGTGGGCGACCTGGATATCACCGTGCCCGAGGCATTGGTCGGCACCGTTATGGGCGACCTGAACAAGCGCCGCGGCTCTGTGATGGGTATGGATCACTCGGGCTGCCGCAAGGGCTATACCGTGGTGCACGCCATCGTGCCCAAGGCTGAGATCATGGATTATCCCATCGCCCTGCGCGCTATGACCAAGGGCTTTGGCACCTTTGATTTCAATGTGACCGGCTACGAGGTGGTGCCGAGAGAGATCACCGCCAAGGTCGCAGCCGCCGCAAAGCGCTGATCTTGATACCAAAGCTATGCAGCCGCCGCAGGGAACTGCGGCGGCTGCTTTCGCGCCTTTCGGGCGGTCGCCTTTTGGCCTGCATTTTTGTAAAAAACGTATATTTCGGATGATTTTGGTGCAAAATACAGGGCATACGGTGTCAAAATTTATGCAAAAAGGAGAATTTTGACGGTCGAAAAATTTCTCTTGACAAGCCCTCGCGGTCGTGGTATAATGTATCGTGTCCGCTTTGGGCGCACTATGCCCATTTTGCGGCATCTTAAAAAATATTAAAGAAGGAGGAAGGAAAATGCCAACTTTCAATCAGCTTGTCAGACAGGGCCGTTGTGATAAGGTTTACAAGTCCAAGTCCCCCGTTTTGCAGAAGGGCTTTAACTCCCTGAACAACGAACAGACCGACCAGCGCGCACCCCAGAGACGTGGCGTGTGCACCAAGGTGTCTACCACAAGCCCGAAGAAGCCTAACTCTGCACTTCGTAAGATCGCAAGAGTTCGTCTTACCAACGGTCTTGAGGCTACCACCTACATTCCGGGTATCGGCCACAACCTGCAGGAGCACTCCGTCGTTCTTATTCGCGGCGGACGTGTAAGAGACCTGC
>SVQY01000012.1 GCA_015065135.1 Oscillospiraceae bacterium
AAAAAGAAAAGGCCTAAGGGCTTCGGATCGCAGCGGTAGCGCGCTACCGCTGCGGTTTTTTCTTGTTTCGGTGGTAAATTCTGCTATTTTCTCATTGACTTTGCCGATTTCCTATGCTACAATACAATTACAATGCCCTATTATGGGAATTTTAACTATTAAGGAGAACAAAGATATGAGACTTCGTCCGCCTTCTGTACCGCTGATCAACATTGACCCGTTTTTTAACGTCTGGTCTCCCGCCGATAAGCTGACCGATGTGGATACCGCCCATTGGACCGGCTACACCAATGCCATTCTCGGCACCGTCAACATTGACGGCGAGACCTTCCGACTGATCGGTAAGGATCACGGCGAGAACATCCCTGCGATGAAGCAGGTGGAAATGGATGTGGATTCCTTCTCTACCACCTATGTGTTTGAGGAGAAGGGCGTTCGCCTGCAGCTGGTATTTACCTCTCCCATTATGCCAGACGATCTGTACTATCTGACCAGACCTGTCAGCTACCTGGAGATCCGCAAGGAGGCGATCGACGGTCACAGACATAACGTCAGCGTAAAGCTGGCCTGTGCCGAGCAGTTCTGCGTGGATCGCGTGGGTGACGACGAGGTCGAGACCGAGATCCTGACGCTGGAGGGCGGCATCAAGTCTGTCAAAATGGGCTCCAAGGGGCAGAAGCTGCTGGCCTATGATGCCGATGATGCCCGTATCTGCTGGGGCTACTTCTATCTTTCCACCGATGCGCCCAAGGCGCAGGTCGGTGTAGAGAAGAAGACCATCAGCTTCTACACCTACCGCAATCTGCCCGAGGAGACGGCAGAGATGACCTTTGTTACCGCCGAGGCAAAGCTGGGTGACAGCACCCTGTTTACCTTCGCCTACGACGATGTGAAGTCTATCCAGTACTATGGCAAGAACCTGACCTCCTACTGGAATATGAACGGCGAGAAGATCACCGACGAGATCGTGGCCGCTCACGCCGATTACGAGACCGTGCTCACCATGTGCGATATGTTTGCCGACGATATGTTCGTGCACGCCGTGCGCGCAGGCGGTGAGAAGTATGCAGAGCTGCTGCAGCTGGCCTTCCGTCAGACCATTGCCGCTCATAAGCTGGCTATGGACGAGAACGGCGAGGTGCTGTGGATCTCCAAGGAGTGCTACTCCAACGGCTGCGCTGCTACCGTTGACGTTTCCTATCCTTCCATCCCTCTGTTCCTGCTCTACAACCCCGAGCTGGTCAAGGGTATGATGCGTCCCATTTATAAGTTTGCTGCTACCGATGCGTGGAAGTATGATTTCGCGCCCCACGATGCGGGTCGTTACCCTCTGCTCAACGGTCAGGTCTACGGTCTCAAGAACGGCGAGCTGCTGTTTGAGAAGCAGATGCCCGTAGAGGAGTGCGGCAATATGCTGATCATGGAGGCTACTGTGGCCATTGCTACCGGCGATGCATCCTTTGCCAACGAGCATATGGACGTGCTGGATCAGTGGGTCAAGTACCTCATTGCCAACGGCCGCGATCCCGAGAACCAGCTTTGCACCGACGACTTTGCCGGTCACCTTGCACACAACTGCAACCTGACCCTGAAGGCGATCATGGGTCTTGGCTGCTACGGCATCCTGCAGGGCATGAATGGAAAGAAGAGAGAAGGGAAGAAGTATATCGACATGGCTCGCAAGATGGCCGCCGACTGGGCAAAGCGCGCCGCCAACGGCGACGGCAGCTACCGCCTGGCCTTCGACCGTCCCGGCACCTTCTCGATGAAGTACAATATCGTTTGGGATAAGCTGTTTGGCACCGGTATCATGGATCGCACCGTGATCGAGTCCGAGGTGGCCTCCTACCGCCGCCGCGAGAATGCCTACGGCCTGCCTTTGGACAACCGTCAGCCCTACACCAAGTCCGACTGGCTGGTCTGGACCGCAACCCTTGCCGAGAACCGCGACGATTTCGAGGCTATGGTGAACAAGATGTGGGATGCCTTCAACAGCACCGAGACCCGCGTGCCCATGACCGACTGGTACTGGACCGTGACCGCAGGTCAGAAGGAGTACAAGAGCAAGACCTATTGCGATCTCCACACCGAGATGATCGTAAAGGGCTTCCAGAACCGCACCGTGCAGGGCGGTCTGTTCATCAAGCTGCTGGAGTACAGCGGCATTATGAAGATCAAGTAATAAACATCGATCAGGGCAGAGGCGAAAGCCTCTGCCCTGATTTGATCATAATAGCCCTGCCAGTGTAAGCTGTACTCCAAGGCGAAAGCCGCTTTCGAAAAAACGCTCAAAATAGAGATCGTGCAGCTCGGCACAGCAATCGTCGTATTTTTCAAGCGTTTCTTTTTGCGCATCACTCAATGCCTCGCTTAATTTTTCCCGATTCCGTTGGATCAGATCCGTCAATTCCTTGACCTGCGGGCAACCGCGATCGCGATTGAAGATATCCTCTGTGTTGTCCAGCCAGAGCTGATGTAGTGCATTTTTCATTTTTATTCCTCCTTGCACATCTAAAGTGATGTAAATTGAAAACATTATACACCAGATGTGGTGTTATGTCAAGGGTTTTACATCAGATGTGGTAAAATTTGTTTATAAAACGCGATACGGAGGGTAATGCCTTGAAATATGCAAACAGACTACACGATATTAGAATAGACCATGATTTGAAACAAGTGGATGTTGCAAAAATTTTGGAGACAACGCAACAATACTACAGTGCATATGAATCCGGTAAAAGGGATATGCCGTTTAGCAGGGCAATAGAGCTTGCAAAATTTTATAACGTCAGCCTTGATTACTTGGCGGGATTGATCGATACGCCACGTAAGCTGCATTGAGTTTATGACACTAATATAGCAGGGTGTGTGCGGAATAGGTGCGTTTTACCTTGACAGCACTTGCCCGCGTTACTATAATAAAAATGAAAAAGACAAAGGGGGGAGCTTCGTGGCAGAGCAAAAGGAGAGCTGGTATGCCCGTACCGAGCTGCTGCTTGGAAAAGAGGGAATGGCACGGCTTTCGGGGGCACGTGTTGCCGTTTTTGGCATTGGCGGCGTTGGCGGATACGTGGTAGAGGCGCTGGCGAGAGCCGGGGTCGGTGCCTTGGATCTGTTTGACCCGGATACCGTCAGCGAGACCAATCTGAACCGCCAGATCATTGCGCTGCGCAGCACGCTGGGGCAGTATAAGACCGATGTGGCAGCCGCACGGGCGAAGGACATCAACCCCGAGATCCGCGTGCAGACCTCTCACCTTTTTTACCTGCCCGAAAATGCCGATACGGTGGAGCTTTCGGCCTATGACTATATCGTGGACGCCATCGACACGGTTTCGGCGAAAATGGAGCTGATCCGCCGCGCCAAGCGGCTGGGTGTGCCGATCATTTCCTCCATGGGCACCGGCAACAAGCTGGATCCCACGGGCTTTCGCATAAGCGACATTGAAAAGACCTCGGTCTGCCCTCTGGCACGCACCGTTCGCGGCCTTTGCCGCCGTGAGGGCATCAAGGGTGTGAAGGTGCTCTGGTCGGCGGAGGCGCCGCGCAGGGTCAGTCTGCCTGCGGAGCACGGCAGGCACGCCCCGGGCAGCATTTCCTTTGTGCCCGCTGCGGCAGGGCTTTGCATTGCGGGGGAAGTGATCAATGATCTTGTAAAAGCAAGACAAAAATGAGAAAACGCATACCGTTACCCACGTAACGGTATGCGTTTTTGCGTTAAAGCAGGACGGAATAGATCGCCTCGCCGCCATTGACAAAGACCTCGACGACGTAGCCGTCACGTAGGATCTTCAGGTCGCGGATCTCCCCCTCGTAGACCACGGGGTCGCGCCCCTCGCGACGGATGATAAAGCCGCACTCGGTACGCTCTACCGACGGATCCTCGTCGGTGAGCAGGTGCTGCAGCTCGGCAATGGGATAAGCGCAGATCTTGTCGCCCACCAGCTTCAGCTCACGGGGCACCGACATGCAGCCCACGTCCCGTTCGGCCATGCCGCGGTAGCGCCATCCGGGGATCCAGGCGATCAGCAGATCCCGTCCTAAATGATCACGGAAGGCCTGGCCTGCGTACTGATCGGGGCCGCGATCCACCTCCCCCGTGACTTTGGGCAAAAATATGTTGTCACAAAAATCGCCATACGTGATCGAAAAACGGTGACGTTTTTCCAGGGGACAGACCGATGCGGCCAGCAAATAGCCCTGCGCGGTCTTGAAAAAGGAAGGGCACTCGGTATATTTGCAATCCGCCCATTCCTGCAGAATGCCGCGGTACTGCCAATGCAGCAGATCTTCGCTTTGATAAAGCAGCAGACGTCCTGTTTTGCTTTCCGGGTGACCGGTCGCCATCACGCAGTAGTAGCAGCCGTCGATCTCGCAGACGGCAGGATCGCGGAAATCCTTGCCGCCGTCGGCAGGGTAATGATCGATCACGGGATTGCCCGCGTATTTTTCAAAATGAATGCCGTCCTTGGAGTATGCTACGCTGACGGTCTGGTAGGCGTGATGTCCTTCCTCGTCCTTGCGGATCGAGGCATAGAACAGGTACAGCACGCCGTCTTTCACTATGGCAGTACCCGACCAGCAGCCATCCGTGTCGTAGGGCTGATCGGGATACAGTGCCACGGGCAGCTCCTCAAAGGTGAGAAAATCCTTGGTACGGGCGTGCCCCCAATGCATCGGCTGCTTCCACGGGATCTCGTGATCCGGCGCGTGCTGATAGAATATGTGATAGTAGCCCTCGAACCATACAAGACCGTTGGGATCGTTGATCCAGCCCTTTTGGGGGCGGTAATGATAACGGAGCTTTTGCAGATAGTCCATGATAGCCTCCTTGGAGAAAAAGCCCCAAAACGCATACCGTTTTGGGGCTTTTTTTATTCGGTTGAAATTATTCCGCGCTGCTGCAGGTGATCTTTTCGCCGCAGGCAGGGCAGGTCAGGTTTTCGGGATCCAGCGTTTCGTCAAAGCAGATGGTCTCGTGGCACTTGGGGCATTCGACCTCATAGGTCTCGTCCATATAGTCGTCACAGCCATCGCAGCCCTCGCAGTCGCCGTCGCAGTAGTCCTCGTCCTCGTCATCGCCGAGCAGGACCTCCTCAACGTCGCCCAGATCCTCGTCAAGCTCCTCGCAATAATCGTTGAGCTCCTGTACGTCCAGATCCAGCTCATCGACCTTCTCGGCCAGAGCATCCACCATATCCAGGAGTGCCGCGATCAGCTTGCCCTCCTTGGTGGTCTTGTCGTACTCCAGGCCATCGGCCAGGCCCTTGATATATGCGGCCTTTTCGGTCAGCTTCATTGTGAAACCCTCCTTGCTTATTGCATTATGCGCGAGAGAGATACTCGCCGGTACGGGTGTCGATCTTCAGCACATCGCCCTCGTTGATGAACAAGGGAACCTTGACCTCAGCGCCGGTCTCCAGGGTGGCGGGCTTGAGGGTGTTGGTGGCGGTGTTGCCGGCAAAGCCGGGATCGGTCTGGGTAACGGTCAGCTCTACGAATGTGGGGGGCTCTACGCCAAATACGTTGCCCTTGTAGGAAACGATCTTGCACATCATCTCCTCCTTGACAAATCTGAAGCTCTCGGGCAGCTTGTCGCTGTTGAGGGGCATCATGTCAAAGGTCTCCATATCCATAAAGTAATAAAGATCGCCATCGTTGTAGGAGTACTGCATCTCCTTGCGCTCGATGTAAGCGTTCTCGAACTTGTCGGTGGGGTTGAAGGTCTTCTCGATGACCGCACCGGTGACAACGTTCTTCAGCTTGGTACGCACGAAAGCGGCACCCTTGCCGGGCTTTACGTGCTGGAACTCAACGACCTGCAGGACATTGCCCTGGCCGTCGTCAAAGGTGATACCGTTCTTAAAATCGCCTGCTACTACCATTGTGTTTCATCCTCCGAATTGTAATCTGTCCAATTAAGGGCGTAGTTTGCCCATTTAATCACCATATATTATACTGTATCGAACGCATATTTTCAAGGGGTTTTGCGAATTTTCTTGAAAAAGTCAGCAAAAAATCAGAGAGAAGTGCAAAAGATGCGTTGACAAATTTTAATTTCTGTATTATAATATATACTGTATATTTATCGGCAGGTCGTATAATGGGGTGTGAGCAAAGGATGTCCGACCCCGGAAACGAATGAAAATATTTGAGGTGATAGCATGAAATTCATCAATATCGGCTTTGGCAACATGGTAGCGGTGGACCGCATGGTGGCACTGGTCAGCCCGGATTCCGCGCCGATCAAGCGTCTCATCCAGGATGCCAAGGATAGCGGTCGCACCATTGACGTGACCTGTGGCCGTCGCACCCGTGCGGTGATCATCACCGATAGCGAGCACGTGATCCTTTCTGCCATTCAGGCAGAAACTATCGCCAATCGTCTCTACGACGATTCGCTGGAGGATACCGATGAGGAGGAGACGGAAGATGCCTGAAGCCAATAAAAAAGGATTGCTGATCGTGGTCTCCGGCCCTGCCGGCAGCGGCAAGGGCACGGTGCTTTCCCACCTTCTGAAGGCGGGTGGCTATCGCTGCTCGGTCTCTGCCACCACCAGAGCGCCCCGCCCCGGCGAGGTCAACGGTGTCAACTATCATTTCCTTACAAGAGAGGCCTTTATCGAGCGCATTGCGCGAGATGAGATGCTGGAATATACCGAGTACTGCGGTAACTACTACGGCACGCCCAAGAAGGAGGCCGAGGAGGTATTGGCCAGCGGCTGCAACCTGATCCTGGAGATCGAGGTCAAGGGAGCTGCCAATGTCAAGCGCAAATACCCAGAGGCGGTGACCATTATGCTGCTGCCCCCCACGGGCGAGGTGCTGGAGGCGCGACTTCGCGGCAGAGGCACCGAAAGCGAGGAGGTCATCCAGGAGCGCATGGCTCAGGCGCGCAACGAGATCGCGCAGCTGCGCCATTATGATTACGTGGTCTATAACTATGACAACCGCGCCGAGGAGGCGGCTGATATCATCCGCCGCATCGTATTCGCCGAGGGCTACTCTACCGTACACCATCCGGATATTACCGATACTTATTTTGCATAAACACTGTCAAAATTATTAACATTAACCCATAGAAAGAGGAGAAAAACAATGATCTATCCCACCATTCAGGAGCTGACCAAGGGCAACTATAATCGCTATCAGCTGGCCATTGCCACCGCAAAGTGCGCGCGTATCATCACCGATGAGTATGACGAGCAGCGCAAGGCCGCGGAGAAGACGCTGACCGGCAGCAAGGAGGGTGCTTCCACCATCGCTTCGCTGATCGATCCTGCGCTGGCCAATGAGAAGGCCGTAAAGAATGCCATCAACCGCCTCAGCAACGGCGAGTACGAGATCGTAGACGCGCCCGAGGTAGAGGAAGAGGAGCTGCCCGAGGACTGATCGGGCGAGAGGCGGCTTGCACCGCCAAAAAACGGATAGGACCCGTTACGGGTCGTGAAAGGGGGAGATCTGATGCAGGAGCGATACGTAAAGGTGCGACTGCTGGATGCCCCCTTTTTTCTTGATCGGGAGTATGACTATTTTGTGCCGGAGGAGCTTTCGGCGCAGGTGAAAAGCGGCAGCTTTGTTACGGTGCCGTTTGGCAGCGGCAATCGCCGCCGGATGGGGCTTGTCATGCGCGAGACCGAACGGGATCCTTCACTGGCCAATACCAAGCCCATACACTCTGTGTCGACGCCTCGCATTTCGCTCTCTGAGGAAATGCTGGGGCTTGTGTCTTTTTTGCGCGAGCAAACGCTTTGCGCCACGGGAGATGCTGTACACGCGATGATCCCCGCAGGGGCGCTTTCCGGTCTTGCGGAGCGCTATCGCCGCACCGCCGTTGACGTGGGTGACGTGCGCAGGATCTCTCCCGGCGAGGCCTTTTTGCTGGCGCACATGGACAAGGTGAGGGAGTGTGGCCTTGAGACGCTGAAGAGTCGCTTTGGCCCCGAGACCGAGGAGCGTCTGGCGCATCTTTGCCGCCTGGGGCTTTTGCAGCGCGAGCTGGCCGAAAGATCCGCAATGGCGGCCAAGGAAACGGTGATCTTCTCGCTGGCGGTGCCTGCTGAAACGGCCGAGGGGCTGATCGCAGGCAGCATCAAGTCTCCCCGACTGGGAGAAAAGCAGAGGGTGGCGCTCTCGCAGCTGCTGGAGGGCGAGCGGACCGCCGAGGCGCTGCGCGCGCTGGGCTGCGGCAAGCAGCAGACCGATGCCCTGGCGGCACACGGGCTGATCAAAAGCCGCGCCGAGCGGCAGTACAGAAACCCTTACGAAACAGCGGATGCCGTGGCCGATCCCACACCCCTTGTGTTAAATCCCGAGCAGCAGGCAGCCTTTGACACGCTGCAGCAGCAGCTCTCGGACGGTGAGCCACACGGTGTGCTTTTGCACGGCGTGACCGGCAGCGGCAAGACCTGTGTGATGCTGCGTGCCATCGACGAGGTACTGGCGCAGGGGCGGGGCGTGATCGTGCTGCTGCCCGAGATCGCACTTACCCCCCAATCGCTGGCAATTTTCTGCTCCCGTTACGGCAATCGCGTGGCGGTGATGCACTCCGCCCTGAACGCAGGGGAGCGGATGGACGCGTACCATCGCGTGCTTTCCGGCGAGGCGGATGTGGTGGTCGGTACGCGCTCTGCCGTTTTTGCGCCGGTCAAGGAGCTCGGTCTCATCGTGATGGATGAGGAGCACGAGCACACCTATAAATCGGATATGAACCCCAAGTACCATGCCAGAGATGTGGCGCGATACCGCTGCGCGCAGCATAAGGCCGTGCTGCTGATGTGCTCGGCCACCCCTTCGCTGGAAAGCTACAAGCGAGCGTTGGAGGGCAGATATACTTTACTTCGGCTGCGGCACCGCCACGCGGGGGCTGAGCTGCCGGAGGTCAGGATCGCGGATATGCGCGGCGAGGCGGGCGAGGGAAATCTTTCGCCTCTGGGCGCTCAACTGACCGCCGCTCTGCAGCAGCATGTGGGAGAGGGCAATCAGGCCATTCTCTTTCTCAATCGCAGAGGGTACAACCATGTGGTCTCCTGCCGCTCCTGCGGCGAGGCGGTGACCTGTCCCTCCTGCAGCGTGTCGCTGACCTATCATACCAAAAAGCATTCCTATGACGAGGGGTATCTGGTCTGCCATCTGTGCGGCAGACGGCGCCCTCTGCCCAAGACCTGTCCCTCCTGCGGCTCCGAGCATCTGGCAAGACTCGGCTACGGTACACAACGGGTAGAGCAGGAGCTCTCTGAGCTGCTGCCGGGCACCGGGGTGCTGCGCATGGATACAGATACGACGGGAACTCGATTTTCCTACGATGAGATGCTGGGCGCCTTCCGTCGCCACGAGGCCGACGTGCTACTCGGCACGCAGATGGTCACCAAGGGGCACGATTTCCCCGATGTGACGTTGGTTGGCGTGCTGATGGCGGACTCCTCGTTGTATCTGGACGATTACCGTGCTTCGGAGCGCACCTTCTCGATGCTCACGCAGGTGATCGGCCGTGCGGGCCGCGCCAAAAAGAAGGGCGTGGCAGTGATCCAGACCTGCAATCCGGATCACGATGTGCTGCGACTGGCGTGTCGGCAGGATTATGAGACCTTTTACGAGAGGGAGATCAAGCTGCGCCGCTTGCTGGTCTTTCCGCCGTTTTGTGATATGGCGCTGCTGACGCTCTCGCACAGAGACGAGCGCGAGCTGCTGATGGCATCTAAGGTGCTGTCGGATGAGCTGGTCAAGCGGATGGCCTCGACCTACAGCGACGTCAAGCTGATCGCGTTCGGCCCCTTTGAGGCCCCGATCTACCGTGCCGACGGGCAATACCGTATGCGAATGGTGATCAAATGTGCGCTTTCCAAGCGCTCGCGAGCATTGTTCGGAGAGCTGCTCGCATTATTTCAAAAGCAAGGAAACGGAATGCCGACGCTGTCGGTGGATTTCAATCCGTCTACATTATAAGGAGAACTGTTATGGCTAAATTGCAAATTCGTAAGGTGGGTGACGAGGTGCTGCGCAAGAGATGTCGCCCTGTTGAGGAGATCACGCCCAGGATCCTGACGCTGCTGGACGATATGGTAGAGACGATGCGCGACGCCGACGGCGTGGGGCTTGCCGCACCGCAGGTGGGTGTTCTGCGCCGTATCGTGGTGATCGAGGTCGAGGAGGGCGAGGTACTGGAGCTGATCAATCCTCGCATCGTGGCCACCTCCGGTAAGCAGGAGGGTATGGAGGGCTGCCTCTCTCTGCCCGGCCGTCGCGGCGTGGTCAAGCGCCCGAAGCACGTGACGGTGCAGGCGCTCAATCGCCACGGTGAGCAGGTGGAGATCAGCGGCTCGGATCTGCTGGCGCGTGCCTTCTGCCACGAGCTGGATCATTTGGAGGGCACACTTTACGTGGACCGCGCCGAGCGGATGGAGGAGATCTGACGTGCGCATTTTGTTTATGGGAACTCCCGAATACGCCTTGTTTGGCCTGCGCGCACTTTGCGATGCAGGCGAGAATGTGATCGGCGTTGTGACGCAGCCGGATAAGCCAAAGGGTAGGGGATATGAGCTTTGTCCGCCTCCCGTTAAGGTTTTTGCAATGGAAAAGGGGCTGCCTGTCTATCAGCCCGAGACCCTTCGCAACGGTGCCTTTGACGAGGAGCTGCGTGCCCTGGCTCCCGACCTGATCGTGGTGGTGGCCTATGGCAAGATCCTGCCCCAGTCGGTGCTGGATATGCCGAAATACGGCTGCATCAATGTGCACGGCTCGCTATTGCCCGCATATCGCGGTGCTGCTCCGATGCAGCGTGCGATCATCGATGGCAGGACAGAGACCGGCGTGACCACGATGCAGATGGCGGCCGGGCTGGATACCGGTGATATGCTGGTCACGGTGCGTGTACCGATCGGCGAAAATGATAATTTTGAGGATATGCATGACCGCCTCGGTGCGGCAGGCGCCGAAGCGCTGCTGGAAACGCTGGCGCGGTTGCGTGCGGGCACGCTGGTGGCGGTGCCGCAGGATGATAGTAAGGCTACCTATGCCGCCAAGATCGAAAAGGCGGACTGCCTGTTGGATTTTTCCAAGCCTGCACGTGTCTTGCACGATCAGATCCGCGGACTTTCCCCCTTTCCGCTTGCCTTTACCAGAACGCCGGACGGCCGTATGCTGAAGGTGCCGGAAAGCCGCGTTGGTAGCGAAAAAACTGCAACGGATGCAAAATTTGGCACCGTTCTGGCACTTTCTGACCGCATTGTCGTGGCTTGCGGTGAGGGGACGACGTTGGAGATCCTGCGCGTTTTGCCGGAGGGCAAGGGGCGTATGAGCGCCGCCGATTATATTCGCGGACGGCGGCTGACAGTTGGAGATATACTCGGTTAAAAAGGAGATTTCTCTATGTTTTTTGGGTTTTGGTGGGACTGGACGCTGATCATTCTGGTTCCCGGTATCCTGTTGACCCTTTGGGCGCAGATCAAGGTCAAATCCGCTTACGGTCGCTATCAGCACGAGCTACTGCCGGCACCGATGACAGGCGCCGCGGTGGCGCGCCGCATTCTGGACGCCAACGGCCTTTCTCACGTGCCGGTGGAGATGGTGCCGGGGCAGCTCTCGGATCATTACGATCCGCGGGATCAGGTGCTGCGCCTTTCCGAGGCGGTCTATCACGGCAACAACGTGGCGGCTGTGGGTGTAGCGGCACACGAGGCAGGGCATGCCCTGCAGGATGAGCGCGGCTATCTGCCGCTGCGCTTCCGTATGGCAATGGTGCCGGTCTGCAATATCGGCTCGCATCTGGCAATGCCGCTTTTCTTGATCGGTATTCTTTTGGGTGCTTTTTATGGGAGCTCCCTCGTCATTGCCGATTGGCTGATCCTTGCGGGCATCGCTGCCTTTTCGCTTTCTGTTCTCTTTCAGCTGGTCACGCTGCCGGTGGAGTTCAACGCCAGCCGCCGCGCGCTGCGCTGTCTGGAGGGCTCCGGCACGATGACCGATGAGCAGCTGAAGGGCTCGCGCAAGGTGCTTTCCGCTGCGGCGATGACCTACGTGGCAGCGCTGGCCGTAGGATTCCTCAGCGTGCTGCGTCTTTTGCTGATCGCAGCCAGTGTGACGGGGCGCAGAGACCGATGAGCGCCCGACAGCTTGCTTTGGATCTTTTGCTGCGCTGTGAGGCCGCCGACCGGTACGCCAACCTGGCGCTGGATAGTGCGCTGAAGCGCGAAAGTGGCATAACGGGTGCGGATAAAGCACTTTGCACCGCGCTGTTCTACGCCACCATCGAGCATAAGATCACATTGGACTATATCATTGACGGCGCGGCCTCCCTACCGCCCTCCGCGATCGAGAAAAAGGTGCGGATGCTGCTGCGGATGGGACTTTGCCAGCTGCTTTATTTTGACCGCATTCCGGATCACGCCGCCATCAATGAGACGGTGGCCATGACCCCCAAGCGCAGCAAGGGCTTTGTCAATGCCATCCTGCGCGGCTTTTGCCGCCGCGGCAAGGTGGTGGACTATCCGGAGCAGGCGGCAGATCCGATCCGCTATCTGTCGGTGCGCTATTCGGTGCCCGAGCCCTTGGCTGAGGCCTTTGTGAGCGGCTATGGCTTCGCCCGTGCCGCATCGCTGCTGCAGGCCTTTGACGGCACGCCCGCGTTGACGGTGCGCGTCAATACGCTGCGGCGCACCCGTGAGGAATTCTTGCGGGAATTTGGCGGCGAGCCCACTGAAATAGCCCCCAACGGGGTGCGTTTCCCCGATATGAGCGCTGTTTCGGAGCCGCTTGCCGCAGGAGATTGCTTCGTGCAGGACGAGGCATCGCAGATCTGCACCGAGGTGTTGGATGCGCGCCCCGACGAGCGCGTGCTGGATCTTTGTGCCGCGCCCGGCTCCAAGTCCTTTGGTGCCGCGCTTTCCATGCGGAACAGCGGCGAGGTCAGGAGCTACGATCTGCACGAGAACAAGGTCTCGCTGATCCGCCGGGGTGCCGAAGCGCTGGGGTTGACCGCGCTGACCGCCGCCGCAGGGGATGCCCGTCTGGCAAGCGCCGAAACGGTGGGTGTTTTTGATCGCGTGATCTGCGATGTGCCTTGCTCCGGCTACGGTGTGCTTGCCAAAAAGCCGGATATCCGCTATAAGGATTTTTCGCTGGCGGCAGGGCTGCTGCCGATCCAGGCGGCGATACTGGATGCCGCAGCCGGTTGCGTGCGCGAGGGCGGTGTGCTGGTATATTCCACCTGCACGCTGCTGCCTGCCGAAAATGAGGCACAGGTCACGGCGTTTCTTGCGCGCCATCCGCAGTTCGTGCTGCAGCCCTTTACGGTGGGCGCGCTGCATAGTGAGGGTATGCTGACCCTGGCGCCGGATACCCACGGCACCGACGGATTTTTTATGGCAAAACTCTTAAAAAAGGGATAACGGTATGGAATTTTCGCAAAAATCAGAGCTGCTGTCGCTGACACCGCGGGAGCTGGAGGAGCTGCTTTTGTCGCTGGGCGAGCCCAAATATCGGGCAGGACAGATCTTTCCCCAATTACATAAGGGCCTTTCGCCCGAGGAGATGACCAATATCGGCAAGCTGACACGGCAGCGCCTTTCCGAGGCGACGACCTATCATCTGCCGCGTGTGAAGCGTAAGCTGGTCTCTGCCTTGGATGGCACCGTGAAATATCTCTTTGAGCTATCCGACGGCAACTGTGTGGAGAGTGTGCTGATGCAGTATGAGCACGGCACCACCATCTGCATCTCTACCCAGGTCGGCTGCAATATGGGCTGCAGGTTTTGTGCCTCCACCATCGGTGGCAAGGTGCGCAATCTGACTCCCGGTGAGCTGCTGGGGCAGGTGATCGCCGCCGGCAGAGACAGCGGCGAGCGTATTGACGGCATCGTGATGATGGGCATCGGCGAGCCATTGGATAATTTTGACGCCGTTGTGCGATTTTTGGATCTTGTGAATCGCCCGGAGGGCGTAAATATCGGCTATCGCCATATCTCGCTTTCCACCTGCGGTCTGGTGGATAAGATCGACCGCTTGGCCGCCCTGCGGCTGCCGATCACGCTTTCCATCTCGCTGCACGCCGCCGATGACGAGACCCGCTCTGCCATTATGCCGATCAATCGGAAGTACAATATTGCTGCGCTGCTGGCAGCCTGCAAGCGCTATTTTGAGGCCACGGGGCGGCGTATCTCCTTTGAATACACCCTGATCGCAGGCAAAAACGACAGCCGTGAGGCTGCGGAGCAGCTGGCGCTGCTCCTGAACCGCAGTCTGCGCACCCGTACCGAGGGAATGCCGATCCACGTGAATCTGATCCCGGTCAACGAGGTGAAGGAAAGCGGCTTTCAGCGCTCGGGCGCCAAGGCGGTCAAGGCCTTTGCTGCCGTACTGGAAAGAAACGGCATCCGAGCCACCGTGCGCCGTACGCTGGGGGCGGACATCAATGCCTCCTGCGGGCAGCTCCGCAAGGAGACTGCCGAGTCCGAGCTGCATGAATAAGCCCCGTAATGGGTAGAATAAGAGCACCCCTTTGAAAGGAGCTCTTGTATGGCAAAGGCAAGAAAAAAGGCAAGCGGTGCAGCAAAACGCAGTACCGTACGGCGGCTGCTGATCGCCAATCTCTTGGTGGCACTGGGGCTGCTCACGCTGACGGTGACGGTGCTGTTTGCGTTGGGACTTTTGGAAAGTGTTTTTGCGTTTATCTTTTGAATTTTGAGAATAGGAAAAAAAGCAAATGCTATTGAAGGAAAAGGGAAAGCTCATACGAGGCGTTGGCGGTCTTTACGAGATCGCGCTGGAAAAGGGCGATACGCCGCTTTCCGGGCAGCGGATCCATTGTCGCGCCAAGGGTAATTTCCGCCACGAGGGCATCACGCCGTTGGTGGGAGATGCGGTGACCGTCTCCTTTGAGGATGCCACCCTGCCGCGCAACGAGCAGGGAGAGGTGGTCCTCACGGCCGACGGCGGCGGTATCGTGATCGAGGAGATCCTGCCACGTAAAAACGCGCTGATCAGACCGCCGATGGCCAATCTGGACGTGCTGTTCATCACCTTTGCCGCTGCCCATCCGGCACCGGCACTGGAGACGGTGGACAAGCTGATCTCGATTGCCGAGTACAATCATATCGAGCCGGTGATCGTGATCGGCAAACGGGATATGGCGCCCGACTATGCCGATGAGCTGGCAGCGCTCTACCAAGGGGTAGGCTACTCTGCCTTTGCGCTTTCTGCGGAGAGCGGAGACGGTGTAGCGCCGCTGCAGCAATACATCAAAGAGCATATGAGTGGCAAGACCGCCGCCTTTGCCGGTGCTTCCGGCGTGGGAAAATCCACCTTGCTCAACGCACTTTTCCCGGGGCTTTCTTTGCAAACGGGAGAGATCAGCCGTCGCATCGAGCGCGGCAGACACACCACACGCCGCGTGGAGCTGTATCCGGTGGAGGGAATGGCCGAGACCTACGTGGCCGATACACCCGGCTTCAGTATGCTGGATTTTGTGCGCTTTGATTTCTTCCAGAAGGAGGATCTGGCGTATACGATGCGCGAGTTTGATCGCTATCTCGGCGATTGCCGCTATAAAAAATGCACCCATACCCGTGAGGAGGGGTGTGCGATCCTGGAGGCGATGCGCAAGGGCGAGATCGCACCCAGCCGCCACCAAAGCTATGTTGGTATGTTCGATGCGTTGAAGAACAAACACGATTGGAGCAAAAAATAATGCGTGCTTACATATACGTGGGTGGGGAGATCGACCCTGCCAACCTGACCGACCACCCAAAGGGAGATGATCTGGTCATTGCCGCCGATGCCGGCTGGAATAATGCCAAAAAGGCCGGCGTAAAGCCGATGGCCCTGCTGGGGGATTTTGACTCGCTGGGTGAGCCCCACGTGCCGGACGACGTGGAGATCGTCCGCGTGCCTGCGGAAAAGGATCTGACCGATACGCAGCTGGCTGTGGAGTATGCTTTGCAAAAGGGTATACGGGATATCGTGATCGTGGGCGGCCTTTCGGGTAGGCTGGATCACACCCTCTCCAATCTTGCCATTCTGGAGCATCTGGAAACGCTGCGTGTGCATGCGCTGATCACCGACGGCTACAACCGCGCTCGCTTTATCCGCAACAACAGCACGCTTATTCCGCGCGGCGCCTATCGCTATCTGTCGCTGATCGCCGCCGACCCCGTGGTGAAGGGCGTGGAGATCGACGGCGTGAAGTATCCGCTGAAAAAAGCCACTCTGAAGCGCACGCATCAGTATGCCGTCAGCAACGAGCTGACCGGAAACTGCGCCTTTATCGCGGTGCGCAGAGGCGGACTCTACATCATTGAGAGCAGAGATGCAAAATAACAAAAAAGCCGACCACGGGTCGGCTTTTTTGTTATTTTCGGCTCAAAACTCCTTCTCTGCGCCCAGCGTGATCTGATGGGTCATCCAGCCGCTTTCCTCGTAGCCGTATGGCTCAAAGGTAAGCTTGCGCAGCAGGGTGGCGGTCTCCTCTCGGGGGCCGCTGCGATCCGACCAGGGTGCCTTGGCGGCACCCAGATAACGGGCGAGACGCAGTATGCCATACATCTCCCGGTTCAGGGTGTGCCAGGTGGTGTCCATAATGCCAAACAGCCCGTTTTCGGCAACGGTGTCGGCGTGGGCCTTGCAGTTGGCATTGCCAAGCCAGGGTGCGCCCATAATATCGAAGCCCCGATCCTTCAGATAGAGCGTGGTGGGGATGGGTGCCTCGGTCATATTGTACTGCCAGTCTATCAGAACGGTCTCGGGCGCCAGTCCTTGCAGCACCGCCAGACATTCCTCGGGTGTTTTCTTGGCGCAGGCATGTCTGGTCTGATCACCATAAGCCTCGGGGGGCAGGAACATATCCATCCAGATCATAGGGCGACGCCCCTCCGCAGCGATCTCCCGGGTCAGCTCACCGAGGAACTTCGGTAGCTTGGCATAAAGGGCAGGATCGTTGGCGTACATATAGGATTCATCCAATCCCGCGTGGAAATAGCTGCCCTCGCCGAACAGCTCATAAAGCTCGGCGCGCACCTGCCGCAGCAGGGCAAGGGCATCGGGATTGTCGATATTCCAGGACCAACCGTCGGGGGTGAACAGAGCATAAAGCGAGGGATCCTGATCCAATACCACGTGCTTGCCGGAGAGCAGACGACAGCCGCTGGCGTGCCCCAAATGGTTGAACATCGGGATCGGCTCCATGCCAAGCTCCCGCACCTCACGCAGCACCTTGCGGATCTGCGCCTTGTCAAAGGCATCGGGAAAGGACAGGGAAGGGTAGCAGTCATATTTGAGCATTCCCCAGAACTCGATCACCACGTGAGTGAATTGCAGCGCACCTGCAAGACGTATGCATTTTTTCAAAAAAAGCAGAGACGTCTCGGGAAATACGCAGAAATGGATCATACGGTTGGGGGTCCGGAAGAGACCCTCCTGCAGGGTGGGTGCCACAAAAAGCCGACCATCGGTGGTGTATTCGATCCGCATCAGCAGCGCCAGATAGCCGTGCATCAGGGAGGCGGCATCCCTGCCGATCACCGCAAGGCCGTTTGGATCGGCGGCGACAACGTACTCCGCCTGCGCGGAGAGCTGCGGCAGCACGGGCTCGCCGATCACAAGCCGGTGCGGTTGCCCTTCGGTCAGCGTCAGAGAGGCGCGATGAAAGGTAAAGCCCTCAAAGAGGCGCAAAACGGTATCGTTTTGCATACATGGATCTGCCTTGGCAGCCACGCCGGTAGGCAGAAAATAGACATTGGGCATAGAAAATACCCCCTTCCTTGAGGTCATCATATCATAAGGAAGGGGCTTTGTCAAGGAAAAGCGGGTCGCCCCGCTTATTTTCTTTTTTCTACACGAAAGATGCGCCGCAGCAAGGGGGTGAGCAGGGCAGGGGGCTTCATCAAAACGATCTTCATATCAGTTCTCCTTATCTGTAATATCGGATGAAAAGTAGCGGTGCAGCGCATAGGCAGCGGTCAGTAAAAGGCCTGTGCCAAGCAGGCACAGCATCATTTTAGGCAGACACAGAGCCAGTACGGCTCCTGCACCGAAGGCAAGCAGCAGGTGCTTGCCGGAAAGCTCCTTCGGCATGGCGATCCCTCCTTTTCTCATTGACAGAATATGCACCCGACTGCGTTTTCGCTCATAGAATGGAGTGAGGTGAGGCATATGTGTTCGATCAACGGTATGATCAATTTCAAGGAGCCGTCAAGAGTCTGCGGCAAGGTGCTCGCCGCTGCGGGAGAGCGACTTTGCCACCGTGGGCCGGATGGAAACGGCGCCTTCTTTGCGCCTGGTGTGGGTTTGTACCACAATCGCCTGGCGGTGATGGATCCCGAAAAGGGTGCGCAGCCGATGCGCGCATTTCACGGCGGTATATGGTACACCATCGTCTATAACGGTGAGATCTATAATGCTGCGGAGCTTCGCCACACGCTGGCGGCACAGGGTGCCTGCTTTCGCACCGGATGCGATACCGAGGTGGTGCTTTGGAGCTATATCTTATATGGAGAGAGCTGCCCCGAGCAGCTCAACGGCATCTTTGCCTTTGCGGTATACGACCCCGGCAGAGAGCAGGTCTTTCTGGCCAGAGACCGCCTTGGTGTAAAACCGCTTTTCTATGCCCGTTGCGGGGGTAATTTTTATTTTTCTTCCGAAATAAAGGGGCTTTTTGCAAGCAAGGAGATCGAGCCGGAGGTGGATATCGAGGGGCTTTGGCAGCTGCTTTATCTCACGCCTGTCACGCTGCCCGGCAGCGGCGTTTTCAGGCAGATCTCCGAGCTTTTGCCCGGGCACGCAGCCCGTGTGACGCGTGACGGCTTTTCTGAATGGGCGTATTGGAGACTGCAGGCAGCACCCTCTGCCGACGATGCGCCAACTGCCGTAGCAAGGGTGAGAGAGCTGTTTTGCGATGCGGTAGGACGGCAGCTTACAAGCGATGTGCCGTTGGCAGTGCTGCTTTCCGGCGGATTGGATTCCTCGGCTATCACGGCAGTAGCAGCGGAAAAGCTGCGGGAGCAGGGGCGGCGACTTTCCACCTATTCCTTTGAATACGAGGGGAATAAGGAGAACTTCAAGGCCTCGCTTTTTCAGCCTCAGGGGGACGATCTGTTTGCCACCGAGCTTGCCGCCGCGCTTGATACCGACCACACCGTGCTGACTGCCCCCACCGAGACGGTGGCCGCGCTGCTGACCGATGCCACGCACGCCAGAGACCTGCCGGGGCAGGCGGATATCGATTCCTCGCTGCTCTATTTTTGCAACGAGATCAAAAAGCGGCACACGGTCATCCTTTCGGGAGAATGCTCGGATGAGATCTTCGGGGGCTACCCCTGGTTCTATCGCCGCGAGATGCTGCAGCGCGAGCTGTTTCCCTGGCTGCACGATCCGCACACGCGCATCTCACTGTTTGATGAGAAGCTGGTGAGACCCGATGAGGGACTGGAGCATATGCGTGAGGTCTATCGTCGGAGCGTGGCGGCTTGCCCCGTGGTGGAGGGAGAGTGCGAGGCGGACCGCACCGCGCGGATCGCCACCTGGCTTTCCACCGGATATTTTATGGCAAATCTGCTTGCCCGTAAAGATCGTATGAGCATGTACGCGGCGGTGGAGGTGCGCGTTCCCTTTGCCGATCACCGTATTCTGGAGTACGTCTTCAATCTGCCTTGGTCGGTAAAATACGAAAACGGTGTTGAAAAATCGCTGCTTCGCCGTGCAATGGAGGGGTATTTGCCACAGCGTGTGCTTTGGCGTAAAAAGAGTCCGTACCCCAAAACACACCACCCGCTTTACGAGCAGCGCGTGCGCGAAATGCTGGCTGATCGACTGCACCGCGGCGGCTTTCTCTCTGCCTATTTAAAGCCTCGCCGTCTGGCGGCGCTGCTGGAGGGGGAGAGCAGCACCTGGTTCGGTCAGCTGATGGCGCGACCGCAGCTGCTGGCGTGGCTTGTGCAGCTGGACGAGTGGTTTGAATTTTACAAAGTAAAATTGGTATAGGTCCTTGACTTTTGCACCTGTTTTGCATTATACTGGTGATAGTGGCAGCAATGCCCGTATAACCAAAAGGAAGGTAAATACAGATGAGCTTTGACAGAAGGGTGACCCTTGCCGGACACAGAGGCTGGCGCGCCAAATATCCCGAAAACACCATGCGCGGCTTTCGTGAGGTGCTGAAGATCGACATCGACGCCATTGAGATGGATGCGCATATGACGGCGGATTATCAGATCGTCGTTTGCCACGATGCGGATCTTTCCCGTACCACCGATACGAAGGGCAAGATCTACCGTATGACGCTGGAGGAGGTCCGCAAGGCGGACGCCGGCATTAAGTTTGGAGAGGAGTTCAAGGGCGAAAGAGTCCCCACAATGGTGGAGTTCCTGGAGCTGATGGCGACCCGCCCCGATATCAAGCTGCTGCTGGAGCTGAAGGATTATCCCGAGGAGCTGGGCGATTTTGCCTACGCCTCTGCCGAGCTGACCCTGTCGCTTTGCCGCCAGTACGGTGTATTCGGCAAGGATCGATTGACCGTGATCACCTTCTCTGCAGGGCTTTGCGCCTGGCTGCGCACCCGCTATACCAAGGAGGACTTCTCGATCCACGGCTTCTATCCCAAGACGATGATGAAGGGTTACGAAAAGGACGATCCCTACAAGTATTACGATGAGGTCTGCATCTTCAACCGCGCCGGCAAGACTCCCGAGGGCTTCCCTATGCACGTGGATAGCCCCGTGGCCGACAAGGCGAGATTTACCGAGTTTGCGCTGATGGGCATCAAGCCCTGTGTGCACTATGGCATGAATACCGATGAGGAGGTCTATCGCCGGTCGCTGGAGAACGGTGCCATTGGCTTTACCTGCGATCACCCCGACATCTGTGGCGCTTATCTGGATAAATACGGCGCACGCAAGCTGAAGAAATGATATTCACCGTTTTGGACGGTGAATGAGGAAAGGGCAAGCCCCATGGGGCTTGCCCTTAGTCTTTTTTGTGCCAACGGCGCATAGGATAAAAGGAATTTATCGAAAGCGAGGCGCAAAAAATGACTGAGGAAGTGAGAGGCCGCAGAGGCTTGGAGGCGCACGAGGTGGAGGCCTCGCGGCAAGCACACGGCGCAAATATCCTGAAACGTGTCAGGAAAAAGAGCTTTTTGAAGGTGTTTTTCTCGAATTTGAACGACCCCGTGATCAAGGTGCTGCTGCTGGCGCTGGGGCTGCATTTGCTGCTGCTGATCTTTCATAACGGTGACGTGATGGAAACGGTGGGTATCGCGGTTTCGGCGCTGCTTGCCACCGCCATCTCTTCCTTTTCCGAATACGGTAGCGAGGCTGCCTTTCAGCGGCTCAGCGAGGCGTGCGGCACCGATCGCTGCCGCGTGCGCCGCGGCGGCCGTGTATGTGAGCTGGCGGTTTCGGAGCTGGTGGTCGGAGATGTGGTGATCCTGGGCGCGGGAGAGCGTATCCCCGCGGACGGGGTGCTTTTTTGCGGTTTTTTAACGGTGGACCAATCGCCGCTTACCGGTGAGAGTCGGGAAGCGGAAAAGCGTCCCTATCACGCAGGCGAGCCGCGGGATCCCGGCGCGGCAGGCGCGGTGTTTTCCGGCTGCACGATCCTTTCGGGGGAGGGAGAGATGCAGGTGACTGCTGTGGGGGATGCGACTTTTCTCGGTGGCATCTCCGGGGAACTGCAGGCGGTGACCAGAGAAAGCCCTCTGCGGCGCAGGCTGGCAAAGCTTGCCGGGCAGATCAGCGTGCTCGGCTATGTGGCGGCCGCCGTTTGTGCGCTGGCTTTTCTCTTCTACAGTCTGGTGCTGGATGCACACTTTGAAGGGGCGGAGATCCTGGCGCGGCTGCGTGATCTGCCCTATCTGGCAGGTGTGCTGCTCCACGCGCTGACCCTGGCGCTGACGGTGGTCGTGGTGGCGGTGCCGGAGGGGCTGCCGATGATGATCGCGGTGGTGCTCTCTGCCAATATGCGGCGGATGGTGCGGGATCGGGTGCTGGTGCGTACTCCCGCAGGGCCGGAGGCTGCCGGCAGTATGAATATCCTGTTCACCGATAAGACCGGCACGCTGACTGCGGGAAAGCTGTCGCTTTCCGCCATTCTGACCGCCGACGGGGAGCATCGCGAGGTGCGTGCGCTGCGGCGCAAAGCGCCGGCGCTTTGCGCAAGCCTTTCGCTCTCTGCCCATCTCAATTCCGGTGCGGTGTGTGGCGAACGGGAGGGAAAAATGGCGGCGCTAGGCGGCAATGCCACCGACCGCGCGCTGCTCTCGGCCTTTTTGACCGAGGCTGCGCCGACAGAAGCCGTGGCAGAGCGGCTGCCCTTTGACAGTGAACGTAAATTCGCTGCCGTTCGATTGGAGAGCGGGCGCGTGCTGGTAACGGGAGCGCCGGATCGACTTGCACCCTTTTTGCGCACGGCGGAACGGGAGCAGGGAGGGAGATCGCCCCTGCTGGCGGCACCCTTTATGGCGCGCGTAAGGGCACGGATGCGCTGCGGAGAGCGTGTGGTGCTGCTATGCGAAAGCGACCGTATGCCCACGAACGGGTGTGATTTTTCCCTATGCTTGCTGGCGGCGGTGGCCTTTGCGGATCCGCTGCGCCCCAATGCCAAGGAGGCGGTGCGTACCCTGCAGGGCGCAGGCGTGCAGGTGGTCATGATCACCGGCGACGGCAAGGAAACGGCGGCGCACATTGCCGCTGCCTGCGGCATTTTGCATCGGGACGGCGCGGTGCTGGAGGGCAGGGAGCTGGCGTCGCTTTCGGATGAGGAGCTGACGGCGCTGCTGCCCCATCTTGCCGTGGTGGCTCGGGCGCTGCCCGGAGATAAGAGCCGCCTCATCCGCCTTTCCGAGGCCGCCGGGCTTGTGGTAGGTATGACGGGAGACGGCATCAACGATGCGCCTGCTTTGAAAATGGCGGACGTGGGCTTTGCTATGGGTAGCGGCACGCAGGTAGCCAAGGAGGCAGGCGATGTGGTGCTGCTGGACGACGATCTTTCCTCTGTATGCAAGGCGGTGCTTTACGGGCGCACGATCTTCAAAAGCATCCGAAAATTCATCACGTTGCAGCTTATTATGAACTTTTGCGCGGTCGGGATCTCGATCATCGGGCCTTTTATTGGCTTTGATGCACCGGTCACCGTGGTGCAGATGCTCTGGATCAATCTGATCATGGATACTCTGGGTGGCCTTGCCTTTGCGGGAGAGGCGCCGATGCCGTACTATATGAAGGAGCAGCCCAAAAAGCGGGAGGAGCCGATCCTGACAAGAGCATTGGCTGTGCGGATCGCTGTGTTGACCCTTTTCACCGTGGGGCTGTCGGTGCTTTTTCTGACCCTGCCGCAGATCCGTTCCTTTTATCATTTTGAAGAAGGTCCGCTGCGGCTGCTTACCGCCTTTTTTGCCTTTTTCATCTTTGCAGGCGTGCTGAATTGCTTCAATGCGCGCACCGATCGGGCACGGATGCTGACCGGCATCGGCAAAAACCCCACCTTTTTGCTCATTATGGGGCTGGTAGCGGTCACGCAGGTGCTGTTCGTGTATCTGGGTGGCAGCGTGCTGCGCACCCTGCCGCTGCAGGCGGCGGAACTGGGGCTGGCGCTCGGTATGGCGGCGCTGACGTTGCCCTTTGGCTTTCTGCATCTGGCCTGGAGGAGGCTTGGCGGCAAGGAACGCTTGTACTGAAAAACGGGGTCGAAAACCAGCGGTTTTCGACCCCGTTTCGGGGGTTATAGCGGAATTTCCACCGTGCCCTCAAAGGTGCGGTGGATCTGCTCGGCATTTTCCTCCGCCCACGCGTTGTCGGGGGCGTGGGCCTTGCCCACATATTCGGTATGCATAGCACGGTCGCCTGCGATACAGGTAGGCTCCAGCAAGATCTTGGCATCTACCTCCTTGTAAAACTTCAGCAGACCTGTGTCGCAAAGGGCGTGGTGGGGCATCTGCAAAATATCGCATTTCAGCTTTTTGTGATAGATCCAGGTGACTACCTGCAGATTGCGGGAAACGGCATCGCCGGTGAACATGATCTTTTTGTTCTTTGCCTGCACGGTAAAGATCATAGAGCTGGCGTTGCAGTTGAAGGCGTGGTTGATGATGCGGCAGTCATAGGGATAATAAAGGAAGTGAAATTCCAGTCCATCCACCGACATTCTCTCATCCAGCTCGGGTGCGTGGCAGTCGGCACCGCAAAGCGCCGCCAGCTCGGCCATCATACGATTGGCATCAATATTGGAGGCCTTGCCGTTCTGTTCCACGAAATCCTCGGGGAAGCGGTAGAGCAGGGTGCGTATCTTCACACGGGCGAGCAGCTCGGGGGTGTGACAGATGGTGTGCAGCACGCCGAAGTGATCCGAATGGGGGTGTGTCATGATCCAAAGCTCCACCTCGGGGCGCTTGCCGCCTGCCTGCTGCTCCAGCAGCGCGAGAAAATCCTCTGTGTCGTTCGGCTTGCCGCCGTCGATCACGATCAGCTTGCCGTTCTCGGTCACAAGAATGTAACCCATGCCCGCGGCGTGCCAGCCGACGGTGCTGTTGAAGTCGCCGTCATAATAAGAGGACTTGGTGCAATATTGTATCAGCTTTTCCATGGTGCTGCTCCTTTCATTTTCTGATATGATGATACAATACTTTCAAAGGATTTGTCAAGTCATCTTGCGCCAAAAAGCGAGGAAAATGCTGCCGCGGACGCAAAAAAACGCTTCCGTATGGCAAAAATGCGCTCCGCGCGGCTGCCATTGCCTGCCGTTGCCTTTCTTGCACGCTAAAATTATTTGACAAATGTGGCGTAAAAATGTTATACTATAATCACACAGGATGCATCGATGCAATGTGTAGAAGGGAGGACGGAAAATGCTGTTTTTATGGATCGCTGTACTGGTCCTTGCCATTGTGATCGAGGCAACCACCAGCGATATGGTCGCCGTCTGGTTTATGCCGGCAGCCATCGTCTCCTTGGTGCTTTCTCTGATCCCCGGCGTGCCGTGGTGGGTGCAGGTGCTGGTCTTTGTGGCGGTAGGATTGATCCTTGTAGTCGCAACACGACCGCTTTGCCGTCGGCTACTGCGCGGAAAGCGCACCAGAACCAACGCAGACGCGCTGATCGGTCAGATCTGCATCGTGACCGAGGAGATCCGCAATATCGACGGTCTTGGCGAGGTCAAGATCGGCGGACTTTGCTGGTCGGCCAGAGCCAAGGAGGCAGAGCGGATCATTCCGGTGGGCGAGCGGGTAGAGATCGTGGCCATCGAGGGTGTAAAATTGATCGTCAAATAATGTAAGGAGGATATTATTATGGGTGTTATTATTGCTTTGATCGCCGTGGTGGTCGTGGTGCTGGTGGTGCTGATCGCCAACGTACACATCGTGCCGCAGGCGAATGCTTACGTGGTGGAGCGACTGGGCTCCTATCACAAGACCTGGAAGAACGGTATCCACATCAAGATACCCTTTTTCGATCGCATCAGCAAAAAGATCAGTCTGATGGAGCAGGTGGTGGATTTCCCGCCCCAGTCGGTCATTACCAAGGACAATGTGCGTATGCAGATCGATACGGTGGTGTTCTACCAGATCACCGATTGCAAGCTGTACGCTTATGGCGTGACCAATCCGATCTTCGCTATCGAAAATCTGACCGCGACTACGCTGCGTAATATGATCGGTGAACTGGATCTGGACGGCACGCTGACCTCGCGCGATACCATCAATACCAAGATGCGCGCCATTCTGGATCAGGCCACCGATGCCTGGGGCATTAAGGTCAACCGTGTGGAGCTGAAAAATATCATTCCGCCCCGCGAGATCCAGGACGCAATGGAGAAGCAGATGAAGGCAGAGCGTGAGCGCCGCGAGGCGATCCTGCGCGCCGAGGGTGAAAAGAATTCGGCTATTCTGGTGGCAGAGGGCCGCAAGCAATCGGCTATTCTGGATGCCGAGGCTGAAAAGCAGGCCGCGATCCTGCGTGCCGAGGCGCAGCGTGAGGCTCGCATCCGCGAGGCTGAGGGTGAGGCTGAGGCTATTCTGAAGGTGCAGGAGGCGACTGCTGCCGGTCTGCGCATGCTCAACGAGGTCCCCCCCACCAAGGAGGTGCTGACCCTGAAGAGCTTTGAGGCGCTGGCCAAGGTGGCCGATGGACAGGCGACCAAGATCATCATCCCCTCGGAGCTGCAGGCAATGGGCGGTCTCGCTACCGCTTTTGTGGAGACGGTAAGCCAAAAACAATAAAAGAAAAAGACCGCAGGCCCCGCTTGCGGTCTTTTTGGACGGAGGAAGCGATATGGCAGGCTTTAAGGTGACGGAGTTTTGCAAGCGCTTGCGCAAAAGACCGCGCAGGATCAGAACAGCGCAGAAGAAAAAGAGTGCCGTGTGGTGGGCGACCTTTGTAGGCGTGCTGCTGACCGCACAGGCACTAAAATGTCTGGATGCAAAAAAATGACGGTCTCAAAGCGGTGAAATTCCTTAAAATCCAAAAAAATGCAAAGTTTTAGAAAAACTGCGGCTATTTACAAAGGGTGCGTGACTCTTTTATAATGGAAGCAAGCGCACCGCCACGCGGTGACGAACACCAAAGGAGGAAGCAATTATGTATCAATTTCCGATCGGTGCGATCGTAGAATCCTTTAAGCAGGAGACTCACGAGGCCATCAGGACCGCCGCACAAATGGGCATCAAGGGCCTGCAGATGTATTGCACCAAGGGCGCGCACGCCCCCGAGAATTTTGACACGGCGGCACGCCGCGAGCTGTTGAAATTCGTAAAGGATCAGGGACTTTGCTTTTCCGCGCTTTGCGGTGACCTCGGTCACGGCTTCGGCGATCCCGAGCAGAACCCGGAGCTGATCGAAAAGTCCAAGCGCATCATCGATCTTGCCAAGGAGCTGGAGACGGATATCGTGACCACCCACATCGGTGTGGTGTCGGAGGATCCGAACCATCCTCGCTATCAGATCATGCAGGAGGCATGCTACAGCCTTGCCCAGTATGCGGACAGCATCGGCGCTCACTTTGCGGTGGAGACAGGTCCCGAGACCTCTGCGACCCTCAAAACGTTTCTGGACTCTCTCGGCTCCAAGGGCGTGGCCGTCAATCTGGATCCTGCCAACCTTTGCATGGTGACCGGTGACGACCCTGTGCAGGCTGTCTATACTCTGAAGGATTATATCGTGCATACCCATGCTAAGGACGGCAATCTGTTGGTGAAGGGCAATCCCGAATACATCTACAGAGCCGTGCATCCGGTGCCCGAAGAGGCCAAGGGCATCCGCTATTTTGAGGAGGTGCCGCTCGGCACCGGCTCGGTGCCGTTCCCCGCATACCTCAAAGCGCTGGAGGATATCGGCTATCGCGGCTATCTGACCATCGAGCGTGAGTGTGGCGCCAACCCCGCTGCGGACATCAAGACCGCCTACGATCACCTGAAAAAGGTCATGGCGGAGAACTAAAACAAAAGGAAAAGCCGCCCCGTTGGGCGGCTTTTCCTTTTGTTTTGCAAATCGCATTAAAAGGCCGATTACCGTTGGCCATGCTCTGCCGCGATATACCCGTTCAATACTTTCTGCAAGTTTTCGGTGAGGAGAGTGAATTTGTTTTTCGCGGAGGCGAAAAACAAAGGGAGAGGAGCCCCGTTTTTCAAAAGGGGGCTCCTCTCCCTATAATTTATCACTTATCGTAAATAGGGAACTTCTTGCAAAGGGCGATGACCTCGGCGGTGATGCGCTCCTTGGAGTTATCAAAGTCATTGATCACGTCGGCGATCCAGCCTGCGATCAGATCCATCTCCTCCACGCCGAAGCCGCGGGAGGTCACGGCAGGGGTGCCGATGCGCACGCCGCTGGTGATGAAGGGGCTGCGAGGCTCGTTGGGAACGGTGTTCTTGTTGACGGTGATGTGCACCTCGTCAAGGCGGTGCTCCAGCTCCTTGCCGGTCAGCTCCAGGCCGCGCAGGTCAAGCAGCATCAGGTGGTTGTCGGTACCGCCGGAGACCAGCTTGAAGCCACGGTCGGTGAGGCCCTTTGCAAGCGCTGCGGCGTTCTCCACGATGCGGCGCTGATAATCCTTGAACTCGTCGGTCAAGGCCTCGCCGAGAGCAACGGCCTTAGCGGCGATGATGTGCATAAGAGGACCGCCCTGGGTGCCGGGGAATACGGCCTTGTCGATCTGCTTTGCCAGCTCCTCGCGGCAAAGGATCATACCGCCACGGGGGCCGCGCAGGGTCTTGTGGGTGGTGGTGGTGACCACATCGGCAAAGGGAACGGGGGAGGGGTGCAGACCTGCGGCGACCAGACCCGCGATGTGCGCCATATCGACCATAAAGTAAGCGCCCACCTCATCTGCGATCTCGCGGAAGCGCTTGAAATCGATCACGCGGGGATATGCGCTGGCGCCTGCCAGGATCAGCTTGGGCTTGCACTCCAGTGCCAGCTCGCGAACCTTGTCGTAATCAATGGTCTCGGTGTCGTCTGCAACGCCGTAGGGCACGATGTTGAAGTACTTACCGGAAATGTTGACGGGAGAGCCGTGAGAAAGGTGACCGCCGTGTGCCAGGTTCATGGAAAGCACGGTGTCGCCGGGGTTCAGCAGGGCAAAGAAGACGGCAAGGTTGGCGTTGGCACCGCTGTGGGGCTGCACGTTGGCGTGCTCGGCACCGAACAGCTTCTTGGCGCGCTCGCGGGCGATCTCCTCTACCTCATCTACGTAAACGCAGCCGCCGTAGTAGCGCTTGCCGGGGTAGCCCTCGGCATACTTGTTGGTCAGCACGGTGCCGGCTGCCAGCAGCACTGCCTCGGAGACGATGTTCTCAGAAGCGATCAGCTCGATGTTGTTCTGCTCGCGGTCATACTCGCGGCCGCAAGCGGCTGCGACCTCGCTGTCAAATTTTTTCAGATCCTCAAAAAACATTTTGATTTCCTCCTGCTTTTTATATCAATATTTTTTAGGCGAAATAAGGGGTGATAAAATTGAGCATTCCCATCAGAAAACCGATGATGGCACCCAGCCAGATGATGGCGTTGAGCTCCTTTTTCATCACCGAAAGCACCAGCTCCTCCAAGGCCTCGGGGGGCATCGCGTTTACCTTTTCCTCTACCATATCCGCAATGCGGAAATGGGCGGCAATGGCATCGGCGTGACGCTCGATGATACGCTGATACAGGCCCTTCAGGAACCGTGCCAGCGCCTCGGTATCCTGCATCCATTCGGCAAGGGGCTTGTTTTCCAGCTTGTCGGCC
Source organism: Oscillospiraceae bacterium (assembly GCA_015065135.1). GTDB lineage: Bacteria > Bacillota > Clostridia > Oscillospirales > CAG-272 > Firm-07. Next base: position 29,198 of record SVQY01000012.1, read on the forward strand.
TCCTCGGAAAGAGCCATCAGTAGCTTTTCGCGGCCGGTACCGTCCAGAAAATCCGAGAATTTATCGGCCAGCGGAGCAGTCAGCTGCTGCATGGTCGCATCGTTCAAAAAGATGCCGACCAGGGGGTTCTTTGCGGCAAAGGCCTTGACGGCCTCGTTGGCTTCGTTTGTAATGGCGGTGCCGAGATCCAGCGCGCGCACGCCCTCGATGATCTTGTCGGCGGCAAGCTCCAGCAGCCATTCGCGCTTTTCCTCATATTCCTCCGGGTACAGCGACTGTGCCGTTGTGCGCAGAGAGGGGAGCGAGAGGATGCCGTTGACCACGGTATCCGAAAAAGCATCCGAGAGCAGCGCCTTTTTCAGATCCTCCTTGCGGACGAGCGATTCGCTGACCGCCTTGCCCAGCGCCTTACCCAGCGCCTTCTGGCGTCCGGGGATGATGCCGGGGGTAAAGGGAATGCGCAGCTTGCCGATGTAGATCGGCTTGTAGGGGCGAAAAAGCATCTTGACCGCAAGGAAATTGGTAAACAGACCGATCACCGCACCGATGACGGGAACCAGCAGCAATTCCAGAAAATCAAGAAAATCCATCGGCGCCTCCCTTATAAAACATAATTCAAAATCATTATAGCACGATCCGGCAAAAAAATCAAGAGCATTATGCGGACTTTGCGCAAGATTTTTTGCTTGCGTGCATCCTTTAAATATGGTATACTGAGTATAGAAATCCAAAAAAGAGACCGCTCTTGGAAAGGAGTGCTATGCTGAAGATATTACACGCCGCCGATCTGCATCTGTGCAGCCCGATGGCGCTTTTTTCACCGCAGGAGGCGGCAGCGCGCAGAGTGCGTCAGCTGACCGCGCTGGAAGCACTGTTTGCCGATGCCCTGACACTTGGCGCGCAGATGATCTTGCTGGCAGGCGACGTGTTTGACAGTCCTTGCCCCGAGCAGGGCTTTGCCAACCGCTTTTTTGAGCTGCTGGCAGCGCAGCCGGTGCCGGTGGTGATCGCTCCCGGCAATCACGATCATTATCGCGAGCAGGGGGTGTGGCAACGCGAAATGCCGGGCAACGTGTGCGTTTTTTCTGATCACGTGTTGCATTATTTTGATTTTCCGGCGCTGGGAGCGACGGTGTACGGCTATGCCTTCACCGCCGAGAATATGCCCTCGCCCGAGCTTGGTACCGCAGGGGATCTGCTGCCGGATCGCACGGCGATCCTGCTGGCCCACGGCGATCTGCAAGCGCCGCTTTCCCCCTACGCGCCGATCAGCTACGCGCAGCTGGAGCGCTCCGGCTTTGCCTATGCGGCGCTGGGGCATATCCATCGCCCTCCGACTGCAATGCGCGTAGGGGGCACCACGGTTTCCTATAGCGGCTTTTTTGCCGGCAGAGGCTTTGACGAGCCCGGCCCGGGTCGGGCGCTTCTCGTGGAGCTGGAGGGAGAGTACGTGGGCATTACGCCGCTCTGCTCCACCGCCGATCGCTTTGAGGTGACCGAGCTGGATTGCACGGGTGCCGTCAGCGATGCAGAGATCCGCGCGCGCCTGCAGACAATGCTTGCCGCGCGCCGCGATGGGCCACACACGGTGCTTCGTGTGCGGTTGGTGGGTGATGTGGGTCTGGATTGCGATACCGATCCCACACGGCTGCCGCAGAGCGCTGAGGGCTACGATCTTTTGGAGCTGCGAGATGGGACAGTGCCTATCTTTGACAGCGGCTATCTGGAAAAGGATCCTACGCTGCGCGGTGCCTATTACCGCGCACTGCTGCCCGGGCTGACCGCTTCTGATGCCGAAACGCGCGCGTTGGCTGCAACGGCCCTGCGTATGGGCCTCGCGGCGCTTTCCGGGCGGGAGGTGTGAGATGAGGATACGTAAGATCGAGATCGACAGCTTTGGTAAGCTGCACGGGCTTGTGCTGGAGCCGGGTGCGGGCATCACGTTGATCGAGGGAGAAAACGAGAGTGGAAAAAGCACGCTGCTGGCCTTTTTGCGCTTCGTGCTTTACGGCTTTCCGCGCAAGGGCAGCCCCGATGGGGAGGAGCGTGAGAAGCGCCTTTCCTGGCAGGATCGCACCGCTGCGGGGCGGCTGACGGTGGAGAGCGGCGGCGAGCAGTATCGCATTTTGCGGCGCTGCTATATGCGTGGCAACGCGCAACGCGCAACGCTTTCCGAGGAGCTTTCTGTGATCGCGCTCTCCAAGGGAGAGGTGGTAGAGCTTGGCGGTAGGACACCGGGCGAGTATTTCCTCGGCTTGCCGGCGGAGCTGTATGACGGCAGTCTTTCCTTGGTGCAATCGGATGCCGCGCGCGTTTGCCGCGCCAATATGGGAGAGGCCGTGGGTGAGCTGCTGTTTACCGGTGATGCGGTGCTTTCCGCCGAGGAGGCGGAGGACAAGCTGCAGGGTGCCAGAAGAGAGCTGCAGCACGCGAAGGGGCGCGGTGGCAGGATCGCCGAGCTGGAGGACCGCTTGGCTGCGCTGGACGGTGAGCTGCTGGCAGCAGACCGTGGGCGCGAGGAGTGTGAGCGGCTGCGCGCAGAGGCAGCGCGCTATCGTGCGTTGGCCGTTAAAAAAAGGGAGCGTCTGGCGCGGATCGGTGCCGTTCTGGAGCAGGCAGAGCTGCAGCGCACGTTGGCGCTGCTGGAGGATCTGGAGCAGGCGGAGGCCGAGGAGGGACGTTGCCGCCACGAGCTGGAGCGGATCGGTATGCAGGCCGCGCGCGAGCTGCCGGATAAGGAGCAGCTGCAGAGGATCGGCGCTGCGCTGCGCGCGGCGCTTGATGCCGAGGAGGAGGGGGAGCGCCTTGCCCCCGAGCTGGCGCAGCTTTCGGCGGTGCGCCATGATGAAAAGCTACTGAGCGGCGCCAGAGTGCTTGCCGACAAGGGAGGCGAGGCTTTCTTACACGAGGCGGAGCGCCGGACACGGCGTATACGGCGGCGCGTTGCAGGGGGTATGCTTTTGACGTTGCTGGGTGTAGCACTCGGTGCGGTGGGATATTTCCTGCTCACCGCGTGGATGCGATACCTTGTAGGAGGCGGAGCGCTTTGCCTTGCCGGCGGCATGCTGCTGCTTCTGGCAGGTGGCGTGGCAGCCCTTGGCAGAAGACGATCGCTATCGCAGATCGGCGCCTCGGGTATGCCGATGCTGCGTACCTATATTTTACAATGCGAGCGCGAGGCGAAAAGCTATTGCGCCTACGCAGAACGGCTGACGACAGCGCAAGCGGCACAGGAGAACGCCACGCGTGTTTTGACAGAGGCGATGGCACAGCTGCGTGAGGAGCTGGCAACCCTGGGACAAACAGAGATGTACGAAAAGCCACGGGACGTAGCGATGTTTTTGGAGCATCTGACGCAGCGCAAGAGCCGACTACAGGCTGAGCTGGCCGATGCCACCGTTTCGCTGGAACGCGCCAAGGGCGTTTGCGAGGCGCTTGCCAGAAGGCTGCAGGGCGTGGATCGTGAAGCGCTGCGCGCACGGCAGGGCATGTTGCCGAGCGTGCTGCCAACGGCGGTGCCGGGCGAGGAGCGCTCTGCGCTGGAGCAGGAGCTGGCGGTACTGGAGCAGCGGGTGGCCGAGGCTGAGCGTGCCGAGGCGGCGCTTAGTGCCACGGTCAAGGATCCGGCCGCGCTGCAGCGTGAGCGCGCTGCGGTGAGGGAGGAGCTGGAGCGGGCCACCGAACGTCTGGAGGCCATCCGCCTGGCGTTGGATGCCCTGAAGGCGGCCACCGAGGAGCTGCGCGGAGGGCTGATCCCCACGCTGCAAAGAGAGACGGAGGCGATCTTCGCCTCGTTGACCGCGGGCGCCCACGGGGCGCTGCATCTGCACAGCGACCTTTCGATCACGTTGGAGGAGGAAGGCGTGCCGCGCCCGCTCTCGCATTTCAGCGCAGGCTGCCGGGATGCGGCGCATCTCTCGCTGCGCCTGGCGTTGCTCGGTACCATGAAGAAGGAGCGGCTGCCCCTGTTTTTTGACGAGGCCTTCGCACGGCTGGATGACAAGCGCACCGCGCAGCTGCTGCAGCTTTTGCAGCAATATTGCGCCGGAGGCGGACAGTGCATCCTACTCACCTGTCACGGGCGGGAAGGACGCTTTCTGGAGGGAGACCCCACCGTGCGTCGCTTTTCGTTGACAAGATAAAAAAGGGTGGCACATCCGCAAAAGGGGTGGGGTGCCACCCCTTTTCCTTGTAAAAAACGACTGTGAAAGAAAGGTGATGCTGCGTAAAATGATGCACGTTTCACAAAATGCAAGAAAAGATTGACATTGTATTGACAAAAGAGGTCGGATGTGCTAAAATGAGCGGGTATTACCGCAGAAGCTCTCGGAATTTGTAAAAAGACCGCGGGTGGAGGACGCTCTGGAGAATCTCCCATGGAGTGCCGAAGGTGCAAGGCGAGCGATCGCCGAATCTCTCAGGCCAAAGGACAGAGCAGAAAGACGACAATTGCCATTTTTCTGTTATTTTCTGTGTTTGATGGGAATATTTGGGGCTGCCGTGCGGGCAGTCTATTTTTATTTTTTCGGGAGGAAAAAACAATGATCGCAAAGCTCAATGAGATCTTTGCCCCTGCGGAAAAGCTTGTCGCTACGGTCAATTCCTGGATGACGGACTACCTTCTGCTGTTCCTTTTGGTGGGCATTGGTCTGTTCTACACCATCCGTACCCGTTTCGTGCAGGTCCGTTGCTTCGGACAGGGCATGAAGCAGGTGTTCGGCGGCCTGTCCCTGAAGGGCGGCAAGCAGAAGGGCGGCCTTTCGTCCTTCCAGGCGCTTGCTACCGCGATCGCCGCGCAGGTCGGTACCGGTAACATCGTCGGTGCCTGTGGCGCGATCCTGATCGGTGGCCCCGGTGCCATCTTCTGGATGTGGGTCATCGCCTTCCTCGGTATGGCGACTATCTACGCCGAGGCAGTGCTGGCACAGAAGACCCGTGTGGTCGATGCTGACGGCAATGTGCAGGGCGGCCCTGTTTACTACATTCGTTCCTTCTTCAAGGGTGGCTTTGGTAAGTTCCTGGCCGGCTTCTTTGCCGTGGCCGTGATCCTGGCACTGGGCTTTATGGGCTCTATGGTGCAGTCCAACTCTATAGGTGAGTCTGTGGGCAACGTGTTCGGCTGGCAGGCAGGTACCTATCAGTGGATCATCGGTCTTGTGGTTGCCGTGCTGGCTGCCGTCATCTTCCTTGGCGGTGTCAACCGCATCGCTGCCGTGACCGAGAAGATGGTGCCTATTATGGCAGGCCTTTACATTCTCGGCTCCTTGGTCGTGATCTTTGCCCGTATCACGTATGTTCCCGCGGCTTTCGGTATGATCTTCAAGTACGCCTTCAACGCCAACGCTCTGATTGGCGGCGGTATCGGCTATGCTCTTAAGACGGCTCTGTCCCAGGGCGCAAAGCGCGGCCTGTTCTCCAACGAGGCCGGCATGGGCTCCACTCCCCACGCACATGCACAGGCCAACGTCAAGACCCCTCACGAGCAGGGCGTTTCCGCTATGATCGGTGTGTTCATCGATACCTTCATCGTGCTGACCATGACGGCTCTTGTGGTCATCTCCACCCTGTATGCAGGCGGCCCCTTGGGCGTGGAGGACGGCACCTACCAGACCGTGGTGCAGGGCTTCGCCAAGACCAACCTTGCCCAGCGGGCCTTCGGCGTGGTGTTCGGTGAGACCTTCGGTAACATCTTCGTTGCCGTGTGCCTGTTCTTCTTTGCCTTCTCTACCATCCTGAGCTGGAACTTCTTCGGCAAGATCAACGCCGAGTATCTGTTCGGCAAGAAGGGCGTAAAGGTCTATACGGTTCTGGCTGTGGTCTTTATCTTTGCTGGCTCGCTGTTCAGCAACCGCTTTGTTTGGGAGCTGACCGACTTCTTCAACTACCTGATGGTCATCCCCAACGTCATTGCTCTGGTATGCCTCGGCTCTTTGGTGGCTGCTTCCGCCAAGACCAACGGCAAGTGTGATCTGCCCGCTGAGAGCGAGGAAACCGTAGCAGAGGAAAAGACCGAGGAGACGGTTACTGAAGAGACCAATGCTTAAAAGATCCGGGCGATCGGCTTTTGCCGGTCGCCCTTCTCAAACGGAGGCACTATGAAGACCTATCGCTCCGAGTCCTTGATCGAAAAGGGCAGTACTGTTCATATCTTTACCCAAACGGGTAGCGATCCCATGCCCGAGCATACCCACGATTTCATCGAGATCGTTTACGTGCGCTCCGGCACCGCCACCGAAACGGTGAACGACACCACCTACGAGATCCGCCGCGGGGATTTCACCTTTATCAATTACGGTGCGACCCATCGCTTTACCCCTCACGGAGAGTTTTCCTATACCAACATCTGCTTTGCCCCCGAGGCACTGGAGGATGCCATCACCCCCGAAAACGCCTTTGCGCTGCTGCAGCTGACCGCCTTTGACGAGATCCGTCAGGAGGAGGAGAGCGGCGTGGTCTCCTTTGCCGCTGCCGAGCGGGAGGAGATCGAGGCGCTGCTCTCGGTGATGCTGACCGAATATGAGAAAAAGCAGCAATCCTGGCAAACGGTGCTGAAAAGCTATATGAACATTCTGCTTGTCCGCATTCTGCGCCGCATGACCGCAGGGCAGGGGGAGGAGGCGGAAATGGCAGGGGTCTGGCAGCAGCTTTCCGACTATATTGACCGCAATCTCGGGGGTGAGCTGACTCTTTCCGCTCTGGCAGGGCAATGCTTTTACAACCCCTCCTATTTCAGTCGCGCCTTTAAGGAAAAGTTTGGCATGACGCTGACCGACTATATCACCGAGCGCAAGATCGGGCAGGCGGCGGTGCTGGCAAGGGATATGTCCCTTTCTGCCGAGCAGATCGCCGAGCAGCTGGGGTATTCGGGCAAGGCGGCGCTCTCCCGCGCCTTTCAGAAGGTGAAGGGGATCAGCTTTTTTGCCTATCGCCGCGAAATGTAAAAAAAAGGATATAAAAAGTAAAATCGGGCACTTGCCCGATTTTATTTTTTATGGCATAATGAGGGTGTGAGAGCTTTCGCTCCGCGCGCGGAGCGACAAGGGCTGCGCGCCCTTGATGGCGCCAACTTTTGAAAAAGTTGGATCAAAATTTTTCAAAAAGGAGAATTTCTATGAAGCTCAATTTTGACGTTTACAAGGATCAGGTCTATGCCTGCTGGGTGGGCAAGAATATCGGTGGCACCATGGGCGCACCCTATGAGGGCAGACGCGACGTGCTGGATATCAAGGGCTTTGCCTCCAAGGCCGGTGAGCCGCTGCCCAACGACGATCTGGATCTGCAGCTGATCTGGCTTCATGCCATGGAGACCGTCGGCCCTTACGATCTGGATTGCAAAAAGCTGGGCGAGTTTTGGGTCAGCTACATTTCCCCCCATTGGAACGAATACGGCATGGGCAAGATGAATATGAAGCGCGGTCTGCTGCCCCCCCTCTCGGGTGATTACGAGAATACCTGGAAGGACTCCAACGGCGCCTGGATCCGCACCGAGATCTTTGCCACCATGGCACCCGGCTGCCCCGAGATCGCGGCAAAATACGCCATCGAGGATGCTATGGTAGACCACGGTGCGGGCGAGGGCACCTTTGCCGCCGCCTTTGTGGCCGCCATGCAGGCCGCTGCGTTCATCGAAAAGGATATCCGCAAGTGCATTGATATTGCGCTTTCCTTGCTTCCCGAAAGGAGCCGTATGTGCAGCACGATCGCCAAGATCCTGGAGTGCTATGACAACGGCGTTTCCTGGTTGGATTGCCGCAACACCGTGCAGCAGATGAATGCGGATATCGGTGACGGCTGGTTCGAGGCTCCCTCCAACGTGGGCTATGCGGTGCTGGGTCTCATTTACGGCGAGGGTGATTTCAAGAAGTCTATGATCACCGCCATCAACTGCGGTGACGATACCGACTGCACCGGCGCTACCGTGGGCGCCACCCTCGGTATTCTGGGCGGCACCGCCGTCATTCCCACCGACTGGCAGGCATTCATCGGCGACGGCATTATTACCATGTCCATCGCAGAGGGCATCCTGCGCAATCTGCCCACCAGCTGCACCACTTTGACCGAGCGTGTGGTGAATATGGCGCCCACCGTGCTGTGGGCAAACCGCGCCAAGGTCACGATCGTACACGGCGATGAGGATGAGATCGAGATCCCCGGCCATACGGCCACCTCGAGAAACTATACCCCCCAGAGTCCCATCCTGCGCCGTCTGGAGGCGCTGAAGCCCTATCAGTTTGAGGTCAATGCCGGTCTGTATGCGGTGCGCGTGACCTATGACCGCGCTCCCGACATCGCCCCCGGCGAGGAGCTTGGCGTAACGCTCAGCTTTATTCATTCCGCATCCTATCATGCGCGCAACACCAACGCCTTCGGCAATCTGCCGTACACCTTGAACCTGCGCTGGTGGCTGCCCGAGGGCTTTACGGTCGAGGGCAAGCGCACCGTAGTGCTGGAGCATAACACCTCTCACCACCGCGAGCCGCAAAAGGACGTACACGTGATCGTCAAGGCGGGTGAGCGCGTGGAGGCGATCAACCGCGTGGTGCTGGAGGTCACGGCCGACGGCAGACCCACCACCTGCTACGTGCCCTTGCAGCTGCTGGGCTGATAAAAATTCCAACGGCGATCTGCTTCACGCAGGTCGCCGTTTTGTTTTTTGTGCGAAGCGCTTGACTTGTTTTTTCCTCGGCGTTATAATGAAGGTAAGCTTTGGAAAGGCGGTATTTGGATATGAAACAGATCAAGAAGGATATTGTGGTCATTGGCGGTGGTCCCGGCGGACTTGCCGCAGCGGTCACGGCCGCACGGCAGGGCGCATCGGTGCTGCTGGTGGAGCGCCTTGGGTATCTGGGCGGCCAGCTGGGCAGCGGTCTGCCCTTGCTCGGTTTTCTGGATAAGAAGCGCCGCTGCATCATCGGCGGCTTTGCGCAGGAATTTGTAGACCGCATGCAGGCGGTGGGTGGCTCTTACGGCCACGAATACTGCCCCCATCACCTTTCCACCACGTTGCTGGATCCCTTTTATGCCCGCATCCTCGCCTTTGAGATGGTCAAGGAGGCAGGGGCGGAGATCCTGCTGCACTGTGAGCTTTCCGACGTAAAAAAGGAGAACGGTAAGATCGTGGCGGTGACCGTGACGGGTAAGGGACAGAGCGTGGAGCTGCTGGCCGATATCTTTGTGGACGGCACAGGTGACGCGGATCTTGCCTTTATGGCGGGTGCTGAATGTATGAAGGGGAACGAGGACGGTATGCTGCAGCCCCCGACGTTGATGTTCAATCTGGGCGGCGTGGATATCGACCGCTTTGCGGATTTCCTCACCGAGCATCCCGAGCAGCTGCCTCACGCGGTGATCCCCAATATTGAGGAGGGGTATGATGCGGAGTTTATCCGTAACACCAAGAGCGCCATTTTCCTCGGTCTCAATCCGCTGATCGAGAAGCTGCGGCTGGAGGGCAGCTGCCCCGTTCAGCGTGATACGGTGATCTTTATCAAGCAGCCCATCCCCGGTCACGTGGCCATCAATACCATCCGTCTGCTCAACTTTGACGGCTCGGATCTCTCCGATCTCAGCCAGGGCGAGATGGATGCGCACCTGCAGATCCCGGCGCTGATCAAAATGTTCAAGGACTATGTGCCCGGCTTTGAAAACTGCTATCTGACCTTTATCAATTCGGTGATCGGCGTGCGCGAGAGCCGCCGCGTGATGGGCCACAAGCTGCTGACCCTGGAGGATGCGGTGAAGGGCTACAAGCCGGCGGACACCATCGGCCTTTGCAATTATTTTGTTGACGTGCATAACGGCGCAGGGCAGGGGACCATCCGCGTGGAGATCGAGGAGCCCTTCGGCATTCCTTACGGCGCGCTGGTCTCCAAGGATATCGAAAACCTGATGATCACCGGCAGACCGATCAGCGTGGATCATATGACCTTCGGCGCTACCCGTATCATGAACGTGTGCATGGCGGTAGGCCAGGCGGTGGGCGATGCTGCCGCTATGGCGGTAAAGGGAGGAGTTTCTCCCATTCATGTGGATATCGTAGCCCTGCGCGAGACGCTGCTCGCTCAAAAGGCGATCCTGGATACCAAGGATCTGTAAAATAGAAAAACACCCCCGAACGGGGGTGTTTTTTACTAAGATCAAACAAGAATGGTGGGCTTGCCGTGCAGGATAACGGTAACGATATCGATGATCCAGCCGATACCAAAGAAACCGCCGGTGATGATCCACAGGATGCCGATCACGATTGCTTTCAGATCCAGGGGAGCGATACGATAGAGACCACCGTAAATGAAGCCGGCGAAGATGATGAAGAGGATCTGGATAAGTCTGGGAAGGCTGTCCAGTACGCCTCTCAGGCCGTTGCTTTTTGCCATGTCATATCCTTTCTCCGACAAGCTGATTTGAGAGCGGCTGCCGGTGCCGACCTGTAGGTTTTATCCCTCATTTTCACATTATAGCAAAAAAAGCCTGCGTTGTCAATGACCAAATACACAAAATGTGCAACATTTTTTGCTTTTTGCCACAATATATATGGTTTTTTCGCCTTTTTAACGTTTTTTGCCCATCCCGTCCTTTTTGTTTGACACGAAATCCTATATAAAAAGCACTTTTTTAAGGGCAAGGATAGCAACATTTGTCCGTTAAAGTGCCAATCGTGACTTGCAATAGGGCAGTTTTTGTCTTATAATGAAAATACCGAAATATGTTTTGGAGGTAATCGCAATGGCTTTTTCTGTTGCACTTCAGGTTTACTCCGTGCGCGATGACGCAAAGGCAGATCTTCGCGGTACGTTGGAAAAGATCAAAAAAATGGGCTATGACGGTGTAGAGTTTGCCGGTCTTTACGGCAATTCCCCCGCCCAGATCAAGGCAATGTGTGCCGAGATCGGTCTCACCCCCATTTCCGCTCACGTCCCCTATCTGGATATGCTGGCTGACCCCAAGGGCGTGCTTTCTCAGTATGCCGAGATCGGCGTGAAGTTTGTGGCCGTGCCTTATCTCACCGAGGAGTATCGTCCCGGCACCGAAAAGTTCCCCGAGGTAGTGAAGAACGTGGAGATGCTGGGCAAGGTCGCCAAGGAGCTTGGCATTCAGCTGCTCTACCACAACCACGACTTTGAGTTTGCAAAGATCGACGGCAAGTATGCGCTTGACGTGCTTTACGATACGGTTCCCGCCGATTATCTCAAGACCGAGCTGGATGTTTGCTGGGTCAACGTTGGTGGCGAGGTGCCTGCCGATTACATCCGCAAGTACAGCGGCCGTGCCCCCGTGGTGCATCTGAAGGATTTCCACGGCGAGAAGTCGGAGGATATGTACGAGCTGATCGGCATCAATTCCGCCGCTCCCAAGCGCCCCGGCAACTTTGAGTTCCGCCCCGTTGGCTCCGGTCTCAACGATTTCCCCGCCATTCTGGCTGCCGCCGCAGAGGCAGGTGCCGAGTGGGTGGTGGTGGAGCAGGATAAGCCCTCTATGGGTCTCACCCCTCTCCAGTGCGCCGAGAAGAGCAGAAGCTATTTGAAATCTATCGGTTGCTGAAGACCGATCATATAAAAGGAGGATATTATCATGGCAGAAGATAAGGATCTGAACGCGTTTAAGGAGTCTCAGGAGGAGACCGTTATCGACACCAGCAAGAAGCTGAGAATCGGCTTTATCGGCTGTGGCTGGATCGCAGGCAGCCACATCAAGTCTCTCTTGAAGCAGCCCGATGTGGAGATCGTGGCAGGTGCCGACCTGGTTCCCGGCAAGGCAAAGGCTTTCTTTGAGAAGTACGGCGTGGAGGGTGTCAAGACCGACTATGCCTCTCACAAGGAGCTGCTGGCTGACAAGTCCCTGAACCTGGATGCCGTCACCATCTGCACCTACAACCGTCAGCATGCACAGCCCGCCATCGACGCGCTGAATGCAGGCCTGCACGTGCTGCTGGAGAAGCCCTTTACCGTTACCACCGAGGAGGCCGTTGAGGTCATGCGTGCCGAGAAGAAGAGCGGCAAGATCCTCTCCATCGGCTTCCAGCCCCGTCTTGACGAGAACATGATCATGGTCAAGGACATCGTGCAGTCCGGTGTTCTGGGTCAGATCTACTACGTACAGACCGGTGGCGGCCGCCGTCGCGGCATTCCCACCCCCTTCGGTACCACCTTCATTGAGAATGAGACCGCAGGCCTTGGCGCACTTGCCGATATCGGCTGCTACTCTCTCGATATGGTGCTGAACGCTCTGGGCTATCCGAAGCCTCTGACCGTTTCCGGCTACAAGTCCAACTTCTTCGGTACCGATCCCGACTACATCGGCTACAAGAAGTGCGGCCATCCCGAGTACTACAAGAAGTTCGGCGTTGACGACTTTGCCGCTGCCTTCATCCGTCTGGAGGGTGGCATCATCGTTTCCTTCCGTATCGCTTGGGCTATGAACCTGGATACCTCCGGTGATACCATCATCTACGGTACCAAGGGCAGCCTGCGCATCCCCTCCACCGAGTGCTGGAACGGCACCATCGGCGGCGATCTGACCATCTACCACGAGGTTGCAGGCAAGCAGGTCGAGACCAAGATCCCCCAGATCATCCCCAAGACCGGCGCACCCTCCAACTTCGACAAGAAGATCCGCTCCTTCTGCGATGCAGTGAAGAACGGCGGCACCGCTCCCGTTCCTTCCTCCCAGATCCTGTACAACCAGGCTATTCTGGATCACATCGCAAAGTCCTCCGATCTTGGCCGCGAGGTCGAGGTCGTGATCCCCGAGATCTAAGAGGTGTATACCAAAAGAACCGCTCATCCGAGCGGTTCTTTTGGTATGTGGGCGGAGGTGTTGAAAAGCGAAAACGCCTTAGCCACTTTTTCTTTGCAAAAAGGAGGCGCAAAGAAAAAGTTATCAAAAAGAAACGCCGTATGGGAGATCTCGCCCGTTGCGACGGGCGAGGAGGCTGCGCGCCTCCGCTGCGCAAGCTTTTGAAAAAGCTTGACCAAAACTTTTGGTTCATAAAAAAGAACCGCTCATCCGAGCGGTTCTTTTTTGATCAAAACTCGATCTGATCCAGCACGCTGCGCAGGCACGCGGCGCTGTGGCGGAGCTTTTCGGCTTCCTTTTTGGTCAGCTCGACGGGGATGTGCGCCTTCACACCGTTGGGACCCACCAGTGCCAGAGTGGAGAGGCAGACGTCGTCGATGCCGTACTCATTGTGGTGCATGGTGGAAACGGTCATGGCCGTATCGTTGCCGCTGAAGATGCACTTGCAGATATGCACCGCGGCGGTGGACACCGCGTAGTAGGTGGCACCCTTGCGGGCAATGATCTGAGAGCCGGAGGTGCGTACGTAGTTTTCCGCATCCGCACGGTTCAGGGGCGGGATGGGGTCTTCGTTTTCCAGAGATACCTGACGGTATTTTTCCACATCCACGCAGGAGATGTTGACCTGCGACCACGGCACAAAGGAGGAGTCGCCGTGCTCACCGAACACAAAGGCGTGCACGTTCTGGCGGCTGATGTGGAAGTGATCGCCGAGGTAGGAGCGCAGACGGGAGGTATCCAGAATGGTACCGCTGCCGATGATACGGCTCTCGGGAATGTTGGTGATCTTGTTGAACGCGTAGGTCATCACGTCCACAGGATTGCTGATGAGCAGATAGATGGCATCGGGGGCGTAGGTGGTGATATCCTTGGCAATGCGCTTCAGAATATCCACGTTGACCTGTGCCAGATCCAGGCGGCTCTGGCCTGCGGAGCGGGCAACACCGGAGGTGATGATCACAATGTCGGAGCCAACGGCGTCCTTGTAATCACCTGAGGTGACGTGAGTGCCCTTGAAGAAGGGGGAGCCCTGGGTGATGTCCATTGCTTCACCCTCGGCCTTGTCGGCCTTGATATCGATCATCAGGATCTCGTTGGCAATGCCCTCAATGGCAAGGGTGTAGGCAATGGTGGCACCTACGTTGCCGGCACCGATGATCGTGACCTTTCTCAGATCCGGTTCGCGCATAATTTTCTCCTTACTTACTGGTTTCGTAAACCATCTTGTAGATGGCCTCGATCTCTTCGTGTCTCTGGGCGGCGAGAGCCTTCATGGCAGCCACCTGCTCGGCGGTGAACTTGTCAAGGTCGCCGGGCTTCAGCTTATTCTTGTAGTTGCGGTCTGCGATCAGGGCGTAGTTGATATCCAGATCGGTGATCTTGCCGTCGATCTCGCAGATGACGATATTGCTCTTGCCCTCCAGCAGCAGCTCAACGGCACGCACACCCATCTGGGTGGCGGTCATGCGGTCACGCAGAGTGGGGTCGCCACCGCGCACCACGTGTGCAAAGCGGGCAAACTTGGTCTCCACACCGGTCTCGGCATCGATCTTCTTGGCAAGGACCTCACCGTACTTCTTGCCGTCCTCGGTGAATACACCCTCGGAAACGATGACCAGGAAGCCGCGCTTGCCGTCAGCCTTCATAGCCTTGATGCGCTCGATGGTTCCTGCCTCGTCAAAGGGCATCTCGGGGATCACGGCGGCAGCTGCGCCGGAGGCGAGAGCGGTGAAGAGGGCGATCTGACCGCAGTCGCGGCCCATGACCTCCACCACATTGCAGCGTGCGTGAGACTCGCAGGTGTCGCGCAGGCAGTCGATCATCTTCAGGGCGGTGTTCATGGCGGAGTCAAAGCCGATGGTGTAGTCGGTTGCGGTAATGTCGTTATCGATGGTGCAGGGAACGCCAACGGTGGGAATGCCGCGGTTGGTCAGGTCGGTAGCACCGCGGAAGGTGCCGTCGCCGCCGCAGGCAACGATGGCCTCAATGCCGTGCTTTTTGCAGGTAGCGATCGCCTTCTGCATGCCGGCCTCGGTCTTGAACTCGTCGCAGCGGTCGGAATACATAAAGGTGCCGCCGCGGGAGATGATGTTGGAGACCGAACGGGGGGTCAGGGTAATGATGTTGTCGTTGATCAGGCCGGAGTAGCCGCCGATGATGCCAACGACCTCCATACCCTCATCAAGTGCCTTGCGCGTGATGGCTCTGAGAGCCGCATTCATACCGGGTGCGTCACCGCCGGATGCCAGAACGCCGATTTTACGAAACTTTGCCATAATAAAATTCCTTTCTTTTAACCCACAAAGCAGGCAATTTGTTGCCGAAAATAGCAAAAAATGCAAGTTTGACATTATTTTAACATAATATGCTGTTGCTGTCAAGTGCTGTGGGATATTTTCTTTATAATGAAATCTTTATTGAGGAGGGAGCTGCAGACCGTTCAGCAATCGCCACGCGTCCAGAATGGCATTGGTAGCGGCGACGGTGCGGATATAAGCGCGGTCACGCAGGGGGGAGAGGGAGAGCCTGCGGCAGACGGTCTGCTCTTTGGTGGCGACTGCGATATAGACGGTGCCAACGGGATCCTGCTCGGTGCCGCCGCCGGGGCCGGCATAGCCGGTGGTGGCGATGGCGAGATCGGTATCGAATTTTTGCAGCGCGCCCTCTGCCATAGCCCTCGCTACCGGCTCGCTGACAACGGTATGTGCTTCGATCAGGGTGGGGTCAACGCCGAGGATGGCGGTCTTCTCTCTCGTCTGATAGGTCACGGCACCGCCGGCTACTGCGCCGGAGCAGCCCGCAATGTCGGTCAGGCGTTTGGCAATGAGGCCGCCCGTGCAGGATTCTGCCGTGGCAACGGTCAGCCCCCGCGCGGTCAGATAAGCGACCAATGCCGCCTCGGGGGAGGGGGTGTCGATGCCGTAGATGTAGGGGGCGACCGGCGTTTCCTTGACGCGCTCTACCATTTTGTCGCACAGCGCGGCGGCGACCGTTTCGTTTTCGGCCTTAGCTGTCACACGCAGTCGCACCTCGCCTGCCACGCAATAGGGGGCGATGGTGGGATTGGCGCTATCTAGCAGCGCGCGGGGCAGCGCCGCCTCCACGGCGGATTCGCCCATACCGGCAATATGGATATTGCGGCTGAACAGAACCGCATCACAGCGCGGATGCAGATAGGGCTCCACCTGCTCGCGGAACATGGGCTCCAGCTCGCGCGGAGGGCCGGGCAGCATGATCAGCACCTTGCCGTCCTCCCGCTCCAGCGCAAGGGCGGGGGCAGTGCCGTAGTCGTTGGGGAAGACGATAGCTCCCTCGGGCATCATGGCTTGCTTTTCGTTGTTGGGGGTCATTTTGCGGCCGGTGGCGGTGAAATAGCGGCGGATCCGCTCCAAAGAGGGCTCGTGCATTCTCATGCCGCGCCCGAACACGGCGGCTGCCGTTTCCTTGGTCAGATCGTCATAGGTGGGGCCGAGGCCGCCGCTGGTGATCACCAGGTCTACACGATCCAACGCGGCGCGCAGATCGGCAGCAAGCCGCGTGGGATTGTCGCCTACCACGCTCTGGCGGTAAACGCCGATGCCCAACGCCGCCAGACGGCGGGCGAGATATGCCGCATTGGTGTTGACGATGTCGCCGATCAGCAGCTCTGTGCCCACGCACAGGATCTCGGCTTGGCGAAGATTTGGCTTGTTCATGTTCGCACTCCTATTGCAAAGTTTTCGTCCGCCTTTTTCAAAAGGCGGCGCGGGTGTGGGGCGCGGAGCCCCACGCACGGCGTTTTCTTTTTGTAAGCTTTTTCTTTTGCGCCTCTATATCCAAAAGAAAAAGCGGCTATCGGTCAAACACATTTATGTACATTGCTATTTTATCACATTCTGCACCCATCTGCATCCCTTTTTGCAAAAAAACTTGAAAAAAATATGCATCCGTGCTATGATGGTGAAGAAAAGGGAGGTGAGCGCTATGGGTTGTATGCTTTGCCCACGGAAATGCGACGTGGATCGCAGCCGCGCGGTAGGCTTTTGCGGTGCGCCGGCGGAGCTGCGCGTGGCGCGCGCCGCTCTGCACTATTTTGAGGAGCCGCCCATCAGCGGTACACGGGGGTCGGGCACCGTCTTCTTTTCGGGCTGCTCGCTGCGCTGCGTGTATTGCCAGAACCGCGCCATCCGCGCGGCGGAGAGCGGCAGAGCGCTTTCCGTGGCAGAGCTTGCAGATACGTTTCTTGCCCTGCAGAAAATGGGTGCGCACAATATCAATCTGGTGACCCCTACGCATTATGCGGATCAGATCGCCGAGGCGCTGCAGCTGGTCAAGGATCGGCTGACCGTTCCCGTGGTGTATAACTGCGGCGGCTATGAGCGTGTGGAAACGCTGCGGCTGCTGGAGGGCCTGGTGGATATCTATCTGCCCGATTTTAAGTATATTTCACCGCAAATGGCAGGGAATTACTCCGCCGCCCCCGATTACGCGGCGTATGCCACCGCTGCCCTTGCCGAAATGTATCGGCAGACGGGCGCCGTTTCCTTTGACGGGGAGGGAATGCTGCGGCGAGGTGTGGTGGTGCGGCACCTGGTGCTGCCGGGCGGCAGAAGGGATAGCATTGCCGTGCTGTCGCGCATTGCCGAAACGGTGCCGTTGGCAGACATCCGACTGTCGCTGATGCGTCAGTACACCCCGGATTTTTGCCCGGAGGAGGCGCCTGCGGTGCTGAAGCGACGGGTCACGACCTTTGAATACGAGCAGGTCATGCGCCATGCCGAGGCGCTGGGGTTTGAGGGATATTTTCAGACCAAGGAGGCGGTAGGCAAGCAATACACCCCCGACTTCTCTCAGGATGCTTTTCCCGAAATGTAACGAAAAAGCAGCACCGTTTGGCGTTTTTGCGCCAAACGGTGCTGCTTTTTACAGCTCGCGCAGCCATGTGAGCAGCGCGTTGTAATCTCCCTTGGGGCAGCTGATGTTGCCGCTTTTCAGCAGCCCCTTTTCGTCAATGAGACAATCGGTGAGCAAAAAGGCAGAAAGCCCTGCCGCCTCGGCGGCACCGATATCCTCCTCGGCGTTGTTGCCGATCATCAGGCACTTGGTGGGCTCCAAGCCCAGCTTTTCGCAGATCTCCAGATAATAGGTGGGGTCCGGCTTGCAGCAGCCGGCGTTTTCGTAGGTGGTGATCAGCGCGAAGTCGGCAGCATCGAGCGCCGCCCAGGAAAGACGCGCCTCCACCGCAATTCGAGGGAAGAAGGGGTTGGTGGCAAGCACCACCTTGCCTGCCTTTTCCTTTGCAAGGCGCACGGCCTCGGCGGCAAGAGGTGTGGGGGATGTAAAGGCCTTTGCCTGATGAAATTCGTTGCCGTAAAAGGCATCAAAATGGGGAATATCCTCGTAGACCGCCTTGCCCTTGGGCACAAGCGCCGCAAAGGTCTCCCAGAACACGTCGCAATTGGGGCGGCTGCGGTCGTTTTGCAGCATAGCGCCAACGCCCTGCCACATAGCACCGATCATATTTTTGGGCTCGTAGCCCAGCGGTGCCACGGTACGGGCCAGCAGAGAGAGATAGCCCTTGGTGAACACATCGTTATCCATAGGCAGCAGCGTGCCGTCCAGGTCAAAAAGGATCGCATCAAATTTCATACCCGTTCCCACCTTTTTCGGTCGTTTTCTCCATTATAAAAGAAAACGGCACGTTTGTCAATCTTGACAGTGATCCGGTGGCTTGCTATAATAAAAGCAGGATCGAAAGGAGGGCCGATGATGAACAGAGAAGAGATCGGTGCTACCGTTGCGCGGCAACGGCGTTTTTTTGAGACCGGCAAGACGCTACCCCTTGCGTTCCGGCGCGCTGCCCTGGAGCGGTTGCGGAGCGCCATTCGCCAAAACCGTCAGCTGCTGACCGAGGCGCTGCGGGCAGATCTTGGCAAATCCGCGGTGGAGAGCTATATGTGCGAGGTCGGGCTTTTGCTGCACGAGATCGGCTACCTTCTGGAGCATCTGGAGGAATTTGCCGCCGTACGTACCGTGAAAACGCCGTTTGCGCAGTTTCCGGCCAAAAGCTATGTGCGCCCCTGCCCGTATGGCACGGTGCTGGTGATGAGCCCTTGGAACTATCCGCTGCTGCTGACACTGGATCCGCTGGCCGAGGCGTTGGCGGCAGGCAATACCGTGGTGGTCAAGCCCAGCGCCTACGCGCCCCACACCGGGGAGGCCGTGCGCGCGCTGCTGGAGGATATCTTTCCCAAGAAATACGTGGCGGTGGTCATGGGTGGCAGAGCTGAGAACACCTGCCTTTTGGAGGAGAAATTTGATTATATCTTTTTCACCGGCAGCAAGGCGGTGGGCAAGGAGGTCATGGCCAAGGCGGCGATGCATCTGACGCCGGTCACGCTGGAGCTGGGCGGTAAGAGCCCCTGTATCGTAGACGCTACCGCAAACCTGCGTCTGGCCGCAAGGCGGATCGTGTTTGGCAAGTTTCTGAATTGCGGTCAGACCTGCGTGGCTCCCGATTATATTTTGTGTGAGGCGACGGTGCGTGAGGAGCTGCTGGGGCACATCAAGCGCGAGATCCTGCGGCAGTTTGGCAGAGATCCTTTGCACGGCAAGGATTACGGCAAGATCATCAATGAGAAGCATTTCCATCGCATTTGCGGTCTCATTGATGAGAAAAAAGTTGTATATGGTGGCGAACGGGATGAGAAAACGCTGAAGATAGCTCCTACCGTGATGGACGGTGTGACCCCGGAGGATGCGGTGATGCAGGAGGAGATCTTTGGCCCCGTGCTGCCGATCTTGACCTTTGAGCAGATCGGGGAGGCTATCGCGCTGATCAATAGCGGAGAGCGCCCGTTGGCGCTGTATATCTTTTCAAGCTCCAAAAAGCGGATCGAGCAGGTGCATCGCGCCGTGCGCTTTGGCGGCGGCTGCGTCAACGATGTGATCGTGCATCTGGCAACACCGTATATGGGCTTTGGCGGTGTAGGGGAGAGCGGTATGGGTGCATATCACGGCAAGACCGGCTTCGATACCTTTTCCCATCACAAAAGCATTCTGCACAAGCGAAACTGGCTGGATCTGCCGATGCGCTATCAGCCCTACACACGGTTGAAGGAAGCGTTGATCCGTGCTTTTTTGCGATGAACAAAACAATTTTTGTCAAAATCTTGACAAAGTGCCCGTATGGGTGTACAATAAGAGCAACGTTCGTGTGAGAGGAGAAGGATTTTGAGCAAAGCGAAACTGATCGTGTTCGAGGGCATTGACGGCTGTGGCAAAAGCACCCAGATCGCACGTCTTGCCGAGAGCCTTGCGGCTATGGGGCGTAGCGTGCGCGTCAGCACCGAGCCCACCGAGACCGCGACCGGGAAAATGCTGCGCGAGGCGCTTTCCGGCAAGGTGAAAAGAACGCCCTGTGAAATGGCCGCGCTTTTTACCTTGGATCGCATTGTACATAACAAGTGCTCGGACGGTATCGAAAAAACCCTGGAGAATGGCACCGATATGCTGTCGGATCGCTACTATTATTCCTCCCTTGCCTATCAGGGCAGCCTGTGCGATTATGACTGGGTGCGGGATATGAACGTAAACTGTCCCGATATCCGCCGTCCCGATCTCTGCATCTTTTTGGATATTCCCCCAAAGGAGGCGTTGGAGCGGATCGGCAAGCGTGGCGAGGCCAAGGAAATTTACGAAAAAGAGGAAACGTTAACGCTTTTTCGTGCAACCTTCCTGCGCGTATTTGAGACCTTAGGTGACCGTGTGGCTATCGTGGATGCCTCCGGCACGCCCGATGCGGTCGCGGCACGTGTGCTGGCCGCCGTCCGGGAAATTTTGGATTAAAAGGAGAATACAGAAATGAAAGCAGTAATGTACGGTGCCGGCAATATCGGCAGAGGCTTTATCGGCCAGAGATTTTTCCTTTCCGGCTATGAGACCACCTTCATCGACGTGAATGCCGACGTGGTGAACGCCATCAACGAGGCAGGGAGGTACCCGATCTACGTGACTCGCGGTACCGAGTACGTGCCGGAGTGGGTGGAGAACGTAAATGCCGTGAACGGCCGTGACGAGCAGGCCGTGATCGACGCCATCGCCAATACCGACATCCTGGCCACCGCCCTTGGTGTGAATATCCTGCCCTTTGTGGCACCTCTGATCGCCAAGGCGATCCTTGCACGCAAGGAAAAGAGCGGCCGCGGACTGAACATTCTGATCTGTGAGAATATGATCGGCTCCAACGAGTATCTGCACGGCTTGGTCGAGCCTCACATTCCCGATGCCGAAAAGGCTTGGTTTGAGGAGAACGTGGGCTTTGTCTGCGTGTCGGTGGGGCGTACCGTGCCCCCCACTCCCGAGGAATTCAAGGCGCAGTACTCGCTGGCCGTATGTGCCGAGCCCTACAGCGAGCTGCCCGTGGATGCCGCCGGCTTCCGTCCGATCGGCTGCGAGCTGCCTCCCATCAAGGAGCTAGTGCCCTTTTCTCCCTTTGCTTTCTTCATCGAGCGCAAGCTGCTCATTCACAATATGGGTCACGCGCTGATGACCTATATCGCCTATCTGAAGGGCTACGGCTTCATCTTCGAGGCTGCCACCGACGGCGAGATCAAGTATATCCTTACCCGTGCGCTGCTGGAGTCCGCAAGAGCGCTTTGCAAGCGCCACGGCGCACCGTTGGATGACACGATGCAGTTCGTGGAGGATCTGATGGTCCGCTTTGAGAACAAGCTGCTCATTGATTCGCTGGATCGCGTTGGACGAGATCCGAAACGCAAGCTCTCCTCCGGTGACCGTTTGGTCGGTGCCTTCAAGATGGTGAGAGAGCAGGGCGGCGTGCCCGCTCATATCGCTGTTGGCGTCGCTGCCGGCTATCTGTTTGATATGCCCGGCGATCCCGCTGCCGTGGAGATCACCGATTTCGTCAAGGCCAACGGCCTGGAGGCAGCACTGGCCAAGTACAGCGAGATCACCGATGCCGATGATGTTGCTATGATCCGCACCTTCTATGATATGCTGCAGCGCAAGGAACCCTTTGCCGAATTCGTTGAGGTCCTTGCCGATATGAAAAACACCCACTAAAGAAAAAAGCCCCAAAACGGTATCCGTTTTGGGGCTTTTTGTGTCAGGAGCCGGTCATGCTGCGCGCAACGCTCTGCATCTTCTGGCCAACGGCGTTCATGACCTTGCCGGTCTTTTTGGCCATGCGGGCAGGGGAGCTTTTCTTGCTGCTCATCACGAGCCCCACGGTGCCGGCTACCGCAAGGGCGCCGAGCACGCTGGTAGCGGCGATCGCCTTCTTATTCATCATCTGCTTTTCTCCTTTACTTTGCGGATTTCGTTATCAGTATGCCCCAATCGCGTGCGTAGCATGCAAAGTCCTTATTTTTCTTTGAAAAAAAGTTTTTTTACTTGCATTCTTATGGTAAAACAGTTATAATAAAGTTAATTATGATAAAGGAGCCACGCGATGGAACAGATTTATACCATACCCGTCAACGAGGCCTTTGAGGCCTCCGCCGCCGATTCCGCCTGCGGCTGCCCGATGTGTGCGCTTTACCGCAAGCTGGAGGAGGATGAGCTGGATCTGATCCTCGGCGCCTCGATGATGGAGCCGGATGTGCGGATCAAGACCAACAAGCAGGGCTTTTGCCGCACCCATTACGATATGATGTTCGTGCGCAAGAATCGCCTTGGCATGGCGCTGACGCTGGAAAGCCATCTGAAGGAGCTGCAGGATGACCTCGGCAAAGGCCTGCTGGGCAGCATCACCGGCAGGCCCGATCAAAGACCCGCCAAGCGGATCAACGCGCTGGAGCGATCCTGCTACGTTTGCGGTCGCATTGACTTTCATTTTCAACATATGGCTGAGACCGTAGTGCTGCTTTACGAGAGTGATGAGGGCTTTGTGGAAAAGCTGAAAAAGCAGCCCTATTTCTGCCTGCCGCACTACCGATTGCTGCTGGAAAAGGCCGCAGACAGGCTGCCCAAAAAGAAGCTGGGCGAGTTCTGCGATCTGACCGATCGGGTGGTACGCGGGTATCTGGAGACCCTCACCGACGATGTGAGCTGGTTCTGCAAGAAGTTCGATTACCGTTATGACAAGGAGCCTTGGAAAAATTCCAAGGACAGCGTGGAGCGAGCCATCAAGTTCCTGCGCTCTGACCTCCATCGCAACGACAAATAAAGGAGAAGAATGATGAAGCTGACTTTACAGGATATCCGCACCATGGCCCACGGTGCGTTGGAGGTGCGTGAGAGCGACGGCACCTTTGTATTCACGCGCTTTACCGACCGCCAGCAAGCCTATTACGATGAGATCAGGCCTGACTTCGGCGTGAAGGCACACGCCACCTCCGGCGTTCGCCTGGAGTTCCTGACCGATGCGGCGAAATTTTCCTTTGATTACCGCACCACCATTGCATCCAGCCGCGAGTTCTATTACTTTGACGTGTTTGTGGACGGCGTGATGGTACAGCACTTTGGTCACGATAAGATCAAGGAGGCCAGAAGCACGGTCACCGTAAAGCTGCCCGAGGGCAAGCACCGCGTGGCGGTCTATTTTCCCAACCTTGCCGAGGCAAGGATCTGCAACGTGCAGCTGGACGACGGTGCCGTGATCGAGCCGGTGGCGAAAAGCCGCCGCATGATCTGCTACGGCGACTCGATCACGCAGGGCTACGATGCGCAGTATTCCTCTCAGTCCTATGCCAATCTGATCGCGGACAAGCTGGATGCGGAAATGATCGATCAGGGCATCGGCGGCGAGATCTTCCGCCCCGAGCTGCTGGATCCGGAGATGGATTTTGCCCCCGACATCATCACAGTGGCCTACGGCACCAACGACTGGAGCGGTCAGGAGCGAGAGCGCACCGTGACCAACGCCAATGCGTTTTACGCAAGATTGCGCAGCCTGTATCCGAATGCCAAGATCTTTGCCATCACCCCTATCTGGCGCGGTGATGACGACCGCGTGACCAAGGTGGGTACCTTCGAGGAGGGCGTGCAGATCGTGAAGGACGCGGCTGCCGCACAGGAGGGCATCGTGATCGTGGACGGCGCCAAGATGATCCCTCATCTGCGGGAGGTCTGCGCGGATAAATATCTGCATCCCAATGACTACGGCTTCAAGTTCTATGCAAACGCCTTGTTTGATGCCATCAAGCCCTATCTGAACTGAAAGGAGTGACCGCTATGATACTGACCAACGAGCAGCTGCGCTCCACCATCAGCGGTGCGGCGGAAATACAGGAAAAGGACGGCAAGCTGGTGCTTTACCGTTACGGCAAATACGTGCGTGAGCACGTGTATCCGGAGGGCGACCGCTTCCACGGTGCCATGTTCCACACCTCGGGCATTCTGTCCCGCTTTGTGACCGACAGTGAAAATCTGACCTTCCGTTGGGTCTCCACTCCCGCCGGCGGCGGACATACCTTTGATGTTTGGGCAGATGGCGTGATGTATGCTCATACCGGCTGCGGAAAGGGCAGCGATGTGCTTTCGGTCCAGCTGCCTGCAGGCGAAAAAACGGTAGAGATCTATTTCCCCCACCACAGCGCCGGCCAGATCTGCGATGTGAACCTGGAGGACGGCGCAAGCTTTGCGCCCGCCGCCCCCCGCAAGTATAAATTCCTCTTTATCGGTGACTCCATCACTCACGGCTCCACCTCCTCCTATGCCTCGATGACCTATGCTCATCAGGTGGCAAGAATACTGGATGCGGAGGTGGTCAATCAGGGCATTGGCGGTGAGCGCTTCAACCCCCGTGCCGTGGATGATCAGATGGATTTCTATCAGCCGGATCTGGTCTCTGTGGCCTACGGCACCAACGACTGGTCGGGCACCACCAGAGGCCGTCTTGTAGGCTGCTGCAACGGCCATTTTGCCCGTTTGCGCGATAAGTACCCGAACGTGCCGATCGTGGCCATCCTGCCGCTCTGGCGTGCTGATAAGGGGCGCGTGACCGGTGTGGGCACCTTTGAGGATATGCGCACCATCATCAGGGAGGCTGCCGCCCGTTTTGATATTACGGTAGTGGATGGCATGACCCTGGTGCCGAACGTTTCTACCTTCTTTGCTGACGGCTATCTGCACCCCAATACGCTGGGCTTCCAGTTCTATGCAGAAAATCTGGCGCCCTATTTTGAGGAGCTGCTGAAAAAATGAGTAAATACGGTAGCATGATCGACCTTTTGCAGCTGCAAAAGCAATTCATCTTAAACCATCTCGGCGAGGGTGATATTGCCGTGGACTTCACCATGGGCAACGGCCACGATACCGAGTTTCTTTCCAAAACGGTGGGAGAAAACGGACACGTGTTCGCTTTTGATGTGCAGGAGATGGCGCTGGCCTCTACGGCGGAAAATCTGGAGAGGGCAGGGTGCCCCCACAATTACACCCTGATACTGGACTCTCACCACAACGTAAAAAAATACGTGAAGGGGCCCATCAAGGCAGGGATGTTCAACCTGGGCTATCTGCCGGGCAGCGATAAAAAGATCACCACCATGCGCGAGACCACTATGCCTGCCATTGAGGCGGCGGTGGAGCTGCTGGACCATGGCGGCATACTGCTGGTGGCGGTCTATCCCGGGCACGCCGAGGGCGATGCCGAGGGCAAAATGGTGCAGGACTATTTCGCCACGCTGGATCGGCACAAGATCTGCTGTACCCTCATCCGCATCGTCAACTCTCCCACATCCCCCTTCTTCTTTGTCATAGAAAAGAAATAAAAATAACAAAATATATAACGGAGGTACGCTATGTTTCGTCCCGAATTTCCCAATCCCCAGTTCCGTCGCGATAACTGGGTGAACCTGAACGGCACCTGGTCCTTCTGCATGGATAAAGAAGACAACGGTGCTGAAAAGAAGTATTTTGAAAAGACTGCATTCGATGGCAAGATCGAGGTGCCCTTCTGCCCCGAGTCGGAGCTTTCCGGCATCGGTCACACCGATTTTATCAACGCCTGTTGGTACGCTCGTGAGATCGAGATCCCCGAAAGTGCCCTGACGGGTCGCGTTTTGCTGCATTTCGGTGCGGTGGACTATGAGGCAAATGTCTATGTGAACGGCAAGAAGGCAGGCACCCACAAGGGCGGCTTTATCTCCTTCTGCCTGGATATCACCGACTACGTGAGTGCCGGCAAGAACGTGCTGGTGGTGCACGCACGCGATAACACCAAGGATCTGATGATCCCCTCGGGCAAGCAGAGCATGGTCACCTTCTCCAAGGGCTGCTACTACACTCGCTCCACCGGCATCTGGCAGACGGTATGGATGGAGTTCGTACCGAAGAATTACATCAAGAATTTCCGCTTGACTCCCGATATCGTCAATGGCTACATTCATATCGAGGCCGATGTGGTGGGCGAGGGCGTGCTGAACGCCACCGCACTCTATAAGGGCAATTACATGGCCAACGGTGCGAGATTTACCAACGGCAACACGGTTTCCTTTACCATCAAGCTCAAGGAATTGCACCTTTGGGAGGTGGGCAACGGCCGTCTTTACGATATGGAGCTGGAGTTTGGCGGCGACAAGGTGCACACCTACTTTGGTATGCGTGAGGTGCGCATCGACGGGCGCAAGGTGCTGATCAACGGCAAGTCCGTTTACCAGCGTCTGGTACTGGATCAGGGTCTGTACCCCGACGGCATCTATACCGCCAAGGATGAGCAGGCGTTGATCAACGATATCGAGATCTCTCTTGCTGCCGGCTTTAACGGCGCCCGTCTGCATCAGAAGATCTTTGAGCCCCTTTTCCTCTATCACGCTGACCGCCTCGGCTATATCGTTTGGGGCGAGTATCCCAACTGGGGTCTGGATCACACCGATCCCGCATCGGTGCTCTCCTTTATGCCCGAGTGGGAGGAGGAGCTCGCCCGTGACTACAACCATCCCGCCATCATCGGCTGGTGCCCATTCAACGAGACCTGGGATAGCAAGATCACCGGCAAGCGTCAGCGCGATGAGGTGATCGCTACCGCTTATTATATGACCAAGGCGTTGGATAAGACCCGTCCCGTGATCGATACCAGCGGTAACTACCACGTGGTGACCGACATCTACGACCTGCACAACTACAAGCAGGATGTGACCCTTTTCAAGACCGAGCTGGATAAGCTGGTGGACGGCGAGGTGTGGGATCCCAACGTGAAGCGCAAGCAGCCCCTGGAGTGGGATGGCAAGATCCCGATGTTTATGTCCGAGTACGGCGGCATCCGCTGGTCGAACAAGGAGGGCTGGGGCTACGGCAACGCGCCCACCAGCGAGCAGGAGTTCAAGGACCGTTATAAGGGCCTCACCGATGCGCTGCTGGATAATCCCACTATGTTCGCCTTCTGCTACACTCAGCTCTATGATGTGGAGCAGGAGCAGAACGGCCTTTACACCTACGAGCGCGAGCCGAAATTTGATATGAGCTTCTTTAAGGAAGTGAACTCCCGTAAGGCTGTCATTGAGGACTAAAATCCCGTAACGGTATCGGATTTTTTGAAAAGGAGATAAGAGAATGCCGCAACTTGATATGCCTCTTGCGAAGCTGCAGGAATATATGGGGCGCACCCCTTGCCCCGCTGATTTTGACGAATTCTGGGAGAAATCTCTGGCTGAAATGAACGCCATTGATCCCAAGCCCGAGTTCAAGCCTCACGCATTTAAGTCTAACTGTGCAGACCTTTTCGAGCTGCGCTTTACCTCCACCAAGGGTGCCGTGATCTTCGGCAAGGTGGCTGTGCCCAAGAATGTGCAGGGCAAGGTTCCTGCTGTGCTGATGTTCCACGGTCTCGGCGGCGACGGCGGCTCCTACCGCAGTCTGCTGGCTTACGCCTCTCAGGGCTATGTGGTGGCATCTATGGACTGCCGTGGCCAGGCAGGCCTTTCCCAGGATGTGGGCGTGCCTACTGTGGGCACGATGCTCACTCCCTTTGTGCGCGGCCTTGACGGGGAGCCGGAAAATCTGCTCTGCCGCGATCTGTTCCTGGACACCGCCATGTTTGCCCGGATCATTATGGGGCTGGATTACGTGGACGAGACTCGCGTGGGCTGCACCGGCGGCTCTCAGGGCGGTGCGCTGACGGTGGCCTGTGCCGCATTGGTACCCTCCATCAAGCTTTGCGCGCCCATTCATCCGTATCTTTCCGACTACAAGCGTGTGTGGGAAATGGATCTGGCCAAGGATGCCTACGAGGGTCTGCGCGGATTTTTCCGTCACTACGATCCCCGTCACGAGCGTGAGGAGGAGATCTTTACCAAGCTCGGTTACATCGACATCCAGAACCTGGCGCCTCGCATCCGCGCCAAGGTGCTTTGGGCAACCGGCCTGATGGATAACATCTGCCCGCCCTCCAGCCAGTTTGCCGCCTACAACAAGCTGAAGTGCGAGAAGGAGATGAAGATCTATCCCGACTACAAGCACGAGGGGCTTCGCGGTCAGGATGACATCATCTTCAACTTTATGGCTGATCTGTAAAACAGAAAAAACGGCTCCGAAAGGCTGGTTCTCATAAGGAAGTTTGGCATTTATCCGTAGGGTGGGGGCTTGCTCCCGCCACAAATAGAAATCCCCCGACAGATTTTCATCTGTCGGGGATTTTCATGCGTCCAAAATGGTTAGAATTATTTGTTTTTAATGATTTCAGTTTGGTCAATTATTTTTACACCTAATTTTTCAAGTCCTTTTTCCCAGTTTGTTTTTTTAAATCCATACGGCGCAGCATGATTTAACATATCCTCATATTTAATAATCGTACGCATTTCTTTATCACAAAACAATAAAATTATGCCGCCGCTTCTCGCATTAAAAGAATGTCGCAGCTCTATTGTCAATTCATCAATCTGTATTTTATATATTGCTGTTTTATTAAACCTATTAGT
>SVQY01000066.1 GCA_015065135.1 Oscillospiraceae bacterium
CGCTCGCCGTTGTCGCGGACGATGATGATCTTGTCGGCATCCACGTACTCTACAACGCCGTCGTTCTTTGCGGTGATCACGACACCGGAGTCAACTGCGGCCTTGTACTCCATACCGGTACCGACGATGGGAGAATCGGTCACCATCAGCGGCACAGCCTGCTTCTGCATGTTGGAGCCCATGAGTGCACGGGAGTTATCGTCATTCTCCAGGAAGGGGATCATTGCGGTAGCAACGGATACCACCATCTTCGGAGAAACGTCCATATAGTCAACCTTGTCAACCTCGATCTCGCGGATCTCGTTCTTATCGCGAACGTTGACAACACGGTTGACGAAGCTGCCATCATCTGCCAGAGGCTCATTGGCCTGCGCAATGATGTACTGGTCCTCTACGTCGGCGGTCATATACTCGACCTGATCCGAAACGACATGCTTGATATTGCCCTTGCCGTCATCGATATGCTCCACCTTGCGATAGGGTGCCTCAATGAAGCCGTAATCGCTGATGCGCGCATAGGTGGTGAGGTAAGAGATCAGACCGATGTTAGGACCTTCGGGCGTCTCGATAGGACACATACGACCGTAGTGGGTGTAGTGAACGTCACGGACATCGAAGGAGGCACGGTCACGGGAAAGACCGCCGGGGCCCAGTGCGGAGAGACGGCGCTTGTGCGTCAGCTCTGCCAGAGGGTTGTTCTGATCCATGAACTGGGACAGCTGCGAGGAGCCGAAGAATTCACGGATGCCGGTAGCCACGGGGCGGGTATTGATCAGCATCTGGGGAGAGAGCTTATCCATATCCTGTGCGGCCATACGGTCGGTAATGGTCTTGTTCATGCGCGTGAAGCCGATGCGGAGCTGATTCTGCAGCTGCTCGCCGACACTGCGGATGCGGCGGTTGCCCAGATGGTCAATATCGTCATACTGACCGATGCCCTCATCGTGCATGAGACAAAGCATATAGTTAATGGACGCGAAAATGTCGTCCTTGGTGATGTGCTTGGGGCAAAGCTCTGCCACGCGGTTGCGGACCATGGTCTTCAGCATATCCTCATCACCCTCGGCTGCCTCGATGATCTCCAGCATCACGGAGGTGCGTACCTTCTCGTTGATGCCGCAATCCTTCAGGTCATAGCCCAGCAGGCAGACGGGATCAATGGTGTTATTGGAGAAGACCTTGACGCGGTCGCCGTTCTCCAGCTCGATCACGACCTCATTGACACCGGCATTCTCAATGGCGCAGGCATCCTCGAAGGAAAGCAGCTTCCCTGCCTCGAAGATCACCTCACCGGTGATGGGGCTGACAGCGGGCTCGGCCAGCTTTCTGTCGGCAATACGGCCGGAGAGCGCTACCTTCTTGTCGAACTTGTAGCGACCAACGGGGGCGATGTCGTAGCGGCGGTTATCAAACAGGATATCGGAAAGCAGGCGCTGCGCGGCATCCACCACGGCAGGATCGCCGGGACGGAGCTTCTTGTAGATCTCCTTCAGAGCCTCCTGACCCACAGAGGTACGGTTGCGCTCGGCAATATCCTCGGATTCGTCCTTTTCAAAGGTGGCACGCAGACGGTCCTCCTCGCCAAAGATGGCGCAGACGTCCTCACGGGTCTCGATCTCGGGGCGCTCGCCCAGAGCGCCGAGAGCGCGGATCAGCATCGTGATCGGCACCTTGCGGTTTTTATCAATGCGTACAAAGATCACGCCGTTATTGTCGGTCTCGTACTCCAGCCATGCGCCACGGTAAGGGATGATCTGCGCGGTGTAGTTGCGCTTGCCCATCTTGTCGATGGACGAATCATAGTACATACCGGGAGAACGGATGATCTGGGAAACGATAACGCGCTCGGCACCGTTGATCACAAAGGTACCGGTTTCGGTCATCAGCGGAATCTCACCCATGAAAATATCGGAATTCTGCACTTCACCGGTCTGCTTGTTGGTGAGGCGCACCTTGACGCGCAGGGGGGCGGCGTAGTTCACGTCACGCTCCTTGCACTCCTCCACGGTGTACTTCGGCTTCTGATCGATCGAGTAGGACAAAAACTCGATAGACAAATTACCGGACAAATCAGTAATCGGGGACACGTCGCGCAAGACCTCGCCAAGGCCCTCCTCGAGGAACCACTTAAAGGACTTGGTCTGGACCTCCACCAGATTGGGCAGATCCAACGTGTAACGCGATTTGGAAAAACTCATTCTCTTGTTCTGTCCGAGTTTTTGCTCTTTGACGTTGACCATGTATTCTATCACTCCATTCAATGATGTGTCCCTGCCGCCCGTCGACGGTAAGGACCGGGGAACGCACCTGATACACGCATATAAATATATCAGTACAAAGTCTTGCAAACAAGCGAAAAAAGCGCATAATTTGCAATTATAATGCAGTTTAATATTATAGCAAAGCCCTTGCCGTTTGTCAACCCCTTTTTTTCACTTTTTTTCATTTTTTTGCGAGAAAAGAAAAAATATTTTTATTTTTTTCAAAAAAACACTTGCAATTTGCAAAAATGTATGCTACAATACTTGTCTGTATGGAAGAATCGATGGCGCACCCTCTCAGGCACCGTCGCAAACCAAAAATTTGTAAGGGAGGTTAAAGATCATGCCGAATATCAAGAGTGCAAAAAAGCGCGTTAAGGTTACCGCTGCCAAGACTATGCAGAACAAAATGTTCCGCACCCAGCTGAAGACCGAGATGAAGAAGTACGAGGCTGCTGTTGCTGCCGGCGATACCGCTCTGGCGCAGGAGACCTACAAGGCCGCTGTCAAGAAGATTGACATGGCTGTTTCCCGCAACATCCTGCACAAGAACGCTGCCGCTCGCAAGAAGAGCCAGTTCACCAAAAAGCTCAACGCTATGGGCTGATGCTCATAATAGAAAATGCCGAACGTCATTAACCCAGACGTTCGGCTTTTTCTTTCCTTGCCCGTAAAAAAGCATCGCATATCTGTGTTGCTCCTCGCAAGTGACCTCGACGAACGAAAAGTTCGCCTTCGCCCCCTTGCTCCGGTGCGCCTTGATCTGCTCGCTTTTTTGCGGGCAATCCGTTTTTTCTCGCAAGTGACCTCGACGAACGAAAAGTTCGCCTTCGCCCCCTTGTTCCGGTGCGCCTTGATCTGCTCGCTTTTTTGCGGGCAATCCGTTTTTCCTCGCAAGTGACCTCGACGAACGAAAAGTTCGCCTTCGCTCCCTTTCTCCGGTGCGCCTTGATCTGCTCGCTTTTTTGCGGGCAATCCGTTTTTCCTCGCAAGTGACCTCAACGAACGAAAAGTTCGCCTTCGCTCCCTTGCTCCGGTGCGCCTTGATCTGCTCGCTTTTTTGCGGGCAATCCGTTTTTCCTCGCAAGTGACCTCGACGAACGAAAAGCTCGCCTTCGCCCCCTTGCTCCGGTGCGCCTTGATCTGCTCGCTTTTTTGCGGGCAATCCGTTTTTTCTCGCAAGTGACCTCAACGAACGAAAAGTTCGGCAACGATCCCCCCACACAGACCAAGATTTGAATGCGGATCCGCCAACATTTTCAATTGACATCCCCTTGCCCCGTGTGGTATAATATTTCCCGAGGTGATCTTATGTATTATCGCAGCATTACCGAGCTGGTGGGGAGCACTCCCCTTTTCGAGCCGGTCCGCTTTAACCGAGAAAACAATCCCGAAGCCAAGCTGCTTCTGAAGCTGGAATATCTGAATCCCGCAGGATCGGTCAAGGATCGCGTTGCCCTTGCGATGATCCTGGATGCGGAGGCGCGCGGCCTGCTGAAGGGCGGTGCGACCATCATCGAGCCCACCAGCGGCAACACCGGCATCGGCCTTGCCGCCATCGGCGTGCCCCGCGGCTATCGCGTGATCCTGACGATGCCGGACACCATGAGCATCGAGCGCAGACGGCTGCTTGCTGCCTACGGTGCGGAGATCGTGCTGACACCCGGCACCGAGGGCATGCGCGGCGCCATCGCCAAGGCCGAGGAGCTTGCCGCCACCATTCCGGGCAGCTTTATCCCCTCTCAGTTTGACAATCCCGCCAACCCCGCCGCTCACAGTGCCACCACCGGCCCCGAGATCCTGGAGGATAGCAACGGCCATGTGGATATTTTTGTGGCAGGCGTCGGCACCGGCGGCACGCTCAGCGGCACAGCAGCTTATCTGCGCCGCCATATTCCCTCTCTCAAGGTCGTGGCAGTAGAGCCTGCCGCCTCTCCCCTGCTCTCTATGGGTCAGGCTGGCCCACACGGTCTGCAAGGCATCGGCGCCAATTTTGTGCCCGAAAACCTGGACCGCTCACTGGTTGACGAGGTGATCCCCGTAACCGAGGAGGAGGCCTATGCGGCCGCACGCAAGCTGGCACGCACCGAGGGGCTTTTGGTAGGCATTTCCTCCGGCGCAGCACTTCACGCCGCCGGCTTGCTTGCGCAGCGCCCCGGCAATCGCGGCAAGATCATCACCGTTCTTTTGCCCGATACCGGTGACAGATACCTTTCCACCCCCTTGTTTGAATAACAACACGAAAGAGAAGCACGACTATGAAAAGAAAACTTGGCATCAACGTTGGTTGTATGATGGGCATGCCGCAGCCGGAGCAGCTGGACATGATCCACAGCACAGGCTTTGAGACCTTCTTTACCGGTAGCCAAAATGACACCACGATCGGTACGCTGAAGGAAAAGGCTGAGGCCTACGGCATGACCTTTGAGACCATTCACGCCCCCTTTGCGGGCATCAATAATATGTGGATCCCCGGTATGGAATACATCGACGTCTACCGCGGCATGAAAAATTGCATCGACCTTGCCGCAAGGCACGGCGTGCCTGCCGTTGTGATGCACGTTTCAGGTGGCTGGTATGCCCCCGGCATCAGCGATCTCGGCCTGCAGCGCTTTGATGAGCTCGTGTTCCACGCAGCGGAAAAGGGCGTGAAGATCGCTTTCGAAAACCTGCGCCAGGTAGGCAATCTTTCCTACTTCTCCGAGCGCTACGAAAAATTTGATCACGTGCGCTTCTGCTACGACTTCGGCCACGAGCATTGCTACACCAAAACGGTGCAATGGATGGACGTTTACTGCCACAAGCTGCTTTGCACGCACATCCACGACAACCACGGCAGGACCTTTGAAAAGGTCGGCTCCCCCGATATTCACCTGCTCCCCTTTGATGGCAACTGCAACTATCAGCGCTGCATCGACAAGCTGGACGAATATGGCTATACAGGTCCGCTGACGCTGGAGGTGGATAACTTCAACAACAAGTATCCCGATCTCGCCCCCGAGCAGTTCCTTGCGGAATGCTACGAGCGCCTGCAGCGGATCGCCGCGCTTTCCACCGTTCCCGACTCGGTGGAGGAAGCCTGATCTGACCCCTCGGGGCGGAGCGATGCTCCGCCCTTTTTTGCGCATCCTTCCCCTTTTTCATCATTTTGGAACACCGATACGTATGTCTCCGTCCGCCGCCCTTTAAAATCGGCTTTTTTTCATCCCGTTCGCCTGCTTTTTTAAGAAAAAACTTGACAAATCTGCACTATTATGTTAATATAATTATAAGCATTGATATTTATATCCATCGAACGTGCGGTAAAAGCATCTGATCCCGTTCCTTGCTTGCTTACATAATTCATATGATTTTTGGAGGCCAATAACAATGAAGCGCTTGCTTGCTTTCATGTTAGTCCTTTCTTTATTATTGACTTTCTTCGTTGCGTGTGACCGCGATATTACAGCTCCCACCAAAAGCAAGGAGGATACCTCCCCCGTGGTGGATCCTTCCCTTTGTTATACCGTTTCTCTTCCGCAGGCAACCGATATCACCAAATTCGTACAATTCAATATAGAGGGCGGTGCCACCTTTGTGGTCGAGCTATACCCCCAGTATGCGCCTCAGACGGTAGACAACTTCCAGAAACTTGTTTATGCCGGCTTTTATGACGGCTTGACCTTCCACCGCGTGGTAGAGGGCTTTATGATCCAGGGTGGCGACCCCAAGGGCAACGGCACCGGCTCCTCCCCCAATAAGATCTACGGCGAATTCTCCGCCAACGGCTTTGAGCAGAACACGCTGAGCCACGAGCGAGGCGTGATCTCGATGGCGCGCAGCAACAACCCGGATTCGGCCAGCTGCCAGTTCTTTATCGTGCATGAGGATTCTCACGATGCGTTGGACGGCAAATATGCCGCCTTTGGTCGCGTGGTAGCCGGCATGGAGACGGTGGATACCATCGCAAAGCTTGACGTGACGGCGCAGCCCATCAGCGGCGAGCGCTCCAAGCCCGTACGCACCCCCGTGATCACCAGCATCTATTTTGTCAATTACGTAGCCCCCGTGGCATAAGCAAAACACCCGAAACGCTTGGCGTTTCGGGTGTTTTTATACGATCATTTCCCGACGGAGAAAGCTGAGGATCTTTTTTTCCTCACGCGACACCTTGACCTGCGAAAGGCCCAACACATCGGCTGTTTGCTGCTGCGTGCAATCACGATAATAGCGTAGCAGCAGGATCTTGCGCCACAGCGCCGGCATCCGCTCAATCGCCGCACGCAGAGCGATACGATCGCTCAAAATAGCCGGCTCATTGGCACTCTCGTCATCGGTGATCCGTTCGGCAAGCTCCCCCTTTTCCTCCTCAAAGGCGCAATCGGAAAGCGAGGTCACCGGGGTGATCGCCGCCAGGGCGGTGGCGGCCTCCTCCTTGGATACGTCTACCGCCATTGCCAGCTCCTCCAGCGTGGCTTCTCTGCCCTCTCGCTCCGCGATCTCGCGCCGCTTGGCTGTCAGCTCTGCTGCCAGCCTTTTATAATTGCGGCTGACGCGAATGATGCCGTCATCCCGCAGATGACGGCGGATCTCGCCCACGATGAGCGGTACCGCAAAGGTGGAAAAGGCTGTACCGCGCGAAAGATCAAAGGTCCGGATGGCACGCAGCATACCGATGGTACCGATCTGCAGCAGGTCCTCATATTCGGTGCCGCGATCGCGAAAGCGCATCGCCGCATTGCGCACCAGCCCCATATTCTCACAGATCAGGATCTCGGTCGCCTTGGCGGCTTCCTGCTCCTCGTCGGATTGCGCCATCGCCAGCAGCTCATAATGCCGCTCCAGACGAACGTTTTCTCCCACAAGATCACTCCTTTACGGCTGCTTTTTCAAAGCGCTTGCTCATAACGACAACAGTTCCCTTTCCCGGTCTGGAATGCACCGCCAGCCGATCCATAAAGCTCTCCATCACGGTAAAGCCCATCCCGCTGCGCTCATTGGCGGCATCGGTGGTGTATAACGGCTCCCGTGCCCGTCTGACATCCGCAATGCCGCAGCCCTTATCCTTAACGATCACGCGCACGCCGTCGGCATACAGGATCGCCGTTATGTAGATCATTCCCACCGTGCCTCTGTAGGCGTGCACGATGCAGTTGGTGACCGCCTCAGAGACCGCGCATTTGATATCCGAAAGCTGCGTGACGGCAGGATCTGCCTGCGCGCAAAAGACAGACACCGCTCCCCTTGCCACGCCCTCGTTGACCGATAGAGACGGCAAGCATAAATGCATCCGATTGATCTCTCTTTTCTCTCTTGTATTCATCTTCCCTCTCCTTTCAACCGCGCCCGATCTCGAAAAACCGTTCCATGCCGGCAAGATGCAGCATCTTCATCGTGCCCTGATTGGCACGCTCAATGGCGGTCACGCCGCCCAGCTCCTTCATCAGGCGATAGCGCCCCATCAGCAGCCCCAGGCCGGAGCTATCCATAAAATCAATGCGGGAAAGGTCAAACACCAGCCGCAGGGGGCGCTCACGCAGCAGCAGCTCGTCCAGATCCTTGCGCAGCACAGATGCGCTGTGATGGTCGATCTCGCCGTAAAGCCGCACGCAAAGCACGCGATTGCCGGATCGCACCTCGTAGCCGTAATCGGTATGGATCATTTCTTCACTTCCTTTTTTCTTTGATTGTAGCACGCAGAAAATGAAAAAAAGGTCGCAATCTGCGCCCCAAACAAATTTGGCACAGATCGCAACCTTTTTTATTTATTTGTACTGCTGCCGGATCCGCATCGCAGCCTTCAGCATTCTGAGGCCGTCGCGCATCGGGCGCACGTGAGAAGCACCGTTTCGCAGAACTCTGACCGGCAGCTCACACACCGCGAGACCGGCTTTTTCGGCCCTTAGCAGCGTTTCGAACTCAAAGGCGAAGCCCTGCTCGCCGATCTCCGCAAATATCGCTCTGGCGGCATTTTTGGTGTAGGCCTTGCAGCCACATTGCGCATCGCTGACGTGAATACCGCCAAGCAGCCGCAGCGCCGCGCGGTATCCACCCGAAAAGAGCTTGCGATGAAGCGGATAGCCCTCGTAGCCGCGCGGATGCAAGGGCCTTGAGCCGATCGCCAGATCGGCACCGCGGGCAAGTGCCTCCAGAAAGCGCGGAATGACCCGTGTTCCGTATGCCAGATCTATATCGGTATAAAAGATACGGTCTCCCGTTGCCGCCATCACGCCGCGCGAGAGTGAGCCGCCCTTGCCAAGATGCTCACCGGTCACGCAGCGCACGCGCGGATCGCCCAGCGCTGCGACCACGGCGGCGGTATCATCGTTGCTGCCATCGTCGCAGATGATGATCTCG
>SVQY01000067.1 GCA_015065135.1 Oscillospiraceae bacterium
AGCCTCGCCCTTGGGGAGAGGTGGCGGCGGAGCCGACGGAGAGGGGTATTTCCTGCCCTCTCACCCGCTATTGCGGGAGCTCTCCCAAGGGGAGAGCCTATGGCTAAAGCATTTTTATTCCACCACTTGCAGTGGTGGTTTATACGCCCTAAAGGCTACAAAGAAAAACCCGACGTGGCGCCAAGCGCCACGTCGGGTTTTTGTACTTTATTTGGCTTGGATGCCGTTGGGCTCAAAACGATCGTTTTCGCGGAACTGAAGGGCGTAGAGATCGCGGTAGGTGCCGCCGCCGGCGATCAACTCCTCGTGAGTGCCGCGCTCGGTAACGCGACCGTTTTGCACCACGGCGATCTCATCCGCATTGCGGATGGTGGAAAGGCGGTGCGCCACCACCAGGGTGGTGCGACCCTTGCAAAGCTCATCAAGTGCCTGCTGTATCAGGATCTCGGTGGTATTATCCAGCGCGCTGGTGGCCTCGTCCAGAATGAGGATCGCCGGATCCTTGAGGAACACGCGCGCGATGCTCAGGCGCTGCTTCTGACCGCCGGAGAGCTTGACACCGCGCTCACCGATCTCGGTATCGTAGCCCTTTTCCAGCGACATGATATAGTCGTGGATATTGGCGCGGCGTGCCGCCTCCTGCATTTCCGCCTCGGTGGCATCGGGTCTGCCATATAGGATATTTTCACGTATCGTACCCACAAAAAGGAACACGTCCTGCTGCACGATGCCGATGTGACGGCGCACCGAGCCGAGGGTCAGCTCACGCACGTCGGTGCCGTCGATCAGGATCCTGCCCTGCCCCTGCTCCAGCCTGTAGAAGTTGGGGAGCAGGTGACAAAGGGTGGTCTTACCGCCGCCGGAGGGGCCCACCAGCGCCAGCTTTTTGCCGCGCTGCAGCTGCAGATCCACGTGGTGCAGCACCTCCTTGCCCTCCTCGTAGGAGAAGGAAACGTCCTCAAAGGCGATCTCGCCCTGCACATTTGTCAGCTCACGGGCATCGGGGGCATCGCACTCGGGCTGCTCCTCCATGATCTCCACGAAGCGCTTGAAGCCGCTGACACCGTTCTGGAACTGCTCCATAAAGCCGATGAGCATATTGACCGGGTTGATAAAGAGGTTGACCGAGACGATAAAGGTGGAATAATCACCGAAGGAGATGCGCCCCGCATAGAGGAACAGGCCGCCGGCAATCAGGATGAACACGTTGAAGATATCGGTGATAAAGGAGGTGGAGGAGTGGAACTTGGCCATGGCCTTGTAAGCAGCGCGGGAGGAGTCCACAAATGCTTCGTCTCCCTTTTCAAACTTGGCGGTCTCCAGGGCGCCGTTGGTATAGGCCTTGGTCACGCGGATGCCGGTGATGCTGCTTTCTACCGCGGCATTGATGGTGGCATTGCTCTTGCGGCGGTCGTCAAACGCGCGCTTCATCGCCTTGCGGTAGTGCATCGTCACGATCACCAGGATGGGCACGCAGGCGAAGATGATGAGGGTCAGGATCCAGTCAATGGTCATCAAATAGATGAAGGAAAGCACGATCATCACCGCGCTGATCAGCAGGTTCTCGGGGCCGTGATGCGCCAGCTCGCAGACCTCGAACAGATCGCTGGTGATACGGGTCATGATGCGGCCGGTCTCGTGATTGTCATAGAAGCGGAAGGGCAGCTTTTGCAGGTGGGCGAAAAGATCCTTGCGCATCTGGGATTGCATCCGCACGCCGATCACGTGGCCGTAATACTGCACGAAATAGCGCAGCAGCATCCGCAAAAGGTAGAGCGCCAGCACGATGGCGCCGGCGATGATGATGGTGCGGTACATTTTATTGGGAATGTAGTCGTTGAGCATCCGATTGGTCACGATGGGATAGACCATACCGATCAGCGAGATCAGAAGGGATGCCAGCATATCCAGCGCCATCATCTTTTTGTGAGGGCCGTAATAGCTGAGAAAGCGTTTGAGCATGGGACTTCCTTTCTTTATGGGCAGCTATGATCAAAATGATGATTTTATTATACTATATCCATTGGGGCAAGTCAATGAATTTTGCGGATTTTTGGGGATTTTGTGCGCGGAAACGGGAGGTTTGTGAAGCATCGCACGTAGCCGCGTTGGGCGGTGCGGAGACGTGAGAACACCTCATCCACCGCTATCGCGGTCCCCCTTCCCCCACTGGGGAAGGCTAAAGCAAGTGCGAATTCGATAAGCAGAACGCTTACCCGTAGAACGGTTTTATAAAAGGCTCGCTGCACTTCTGCCTTCCCCAGTAGGGGAAGGCTAAAGCAAGTGCGCATTTGGTAAACAGAATGCTTGTCCACAGAACGGTTTTATAAAAGGCTCGCTGCACTTCTGCCTTCCCCAGTGGGGGAAGGTGGCACGCGAATGCGTGACGGATGAGGTGTACCAAACACAAGGCTATCCAGAAGCCTCCCTGCGGAGGGAGGTGGCGCCGCAGCAGACGGAGGGGTGACCTTCATTCGCCGGCTACGTGTCATCCTGAGCGGAGGGCGTAGCCCGTAGTCGAACTTTTGGTAGGCGAGGCTTGCCGAGCGGACAAAAGCGCAAGCGCTTTGCGCGCAGCGGGATCTCGTAAGGAGTTTGGATAGCTTTTTGAAGCAAGGGTTACTTTCTTTGTGCAGCATAATGGATGCAACACCTGTCGGGAAAGCTATTGGTCATCCGTAGTAGATCCCTGCGGTCGCGGCTTGCCGCTCCCTTGGTTTTGCTTGCTCGGGCAAAGCCCTCGACCCGCAAAACTTCGGTTTCGCTATCGCTCCACTCAGGATGACACGCTAATTCCAAACTTGGCGGTTTTGCGCAAGCAAAATCGCACACAGCTGCATGGCACGATGCAAAAAACAAAAAGAGCCGCACGATGTGCGGCTCTTTTTGCTTCGCAATTATTTATACTTACGCTTGCGTGCAGCTTCGGACTTCTTCTTACGCTTTACGCTGGGCTTTTCGTAATGCTCTCTCTTGCGAAGTTCGGCAAGGACACCGGATCTTGCGCACTGGCGCTTGAACCGACGCAAAGCACTGTCAAGGGTTTCGCCCTCTTTCAGCTTTACTTCTGCCATTTCTGTTTCCCTCCCCTCGCGGTTAAAACAATAGTACTTTGTTATTATACACGAAAAGTTCTCTCTTGTCAAGAGATTTTTAAAACTTTGAAAGACTTTTTTGCAAAGTCCACCGAGACTTGCAAGTTCGTCAGCCGCTTTTGAGGAGCAACAAAGCAATGCGCCGCTTATCTTGCGCACCTTGCTCCCCTTGTCGTGAGAGAAGCAAGCAAGACAATGGCGCCTAATTTCACCTATGGTGAAATAATGAAGTTTTCTTGATGGCAACGCCATCACTTTGCTTTGCAAAGACGAAAACATTCACCGCAACAAAGCAATGCGCCGCTTATCTTGCGACAAAGTTCACGATCTTGCCGGGAACCACGATCTCCTTCATAACAGTCTTCCCTTCGAGAGCTGCGGCTACACGGGCGTCAGCCTTGGCAAGCGCGGCCATCTCCTCGCGGGAGGCGCCTGCGGGCATTGCCAACAGCCTTCAGCTTGCCGCAAAGCTGCACGGCGATCTCCACAGTATCCGAGACGGTCTTGGCCTCGTCATAAACGGGCCAGGCGGTCATCGAGCAGAAGCCCTCGCCGCCAAGGCTCTCCCAGATCTCCTCGCACAGGTGAGGTGCGAAGGGGCAAAGCATTGCGGCCAGCGTTTTCACCTCGTCAGCGGTGATCTCGCCCACCTTGTCGATCTCGTTGATCAGCTCCATCATCGCCGCAATGGCGGTGTTGAACTTCATCTCCTCGATATCCGAGGTGACCTTCTTGATGGTCTTGTGGAAGGGGGTCTCCAGCGCCTTGGTCACGCCGGTGCCCTTTGCCTTTTCGGCAAGGCCGGCTACGCGATCCAGGAAGCGCTTGCAGCCGCGCATGCTGCTCTCGGACCAGGGTGCGGCCGCGCCGTAGTCACCCATAAAGAGGATATACACGCGCAGGGTATCTGCGCCGAACTCATCCACCACGTTCAGGGGATCCACCACGTTACCGCGGGATTTGGACATCTTCTGACCGTCGGGACCGAGGATAAGGCCCTGGGCGGTGCGCTTGGCGTAGGGCTCCTTGGTGGGCACCACACCGATGTCGTACAAAAATCTGTGCCAGAAGCGGCTGTAAATCAGGTGACGGGTCACGTGCTCCATACCGCCGTTGTACCAGTCAACGGGCAGCCAATACTTCAGCTTCTCGGGGTCGGCCAGGCAATCCTCGTTCAGCGGATCGATATAGCGCAGGAAATACCAGGAGGAGCCTGCCCACTGAGGCATGGTGTCGGTCTCGCGCTTGGCAGCGCCGCCGCACTTGGGGCACTTGCAGTTCACAAAGCTCTCGATCTTGGCAAGGGGAGACTCGCCGCCCTCACCGGGGGCAAAATTCTCCACGTTGGGCAAACGCAGGGGCAGCTCCTCGTAGGGAACGG
Source organism: Oscillospiraceae bacterium (assembly GCA_015065135.1). Classification (GTDB taxonomy): domain Bacteria; phylum Bacillota; class Clostridia; order Oscillospirales; family CAG-272; genus Firm-07. The sequence continues at coordinate 4,477 of SVQY01000067.1, forward strand.
CCACCATACCGCACTTGTCGCAATGCACGATCGGGATGGGCTCGCCCCAGTAGCGCTGGCGGTTGAAGGCCCAATCCTTCATCTTATACTGTACGCCGGCCTCGCCAACGCCCTTCTCGGCGAGCACCTTGACCATCTTCTCGATGGCCACCTTCTTCTCGGTGATGCCGTTGAGGAAATCCGAGTTGACCATCTCGCCGTCACCGGCATAGGCCTCCTTGGAGATATCACCGCCCTTGATGACCTCCACGATGTCGATGCCGAACTTTTTGGCAAAGGCGTAGTCGCGGTCATCGTGTGCGGGCACCGCCATAATGGCACCGGTGCCGTAGCCCATCATCACGTAGTCGGAAATGTAGATCGGGATCTCCTTGCCGGTGACGGGATTGACGGCGGTCAGACCCTCGATGCGCACGCCGGTCTTATCCTTGTTCATCTGGGTGCGCTCAAATTCGGTCTTCTTGGCGCACTCCTCGCGGTAGGCATCCAGCGCATCGGCGTTCAGGATGCGGTCGCGGTACTTCTCCAGCAGCGGATGCTCGGGGGCCATGACCATAAAGGTCACGCCAAAGAGGGTATCGGGACGGGTGGTGTAGATGCGCAGCTTTTCTGCAATGCCCTTCACCGCAAAATTCACGAAGGCGCCGGTGCTGCGGCCGATCCAGTTGACCTGCTGCATCTTGACGTTGGGGAGATAGTCTACCTCCTCCAGACCCTCCAGGAGCTTATCGGCGTACTGCGTGATACGCAGATACCAGACGTCCTTGGACTTCTGCACGATGTCGCTGTGGCAGATATCGCACTTGCCGCCCTGGGAATCCTCGTTGGAAAGCACCACCTTACAGCTGGGGCAGTAGTTGACCAGCGCGGTGTCGCGGAACACCAGACCGTTCTCAAACATCTTGAGGAAGATCCACTGGGTCCACTTGTAGTACTTCTCCTCGGTGGTATCCACCACGCGGGGCCAGTCAAAGGAGAAGCCCACGCGCTTCAGCTGCTCGGAGAAACGCGCGATATTCTTATCGGTCACCTCACGGGGGTGGATGCCGGTCTTGATGGCATAGTTCTCGGTGGGCAGACCAAAGGCGTCAAAGCCCAAGGGGAACATGACGTTGTAGCCCTCCATACGGCGCTTGCGGCTGATGACCTCAAGGCCTGCGTAGGCCTTGATATGGCCCACGTGCATACCTGCGCCGCTGGGGTACGGGAACTCCACAAGGCCGTAGAACTTCGGCTTTTCGCTCTTGTCGGCAGCGTGGAAGATGCCGGCCTTTTCCCATTTTTCCTGCCACTTTTTCTCGGTGGCGACAAAATCGTATTTCATATTAGTCCTCCTCTGCCGAGGTCTTAGGCTCGGCATACAATTTGTCCAGATGATAAAACTCTCTCGCCTCGCGGTTAAAGACGTGCACGATGACGGTGCCGAAATCCACCACCATCCAGTCCCGCTGATCGCCACCGTCGGTGTGAAGCGGCTGCACGCCGCGCTGCCCCATACGGAACTCCACCTCGTCGGCAAGCGCGCGCACATGGGTACCCGAGTTGGCGCTGGAAAGCACGAAGCAATCGGTAATGTCGCTGCGCCCCTCCACGGGGATCACGGCAATATCCTTGCCGCGCTTGGCATCCAGCACATAGCGGATCGCCTCGGCAAGCTCGGCAGCATCGGCATCGGCGAGTGAGGGGAGCTGCTCCCAGTTTTCAAAGGTAATGTCTTCCATGGTACTTCCTTTCAAAATTCGCTTCTGTTTCGTAAGCTCTCCAGGGCGGCAAGGGTATCGGGGCAAATGGGTCTGCCCTTTTTTTGCAGGCCGGAAAGCGTATTTTCAAAGTAACGGATAAGCGTGCGGCGCAGGTGCGCCAGCCGCCCCTTTTCTGCCATTTCGGCAGGATGCGGCGCAAAAAACGCCTCGCGCAGCGCCACGCAGTCGGGGAAATCTCTCCCCTGCTCGATATAATCCGCCAGACACAGGATCGCATCGGTCAGCGTCATATCGGCGCGCCCCGTGGTATGCCAGCGCACCGCAGAGAGCAGCGCGGGGGTAGCCAGCGCCGGATAGCGCTCGGGGATCACCAGGGCGGCGGTCATACCGTGCCAGATGGGGGGCGCGCAGCGCTCGTCCTCGCGCAGCGTGACACCGTGACGGGCAAGGATCTCCAGCTGCTGCTGCTCGGTCAGCTCCTTGGTCATATCGTGCAGCAGCGCGGCGGCGCGGAGCATATTTTCTTCATCGGGAGCATAGAGACGGGCCAGCGTGGCCGTCATCTCCTCCACGCCCAGGGTGTGCCGCATGCGGTAGGGGGATAGCTTTTTCGCCATATCGGCGCGTAGGGTATCAAGCATTTCTTCTGTAATCATCCCGTTACTCATTGATACAATCCCTTTTCGCGGATATAGTCGGCAACGGCCGTGGGCACGAGGCTGTCGATCTCCTCTCCCCTTCTCACGCGGTCACGGATCTCGGTGGAGGAAAGCTCGATCACATCGGCCATCAGGCGTCTGGCGATCTTGCCGTATTTTTGCAGATACGTCTCGTTCTTTTTGATGATCTGCGCCTCTAAAATGGGGTCGTTCTCTCTCCTGATATAGATGGGGTAGCAGAGACGGAAGATCTCCTCCGGCGCACGCCAGCTGTCAAGGGTCAGCATCATATCGGTGCCCATGAGCAGGAACAGGCGGCGATCCTCGGCGTGCAGAGCACGCAGGGTATCCACCGTGTAGCTCTTGCCCTCCCGACGGATCTCCATATCGCTCACGATCACATTGCGCCGGCCGGCAAAGGCCAGCTCGCACATAGCCAGGCGGTGTGCGGGGTCGTCCGAGGCATCGATCTGCTTGTGGGGTGGGATGCCTGCGGGGATCACGTAGAGCAGATCCAGTTCCATCTGTGTGAGAAAGGCCTCGGCGGCGGCGATATGTCCCCGATGGATGGGGGCGAAGGTGCCACCGTAGATGCCGATGCGCATCACACCGCTTAGCATAGCTCGATCTTCTTTTTGGTCTCGGACTCGCGGTAAAGGATCAGGCACTTGCCGATCACGGCAACCACCTCGGCACCGGTTGCCTCGGCCAGGGCCTCGGCCACGTCGCGCGCGGCCTCGCCCGAATTTTCCAGCACGCGCATCTTGATCAGCTCGCGTGCCTCAAGGGCATCGGAAACGGTCTTGACCATCGTCTCGGTCACGCCGCTTTTGCCCACCTGCATAATGGTAGGCTCATTGGAAGCAATAGAGCGCAGCTGTGCGCGTTGTTTGCTTGTCAGCATAGGGGTTCTCCTTATTTTAATTGGGATTTGCGGTGTAGCTGATCACCGTTGGGTGACTACTCTCCCACCGCAAGCGGTCCCCCTCCCTCACAAGGGAGGGCTCACGGGACCGAGGCCTTTCATAACAGACGGGCGATACGGTGCCATACCCGGGCAAGCGCGAAGCTTGCCGGCTGCTTTGGTAGCCTTCCCTTGTGCGGGGAGGCTGATTACACTCATAGTAGAATGTTATAAGATCCGTTGAGAAAAGCGCTGTTTTCCGTCTGCTGCATGAAAGCAACGAGCTCGGTAGCCTTCCCTTGTGAGGGAAGGTGGCAGGCGCAGCCTGACGGAAGAGTAGCTGCCATACAGATGTAACTCCCCGCTCAATCATAACCACCACTTCAAGTGGCGGTATGCACCGTGCCTTCAAGGCAATGGTGCTGACAACATCTGAAGACGTACCGAACAATAAACATTAGTAATTATCGCCCCGCTGCCGAAAATTCGGCAAA